>SHVS01000027.1 GCA_009694135.1 Alphaproteobacteria bacterium
CCCGCGCAGCTAAATCTCGCCATCGGAAGGGCCCTCCAACGCCCTCCCATCTTGAATCACGTCATGCCGCCCTTGGGAATCCCCTCATTTTCGCAACAGGTCTAATCATAGCGAACACGATAAAGCAGATAGGCCTGATGCGCTAAATACAGATGTTCTCGAGGTGCCGGCAAACGTGGTCGAAGTGAGCAGAAAGGTCGTCAATCTATGGAGGCGTGCAGCCCCCTGGAGCGAGGCCCAGCAATATTTTGAATGCGTCTTTGCGCTATCTTCGTCTGCGCTGGCATCCGGCCCTGGCGAAGGATTCTCAAAGTAATATCTTCCGAAAGTTGCGCGAGTGGAGTGCGGTGCGGCAATCTACCCCGCCAACTCTTTCGACCGCCGGGTCGCCGCCGCGATCGCCCGGGTGAACAGCGCCTGCATGCCGTCCGGCGCCATCAGCACGTTCAGCGCTTCCAGCGTCGTGCCCTTGGGGCTGGTGACGTTCTGGCGCAGCGTCACCGCCGACTCGCTGGACAGCCGCGTGAGTTCGCCCGACCCGGAGACCGTGACGCGGGCGAGCCGCATGGCGAGGTCGGCGGGCAGGCCGGCCTCGACGCCGGCTTGGGCCAGGCATTCGATCAGCAGGAACACATAGGCCGGTCCGCCGCCGGACAGCGCGGTCACGGCGTCGAGCAAGCCTTCGTCGGTTACCGCCGCCACCTCGCCCACGGCGGCCAGCAGCGCCTCGGCGGTCTTGCGCTGCGCCGGGCCGGCCTTCTTGTTGGCAACCCACACCGTGATGCCGCGGCCGACCGCTGCCGGCGTGTTCGGCATGGCACGCACGATGGCGGCATCGGCGCCGAGATGGCGTTCGAAATAGGCGATCGTCTTGCCCGCCGCGATCGATAGGAACAGCGTGCTCGGGTTGGCGAAGCGGCGATAAGCGGCAATTGCGCCATCCATCATCTGCGGCTTGATGGCGAGCACCACGACGGCCGGCCGCACCTTGGCGTCGATAGTGTCCGGCGTGGCGTGGACGGCGATGCCGTCTTGGAGCGCGAAGGGTTCCACGCTCATTTCATTGGGCTCGACGATGATGACGCCGTACCCGACCATGGCGCGCTCGATCCAGCCCTGGAGCATGGCGCCGCCCATCTTGCCGCAGCCGACCAGCAGCAGCGGAGCATCCATGTCGGGTTAGGCCTCGCCGACGGTATCGAACATGGCGACGGCGAGCGCATCGGCAGCGCGCTTGCCGCCCCAGACGACATACTGGAAGGCCGGGTAGAAGCGTTCGCTTTCGTTGAGCGCGACATCCACCAGGTCTTCAAGCTGCTCGACGCTCGCGCCGCGCGAGCCGCGGAGCAGGATGGTGTGGCGGAACATGGGCACGCCGTCTTCCTGGCACAAATCGAAATGGCCGAGCCAGAGCTTCTCGTTGACCAGCGCCAGCAGCTCGTGGACCTCGCCGCGCTTGGGCCCGGCGATGCGCGCGTCGAACACGCAGGAGAAGTGCAGCGCGTTCAGATCCTGGCGCCAGATGAAGAACAGGCGATAGTCGCAATATTTCCCCGTGATCTCCACCACGAGCTCGTCGTCATTGGCGCGGTCGAAGGCCCATTCATTGGCGCCGACGATCTCTTCGACCACATCTAACGGGTTGGAAGGGGGGCGAGCAGTTTCGGCAACATTGACCGTCATCTCGCGATCTCCGCGTACGGCGCGGTTGTAATCCATCGCCGGGCGGCACCTGATCCCCACGACATCTAGTGTGGTGATGGCCGCCGCACCACCATGTCCGGTAGGTTGCCAAAAGCGACTCGGGCGCGCAACAAGCAATTTTGCGCCTGCAATGGGCGTGCGAATCGGCGGATTTCCGCGCTTGGCGCGTTCGCCTTGGGCGGTGCAGCACAGTGGGGGCGGGCGGGTCAGCCGGGCGAACTGGTCTCGCGTCGACCGGCGGCAAGTGCGGCTTCGAGCGCTTCGACGCGGGCGGCCAAGGCCTCCTGCTCCGTGCGCGCCTTCGCCGCCATGGCTTGCACCGCGTCGAATTCTTCGCGCCGAACCAAATCCATGCCGGCCAGTAAGCGGTCGAGTTGCTGGCGCATCAGGCCCTCGAATTCCGCGCGTAGCCCCGCCGCCGCGCCCATGGCGCCGCCGGCCAGCCGGGCCAAATCGTCGAACAGGCGATTGTCGGTCTGCATGGCGGGAGTCCTCCGGGCGTTCTATAAGATGTCGAGAGGGCGAGACTAACGGATCGCGCATCTTGGCGAAAGGCATGGTCGTTGAAAGGCAAGATCGTTGAAAGGTCGGGCGGCATGATCGTGGTCACGGGCGGCGCCGGCTTCATCGGCTCCAATCTGGTCGCAGCGCTGGAGGCGCGCGGGATCGCCGACCTGGTCGTATGCGACCGGCTCGGCCAAGCGGACAAATGGCGCAACATCGCCAAGCGCGAACTGGCCGCCATCGTGCCGCCGGAACGGCTGCTCGATTTCCTCGACGCGAATGCCAAGGAGATCGCGTGCCTGTTCCACATGGGCGCTATTTCGGCGACCACCGAGCGCGACGCCGATCTGATCGTGCGCGAGAATTTTACTCTGTCGCTGGCATTGTGGGCGTGGTGCGCGCGCCATAGCGTGCGCCTGATCTATGCTTCCTCGGCTGCCACCTTCGGCGACGGCGCCCAGGGCTTCGACGATGACGGCTCGACTGCCGCTTTGGCGCGGCTGCGCCCGCTCAACGCCTATGGCTGGTCGAAGCATCTGTTCGACCGCCGGGTGGCGCGGCTGGTCGCGGAGGGCAAATCGGCGCCGCCGCAATGGGCCGGGCTCAAATTCTTCAACGTTTACGGCCCCAACGAGACCCATAAGGGCTCGATGAAAAGCATGGTCGCCCATATCTATCCGCGCGCGGTCGCGGGCGAGCCGGCCCGCCTGTTCCGCTCGCACCAGCCGGACTATGCCGATGGCGGCCAGCTCCGCGATTTCATCTGGGTCGGCGATTGCGTGGACGTCATGCTGTGGCTTTACGACAACCCCGGCACCAGCGGGTTGTTCAATGTCGGCACCGGCACGGCCCGCAGCTTCGCCGATCTCGCCGCCGCAGTTTACCGCGCGCTGGACCGGGAACCGCGCATCGAGTTCGTCGACACGCCCGTGGAAATTCGCGACAAATACCAGTACTTCACCCAAGCCAAAATGGACCGCCTGCGCGCTGCCGGATTCAAGCGGCAGTTCACACCGCTGGAGGCGGGCGTGACGGAGTACGTCAAGGGCTTCCTGCACGCGGCCGATCCTTATCGCTAGAGGAATCCATACTTTTGGGATTAGAATTCCGCGATGCTGACTCGTCTCAAATTCACGCAAGTAGGCCCCGTCGAGTCGATGGCGATCGACTTCGCGCCGCGCCTGAACGTGATCACCGGCGACAACGGACTCGGGAAATCCTTAATTTTGGATTGCGCCTGGTGGGCGCTCACGCAATCCTGGTATCGCGATACCCAAGCATTGCCGCGCCGGAACGGCAAACTGCCGACTTCGGAGATCGAATATGAAGTGATGAGCAAGACGAAGAAGACTGCCGCTCATCAAAGCAGATTTAATCTAGAGGATTGGTCGTGGAGCCGCCCGCAGGGCAGGCCGCCCAGCCCTGGACTGGTCGTCTATGCGCGAGCGGACGGAGGGTTTTCGGTTTGGGATCCGGCTCGGAACTATTGGCGTCAGCTCAAATCGGCGACCCTCGATCAGAAGGACCGGCCCTCGGCGTTTCATTTCCGAAACGAGGACGTTTGGAACGGGCTGGAGGATGAAGTTGGCGGCCATCGGCGTATTCTCTGCAATGGCCTTCTGCGAGATTGGGTTTCCTGGCAGAGAGGAAAGACAGAGGAGTTCACTCACCTTTCGAAGGTGCTTGAGGCCTTATCGCCTTCCGAAGGCGAGCGCCTGGTTCCCGGTGAACCCGTTCGTGTAAGTCCGAACGATGCACGAGACATCCCGACCATAAAGATGCCCTACGGCTCCGTTCCGGTGATCCACGCATCTGCGGGTGCACGGCGCATCGTCGGGCTAGCCTATTTGATCGTGTGGGCGTGGCATGAACATCGTCGTGCCGTTCCGCTGCTCCATCAAGAGCCGACCGACCGTATTGTATTCATCGTCGACGAGATCGAGGCCCATCTGCATCCGAGATGGCAACGGGCAATCGTGCCCGCGCTTCTCGGCGTCATCGCCAGCCTTCACCCGAAGGCGAAGGTGCAGGTTCTCGCCTGTACCCACGCCCCTCTCGTCCTAGCTTCGATCGAACCGCATTTCGATACCGCAAGGGACAAACTCTTCGATCTCGATCTTGTGGATGGGAGCATTGCAATTCGCCTGGTCGATTGGCGTCCGCACGGCGACGCGTCGGCCTGGCTGACTTCCGAGATATTCAATCTGGGCGAAGCGCGGTCCTTGGAAGCGCAACAGGCGATCGCACAAGCAAGAAAGGTGTTCGAGACCCCTGACTTGCCTCTGGCGAAAGTCAAGGCGATCCATGAAAAGCTCCCGAGCTTCTTAAAAGAGACCGACCCCTTTTGGCCGCGCTGGCTCTATCGCGCGGAAAAGGCCGGATTGAAGCTGTGATTAGAGTGGAGGCTAAGTCAGAGCCGCCTGATTTCGATAAAAAGGTCAGGCAGCCTGGAAAGAGGTTCTTGGCACGACGTGCACAAGATCGAAAATTGAAACCGTATTGGAGGAAATGTCTGGGTCAGCTTTACGAGTCGTATGGGCGCGTGTGCGCGTATTTGGCGCTTTATATCCCCGGTGGTGTTGGTCAGCCGACCGTCGATCCCTTTGAAATCTAGAACTCATGGTTCGCTCTCGAATTTTCCTCGCTTTCTGTTATGCCTGGTTTAGGTTTGAGCGAGGACATTCGCCAGCGAGTTAGTGCCACGATTGAGCGTTTGAAACTAAACGATAAGGAATGCTCGGACTCGCGGGAGGCGCACTTTGCTGAATACCGGCGAGTCAGGCAGATTGATCCCAAGGCCTTCGATATATTGCGCCGGCGCGCTCCGTTCATAGCCTCCGAACTGGAGCGGCAGGACCTTGTCTAGGTAAAGGAGCCATGACCCTCGTCCTCCCCTTTCCCGCGATCGATCCCGTGGCGTTGGCGATCGGGCCGATCGTCATTCGCTGGTATGCGCTCGCCTATATCGCTGGACTAATCGGCGGCTGGCGCTATGCGCTGTGGCTGGCGCAACGGCCGCCGGCCCTGGTGGTGCGCGAGCGGCTCGACGATTTCGTCGTCTGGGCCACCATCGGCGTGATGCTCGGCGGCCGCCTCGGCTATGTGCTGTTCTACAAACCCGGTTATTACCTCGCCAATCCCGGCGAAATCCTGATGGTGTGGCAAGGCGGCATGTCGTTCCACGGCGGTTTTCTCGGCGTCGTCGCGGCCTGCGTGTGGTTTGCGCGACGGCATGGCATCCCGATCCTGGTGTTCGGCGATATCATCGCGGCGGTGGCGCCGATCGGATTGTTGTGCGGTCGCATCGCCAATTTCATCAATGGCGAACTCTATGGCCGGGTAAGCGACGCGCCCTGGGCCATGGTGTTTCCGGGCGGCGGCCCCAACCCGCGCCATCCGAGCCAGCTCTATGAAGCGGCGCTGGAAGGTGCGGTATTGCTGCTGGTCCTGTTCGTGCTCGCCCGCTATACCGAGGCGCTTCGGCGGCCTGGCCTGATCTTCGGCGCCTTGCTCGCCGGCTATGGCATCGCGCGCTCCTTCGTCGAACTGTTCCGCGAGCCCGATGCCTTCTTGGGATTCCTCATTGCCGGGGCAACCATGGGCCAATTGCTGTCGCTACCCATGATCTTGGCCGGCCTGGTGCTGATCCAGCGCGCCCGCGCGCGCGCGCCGATCGGTGGCTGAGCGCTCGCTGGCCGAGCGATTGGCCCGGCGCATCCGCAGGGAAGGACCGATTGCGCTGGCCGACTACATGGCGGCGGTGGGCGGCGATCCCGATTTCGGTACCTACGCCGCCGGCCAACCCTTCGGCGCCGCCGGCGATTTCGTCACCGCGCCAGAGATCGGCCAGGTCTTCGGCGAGCTGATCGGGCTGTGGTGCGCGGTGGTCTGGCAGCGCATGGGCGCGCCTGCGCGCCTGCGTTTGGTGGAGCTTGGACCCGGCCGCGGCACGCTGATGGCCGATGCGTTGCGCGCCACCGCCGGCGTACCCGGCTTCCGCGCCGCACTCGATCTGCATCTGGTCGAGACTAGCCCGACGCTGCGCCGGCTCCAGGCGGTGGCGCTGGCCAGCGCGGCGCCAGTTTGGCAAAACGATGTCTCGACCGTGCCGGATGGCCCGCTGATTGTCGTTGCCAACGAATTCGTCGACGCCCTGCCGATCCGCCAGCTCCAGCGCGGCCCGCGCTTCTGGCACGAGCGGCGGATCGATCTCGGTCCCGGCGGCGATACCTTCCGCTTCGTGCTCGATGCCGCACCTTCGCCGCTCGCCGCCCTGCTCGGGCCGGGTTTCGACAACGCACCCGAGGGCAGCGTTGCCGAGCTGTGTCCAGCCGGCTTGGCGCTGGCGCGCACGTTGGGCGAGCGGATTGCGCGCTCGGGTGGCGCGGCGCTCGTCATCGATTACGGTTACGGCACCAGCATGCCCGGCGACACCTTCCAGGCCATCCGCGGCCATCGCCGCCACGATCCGCTCGTCGATCCCGGCTCCGCCGACCTCACCGCCCATGTCGATTTCGCGCGGCTCGCTCAGGCCGCAGCCGAGGGCGGCGCCGCGATCCACGAGCCGGTCGCCCAGGGCGAGTTCTTGACCCGCCTCGGAGGCGCGGCACGAACACACGTGCTGACCGCGCGCGCAACGCCGGATCAGGCGAAACGCTTGCGCTCGGGCTGGCAGCGCTTGATCGATCCGGCGGAGATGGGCACATTGTTCAAGGCGGTCGCCATAGCCGATCGGCAATTGGGAGCGCCGCCAGGTTTCGAAGCATGATCGCGATCGACGAACTCCAGGGCAACGGCATCCGGCACGCTTTCTTCGGGCGGCGCGGCGGGGTCAGCGGCGGCATCTATGGCTCGCTCAATTGCGGGCTGGGCTCGGGCGACGATGGGGCCGCAGTCGCGGCCAACCGGGCGCAGGTGCTGGCGGCGCTCGATCTGGGGGCGGGTGCGCTGGTCACGTGTTACCAGGTCCATGGCCGTGATGTTGCCGAAGTCACCCGCCCTTGGACGCCGGATCGGTCGCCGCGCGTGGATGGGCTGGTGACCCGGACTCCGGGCATCGCGCTTGGCATTCTGACCGCCGATTGCGCGCCGGTCCTGTTCTTCGACGCCGCCGACCGCGTGGTCGGCGCCGCCCATGCCGGTTGGAAGGGCGCCAAGCTTGGCATTCTGGAGGCGACCGTGGACGCCATGGTCAAGCTGGGCGCGGCGCCGGCCAATATCTCGGCCGTCATCGGTCCCTGCATCGCCCAGGCGAGCTACGAGGTCGGCCCGGAATTTCCAGCCCCCTTCCTCGCCGAAGATGGCAGCAACAGGCGTTTTTTCGCACCCTCCCGTCGCGATGGCCGGTTCATGTTCGATCTCGGCGGTTATGCCGAGAGCCGGCTGGCCCGCCTCGGTCTCGCCCGCGTCATCAGGTTGGAGCGCGACACTTGTCGCGAAGAGACCGATTTCTTCAGCTATCGTCGGGCTACGCTGCGCGGCGAACCGGATTACGGCCGCGAAATCTCGCTGGTCACATTGGAGGCATGAGCCATGGCACTTCACTTCACTCCCGAGGAACTGGCCGAACGGCGGCGGCGTACCATCGCGCTCATGGTCGAAGCCGGCCTCGACGGCCTGCTCATGTTCCGCCAGGAGAGTATGTTCTACCTGACCGGCTACGACACCTTCGGCTTCGTCTTCTTTCAATGCCTCTATCTCGGCGCCGATGGCCGCATGACGCTGCTGACGCGCGCGCCCGATTTGCGCCAGGCCCAGCATACCTCGGTCATCCAGGACATTCGCATCTGGGTCGATCGCGACGGCGCCAATCCGGCCGGCGAGCTGCGCGACATTCTGGCCGAGCGTGGCCAGCGCGGCAAAAAGCTCGGCGTGGAGTGGGAGGCCTATGGCCTGACCGCGCGCAACGGCATGCGGCTCCAGGCCGCCCTCGACGGTTTCTGCACGCTCGCCGACGCTTCCGAGCTGGTATCGCGCTTGCGCGTGATCAAAAGTCCGGCCGAGCTTGTTTATGTCCGGCGTGCCGCCGAGTTGGCCGACGACGCGTTGACCCAAGCAAATCGCTTGGCCGTTTACGGCGCCGACGAAGGCGAGATCCTCGCCGCCATGCAGGGTGCGGTATTCCGGGGCGGCGGCGATTATCCCGCCAATGAATTCATCATCGGCTCCGGTCGCGATGCCTTGCTCTGCCGCTATTTCAGCGGCCGCAAGACATTGCAGGCCGACGACCAGCTCAATCTCGAATTCGCCGGTGCCTACCGCCACTACCACGCCTGCCTGATGCGCACGATCAAGATCGGCAAGCCCAGCCAGGCCCAGCGCGACATGCACAAGGCGGCGCTCGACGCCATGGCCGCCACCATGGACGCGCTCAAACCGGGACGCCCGGTCGGCGAGGCGTTCGATGCCCATGCCCGCGTGGTCGACGCCGCCGGCCTGCGCGCCCATCGCTTCAACGCCTGCGGCTACAGCCTGGGCGCCTTGTTCGCGCCGAACTGGATGGACTGGCCCATGCTCTACCACGGCAATCCCGTGATCGCGGCGCCGGGCATGGTCTTTTTTCTGCATATGATCCTGGTCGACAGCGATAGCGGGCTGGCCATGACGCCGGGTCACACCGTCTTGATCACCGAGTCCGGTGCGGTGGCGCTGTCCAAGGCCTCGCTCGAATTCGTCACCAACTGACGGCGATCTTCGGCACGGTCCCCCAATGCCGCACCTGGTCATATTTCTGCTGTTCTGCTTCATCGGCTTGCTGGTGAGTTGTGTTCTCTAGAGTCGCGACGGTCCCCGCCTTGATAAGATGGGCCTCGATCGGATGGGCCTTGCTGGGTTTGACCGCCTGTCAGCCCCTGCCGCAACCCTTCATGGCGGCGGACAGGGCCGCCAATCCGCTGCTGCGGCTCGACGGCGCCGCCGGCGTGCTCGTCCTGCCCGTGGCGGGCGCGCCGGGCGCTGCGACGATGCGGTTGGCCGTGGCTATGGCCGAAGCGCTGGCGCGCGCCGACATGCCCGCCGGTACGCGCGCCGTCAATGCGGCCAGCCACCAATTGCACGGCACCATCGCGGTGCTGGTTGAGGATGCGGCCCAGACCGCCATAGAATTGGATTGGCGGTTGATCGATCCGGAGGGCCGCGAGCTTGGCAGCGATGTGCGCCGCGAGACGGTGCCGCGCGATCAGTGGTATCGGGCCGATCCCACGCTCATGCGGCGCCTGGCGCAGCTGTCGGCTCGCGCGCTCGCAGCCCTGGTCTTGGGTGAGCCGCCGCCGTTCGTTGGCGTTGCCGAGGCCGCACCGGTCAGGCGCATCACGGTCGCCCCTGTGGATGGCGCGCCGGGCGACGGCCGCACCACGCTGCAACGCGCGCTGGCCGAGATCCTGCGCCAATCCGGCCTGACAGTGGCACCGGCCTTCGACGGCGAGAGCCTGATTCTGCTCGGGACCGTTACTGCCAGCAAGCCCGAGCGCGGGCGGCAAAGCGTCGAAATCTCCTGGGCGCTGATGTGGCCCGACGGCAGCGAGGCCGGCCGGATCGATCAGGCGAGCCAAGTCGTCGCCGGCAGTCTGGACGGCGCCTGGGGCGAGGCCGCCCTCGACGTCGCCTTGGGCGCGGCGGAAGGGGTGCGCGAATTGTTGCGTAGCTTGCCGCGCGAGCGAGTCCCTTGACTCCGGGGCTGCCATACCGGCCCTTTGTCGCGGTTCAATGAGCGGAGTGGCACGATGTCGATGGCCGAAAGTATGCGCGCGAAATTGTCCCAAGCCCTCGCGCCGGAACAGTTAGAGATCGCGGACGATTCCCACCGTCACGCCGGCCATGCCGGGGCCCGGCCGGGCGGCGAAACCCATTTCAAGGTCACGATCGTTGCCGCGGCTTTCACCGGCAAGTCGCGGCTTGAGCGTCAGCGCCTCGTTTACGGATTGCTGGCCGATGAGTTCGAGGCCGGGCTCCACGCGTTACAGATGGTCGTGCACGCGCCGGGCGAGAAGGCCTAGGCATATCCATACACTTCGAGCGCGTATTATTTAATACGCTGACTTTTCCAAGTTGCATAACCGGGTAGGCTCGGGAATAGTTGCGGGTGCGTCGGCCGTCGGCATCAAGGCTGGCAACGACGTGGACGATATAAGAAGAAGGCGTTAGGGGACGCTCAGTACGGAGTCCATGACCAGCTCTCTCGTTAGCCGCAATGTCGTGGTCGCGGGCCGCCGAACCAGCGTGCGCCTGGAACCCGAGCTATGGGAGGCGCTCGCCGCGATCTGCAAGCGCGAGCGGCTCACGCTCAACGATCTCTGCACCCGCATCGACCGCCTGCGCCGGGCGAGCGTGGCGCGCGCAATGGCTCTCAAGGCCCGGCGGGGTAAGTCGGCCGGCCCGGTTCGCCGGCCAAGCCTGACCTCGGCCATGCGCGTGCATGTCGTGGTCTATTTTCGGCGGCGTGCGCGCGCGTAAGTCGATCCCACGACGGGCTTTCCTACAGCCAGCCGAGCCGGCGCAGAATCCAGATTTCCAAGGGAAGGATCGTCAAGATCACCCCGACCACGACGGCGAAGGCCCAGGGGCTATCGCTGCCCGGAATGCCACCGACATTGGCGCCCAGCGTGCCGGCGATCAGGCTCGGCGGCAGCAGGATGGCGGCCAGCGCGGTCAAGCGGTTGGCGTTCTTGCTGATGCGCTCGGAGACCAGCGCTGTCAAATCCTCGTGCAGGATGGTCGTGCGGTCGCGCGTAGTATCCAGGCTCTCGACATAGCGCAGCACCTTGTCCGTGACCTCGCGCAGATGGATTTTGTCGCGCCGGCTGAGCCAGGGCATGTCTTCGACCTGGAGGCGGAACAGCGCTTCGCGCTGGGGCGACAAGTAGCGTCTGAGATGGATGGCGCGGCGGCGCTGGTCGCCCAGCCGGTGGCGCGCGGTCTCGCTGTCGAGTTCCTGGAGTTGGTCGTCCAGATGATCGACCTCATCGTCGAGCGCGGCCAGCACGGGCTCGACATCGCGCACCAGTTTCTCCGTGATGCGCACGAACAGATCGCCCGCGCCGGTCGGGCCCTTGCCGATAACGAGCGCCTCGCGGATATCGCGCAGCGCCAGCAGGAAGTGGTCCTTGTCGCGTAGCGAAATCACCCGGTTGGCGTCGATCCAGAGATGGATGGGCACAAGGTCGAGCGCGTCGGGACCGCTTGCCCCGGCATTGACGCCGCGCAGCACGGCCAGCAGAGCTTCCTCGACATCCTCGACGCGCGGGCGAGATTCCTCGGCCAACAGGGCTTCGCACATCACAGGGTTGATACCGCTTTCCTCAAGCAACCAGCGCTGGGCCTCCGGCGCGTCGCGTTCGAGATGGATCCACAGCACGCCCAGGCTCGGCTGCCATTGCCGCAGCTCGTCCCACGATAGATCGCGCGCACGGCCGCGACCGTCGAGCACGCAGGCGAAACGCAGCCCCGGCCGCTCGCCATAGCGCAGCCCCCGCTGTTCCTCCCCCAGTTGTTCTCCCCCCAGTTGCTCCTCCATGGCGGCCCCCTCGGTTCCGGCCGGTCAATTCCCGGTATAGAAGGCGGGATGGAATCGCTTCACCACGTCGCTGTCGCTGGCATAGGCGTGGCAGGTGTCGAGATTGGCCGGCTTCCGGCGCGGGACTTCCGGCTTCGGCGCCTCGGCCGCGCCGCGTTTTTTCCGCAGCAGGGACGGCGATTGCGTCTGATAGACGATGGTGGCGACCGGCCCGAGCAGCTCGCCCAAATGGGTGCAGCCCTGGGTTCCGCCGACCAACTCCTTGACCCGGTTGTTCCAGCCCGGCCCGACCTTGAGGCCGACCAGGCGCTGGAAGTTGGGCGCGATATCCGGGCACATGCTGTAGGGGCCGACATCGGTCACCACCTCGACGGCCTTCACGACCCTGTCGTCGTCGACGGTCAGCCGGATCCACATATCGTGAACCGGCGCTCCCGGCTCGACCCGGCCGCGCCATTCATTGTCGAAACCATAGGATTTCTCGTCGGTCAGATGGGCTTCGATATCCCATAGACCGTCCTCGCGCAGAAAACCGTTCAACTCGATGCGACGCGTGTGCTTGCGCTCGCGCGCTGCGGGCGTGGAAAGCGGCATGATCAGGTCCCAATGCTGTGCCGAAGATTGGCGCAGCATAGGCGAAGACCTGGCCGGGTCAACCGGCCGGTGACTTGGCCAAGTTCAGGCCGGCGTGCCGTAACCCGAGCCGAACAGGAAGGCCTCGCGCTCCTGGATGTCCTCTTCCAGGTCGGTTTTGACCGCGAAGTAGAGGTCGCGGATCGACACGATGGCGACGATGCGGCCGTCGGCCTCGACCACGGGCAGGTGGCGATAGCCGCTCTCGCGCATCATTTCCAGCGCCTTGAGCGCCAAGCTGTCCGGCCGGACCGTATCGGGATCGCGGGTCATTACCTCGGCCAGCGTGGTGGTGTCCGGGTCGCGCCCGGCCGCCACCACCTTGGTCATCACGTCGCGTTCGGTGAAGATGCCGGACAGGCGGCCCTGGTCGGTGATCATGAGCGCGCCGATGCGCTTGGCCGCCATTTCGCGTGCGGCGTCGCGCACGGTCATGGTGGCTTGGACGGTCGAAAGGGACTGATTGCTGACGATGTCTGGGACGATTCTGCGATGCATGGTGTCCTCCCGACATGAGTTGCTATTAAAAGCCAGTCTAGCATGAAACGGCACGAGAGTCCCGGCGGGTCGCCCCGTAGCACAGGGCAAACAGGGGTTCGAATCCCCTAGGGGACGCCAAGAAAATCAATTAGTTAGTCGTAAATTATCTAACTCGCCGGGCGCCATGGCTATTTCATGGCTAATATACCGTCCCGGATTGAGGCGAACGTTACCGGACATGCCGGGGCCGATAATGAGGTTGGC
>SHVS01000028.1 GCA_009694135.1 Alphaproteobacteria bacterium
GTCGCCAGCAACTTCGGCGCCAGCGAAATATTCTTAAGCCACGACATCCTACAACCCTCCTTGAAACGAAGCGATTTCGGCGGAACCGCCGAATGGAGGCGATACATTCCAGCAAAAAAGTTAAGAAAGGTTTAAAAGCGGTGTGACAGAGCGTCGCGATTGCCGCTAAGCCTGGAGCCGGTTGCCCACCGTATAGGGGGTCATTCTTAATTTTAGCCTCGTGAAATTGAGAATGATCCATCACACCTGAGGCTGGTTGAAATCGTCGATCAGGGCGGCGATGCGGCCGTCGTCAGACTGGCTCATGACCGCGCGCGAGACTTTCTTCTTATCACTCATTGACTATAGTTATCGGCGATTGGGAGGCGCCTGGCGCGAGTCTACAAGCTGAAGGCCTTCGCGCACTTCCAGCGCCGCGAAGGGATCGCCGATACAGCGTTGATAAAGGCCGTGCGGAGCGGCGAAGCCGACCTGGTCGATGCCGATCTTGGCGGCGGGATCATCAAACAGCGCGTCGCGCGGTCTGGTCAGGGCAAGAGCGGTGGGTTCCGCACGGTGATCGCCTATCGCCGCGGCAGCCGCGCGGTGTTCCTATTCGGCTTCGCCCAGGAACGAGCGGGCCAACCTCGACGACGATGAGTTGGCGGAATGGCAGCGCGTCGGTCGGCGCTATTTCGGGTTGGCGGAGGATGACATCGAGGCGGCAATCGCCGAGGCAGAATTAGCGGAGGTAAGTTATGTCGAGCCGGCGTAAGACAACAAAAGAACCGCGCGGCAAGGCGCGAATGCGGGCCGAGATCGTCGAGGCCATGCGTGGGCTGCACAAGATCGGCGTGGTCGGGGATGTCGAGTTGCGCATGACGACGCTCAGGATGCTCGGGCGGGATACGCTACCGAAGGTGAAAGCCTTGTCGCCGGCCGAAATTGCCGCCGTCCGCGCACGCGCGGGCGTGAGCCAGGCCGTCATGGCGGGGTTTCTGAATGTGGCGGTGAACACCGTCAGCCAGTGGGAGCGCGGCGAGCGTCGTCCGACTGGCGCGGCGCTGAAGCTGCTGCATGTCGTCAAGCAAAATGGGGTCGAGCCGCTGCGGTGAGGGCGGCGCAACCTTAGCGGCTATGTTACGCCTGAAGCTGATTAAAATCGTCGATCAGTGCCGCGATGCGGCCTTCGTCGGACTGGCTCATGACTGCCCGCGCGCGCTCGGTGGCGGCGGCAAGCTCCAGGTGGCGGATGCGGCGCTTGACCCGGGGCAGGTTGTTGGGCGCCATCGACAGCTCGCGCACGCCGAGCCCGATCAGCAGCGCCGTGAAGCGCGGCTCGCCCGCCATCTCGCCGCATACGCTGACCGGGATGCCGGCGCGCGCCGCGGCCTCGACGGTGAACTGGATCAGGCGCAGCACGGCCGGATGGAGCGGATTGAAGAGGTCCGCCACCTGCTCGTCGCCGCGGTCGATGGCCAGCGTGTACTGGGTCAGGTCGTTGGTGCCGAGCGCGAAGAAATCGGACACCCGCGCAAGTGCGTCGGCGGTCAGCGCGGCGCCGGGCACCTCGATCATGACGCCGAGCGGCGGCAGGGGATCGGCGATATCCACGGCCCGGCGCACTAGGCGGCGCGCCACCTGATCCAGCGCGCGGCGCACCGTCGAAACTTCGGATACGGTGGAGATCATGGGTAGCAGGATGCGCACGGGGCCGCGCGCGCCGGCGCGCAGGATGGCGGCGAGCTGGGCGTCGAGCAAGGCGGGTTGGCGCAGGCTGAGCCGGATCGCGCGCAGGCCGAGCGCCGGGTTCTGTCCGGCGCCGACATGATCGCCCAGCGCATGGGCCAGCTTGTCGCCGCCCACGTCCAGCGTGCGCACCGTAACGACCCGCCCGCCCATGCCGGCGACCAGCTCGCCCAAAAGTGCCGCCTGCTCGTCCTCGCTCGGCACGTCCTTGCGGTTCATGAACTGGAATTCGGTGCGCAGCAGGCCCACGCCCTCGGCGCCGACCGCGCGGGCCGCCTCGATCTCGCGGGGCAAATCGACATTGGCCATGAGGTGAATGCGCTGGCCGTCGCGCGTCACCGCCGGCAGGGAGGCGAGCCGGGCGAGCTGCTGCTTGTCCTGCTGGATCGCCGATTGGCGCTTGCGGTAGCGCGCCAGTGTGGCCTTCGCAGGATTGATGATGACATGGCCGGCCTCGCCGTCGACGATCACTGGCGTGCCCGTGTGGACGCCGTCGAGCAGGCCAGGCAGGCCCATCACGGCGGGCAAGCCCAGGGCGCGCGCCATGATCGCGGTGTGGCCTTCCGCACCGCCGAGCGCGGCGGCGAAGCCGGCGATGCGGCGCGGGTCCATCAGCGCGGCGTCGGCCGGACTGATCTCCTCGGCCAGCACGATCGAGCCATCGGGCAGCATGGCGAAGGCCTGGTAGGGCGTGCGCGTGAGGTGGCGGATCAGGCGATGGCCGACCTCGCGCACGTCTTGGGCCCGGGCGGCGAAATAGGAATCGTCCAGGCCGGCGAAACTTTGGGCCAGCGCCGAGACTTCGCGCTGAACGGCGGCCTCGGCATTGATGCGCTCGGCGGCGATGCGCGCCTCCACGCCGCGGATCAGGCGCGAGCCCGACAGCATTTGCAAATGCGCGTCGAGCAAATCGCCCATCTCGCCGGCCGCCGCGCCGAGCTGGCTCATGACCTTGCGATGGAGCTTCTGGACCTGGCGGCGCGCGCGCTCGGCCGCCTCGGCGAACCGCTTCGCCTCGGCCTCCAAATCGGTCTTGGCGACGGCATACTCGGGAATTTGGATATTGCCGGCCTCGCTGACGGCGGCGGGGCCGATGGCGATCCCGGCGGCGACGCCCAGCCCGGTCAGCACGCGCTCGGCGCCGGAAGTTTTAGTCTTCATCGAATTTGCGCTCGATCAGCAACGCCAGCGCGGCCAGCGCTTCCGCCGCGCCCGGCCCGCGCGCGCGCAACTCCAGCGTCGAGCCCGGCGCGGCCGCCAGCACCATCAGTCCCATGATGGATAGGCCGGAAACGGCGGTGCCTTGCTTGATCACCGTGATCTCGGCTTGAAAACCCTGGGTCAGCTTGACGAAACGGGCGGCGGCGCGGGCGTGCAGTCCCTTGCGGTTGACGATGGTAACGTGACGCGTGGCTTCGGGGTGGGGGGCGTCGGCTGCGCTGGCGCTGCCGTCATTCATGTCTGCTTGCCGTTCAACACCTGGGAGGCGATGTGGATATATTTCCGCCCGGCATCCTGGGCGCTGATGGCGGCCTCGGCCAGCCCCTCGCTCTGGCGCACGCTGGCCAGCTTGATCAGCATGGGCAGGTTGACGCCCGCGATCACCTCGACCCGCGCCTTGTCCATGATCGAGATCGCCAGATTGGACGGTGTACCGCCGAACATGTCGGTCAGCACGATCACGCCCTTTCCGCTGTCCACGCCGGCCACGCTATCCAGGATATCGCGGCGGCGCTGTTCCATGTCGTCGTCGGGGCCGATGCACACGGCTGCAATCTTTGTCTGCGGCCCGACCACATGCTCGACCGTGGCGATCAATTCGCGCGCCAAATTGCCGTGGGTGACAAGAACCAGTCCGATCATCGTGTTTTCCTTTGGCGCGTCCGTCATGCGGGTCATGGGGTTGGTCGCTCCAAATCGCGGTGTTGTACGCTGACTTTATGGCCTGCGCCGCCGAGCCAGCGCGCCAGCTCCTCCGCCAGAAAGACCGAACGATGACGGCCGCCGGTGCAGCCGATCGCCAGGGTCAAATAGCTTTTGCCCTCGCGATAGAAGCGCGGCAGCAGGGGCACCAGCAAGCGCGTTAGATTGGCGAAAAAGGCGGCATAATCAGGATCTGCGGCGATGCGCGCGCCGACACGGGCGTCGCGGCCGTCGAGCGGGCGTAGCGCCGGATCGTAGTGGGGGTTGTCGAGGAAGCGAGCGTCGAACACCAGATCGGCCTCGCGCGGCAGGCCGTGGCGGTAGGAGAAAGACAGCACGGTCAGCACAGTGGCGCGGCGCGGGTCGAGCGCGAAGCGATTGCGCAGCGCCAGCCGCAAATCGGTTGCCGACAGTGCGGTCGTATCGAACAGCTCGTCCGCCTGCTCGCGCAGGGGGGCCATAAGCTGCCGCTCGCTGCGGATGCCGTCCACCACCGGCCGGTCGAGGGCGAGAGGATGGCGTCGCCTGGTCTCGGTAAAGCGCCGCGCCAGCACCTCGGAATCGCAATCCAGAAACAACACCGTCACCGCCAAATCTGCGCGCGCGCGCAGACGGGTGAGTTCGCCGATCAGCGCCGGGCTCTCGAACCCCCTGGTGCGGATATCGACGCCGATGGCGATCGGTCGCTTGGGCAAGGGGTCGAGCAGCCGATCGACTAGGGCAACGGGCAAATTGTCCACGGCCTCATAGCCCAAATCTTCCAAGACCTTGAGGCATGAGGTGCGACCCGCGCCGGACAAGCCGGTCACCAGCACAACGCGCAAGGGGTCGGCGGTCGCGACCGCCGGCGCATCCCCCTCGCCCCCGCGTTCCATAACCCGTGTATCGGTCTTCATTGAGCCCGCATTATCCACCCCCTGCCGCCTCTGCGGCAAGGCGAACCTTGGCGACAGCCGAGGCCTCGAAGGGCGCCAGCCGCAGCAGGGGCAGATCGACGCCGGAGAGCGCGCAGCGCTCGGGCTCGGGCAGGCGCTCGATCCCATCGCGGGCGACCAGATCGATGACCAATACCACCATCGCCTCGTCCATGTGGGGGAGGGCGATAATGCCAAGCCCGCGCGCCTCGATGCGTCCGACGATGGCGGCGGGCGGGCCGGCGATCAGCCGCCCCGCGCGCGCCTCGATCGCGACCTGATCGTCTGCGACCAGACGCCAGCCCCGATCGATCAGGCGGAGCGCCAGGTCCGACTTGCCGCTGCCCGGCGGCCCGCGTAACAACACGGCGCGTCCGCTCGCCGGATCGGCCACGGCGGTGGCGTGGATCAAAGTCATGGGACGCAAGCGTGGTGGTCCCGTGGGCGGGAGTCAATCCGGGGCTAGGGCTCGCGGGTCCGGGCAAGCCGGCTATCGGCCTCATTGTTTGACCGTAAGCGGCTCACTCGGCTGCCAGGGTGGGTATGGCGGCGATTTCGGCGTGCTGGGATTTTCTCAGCCGATCTAGATCGTAGCGCGATTGCAGGGCGAGCCAGAACTCCGGGCCGTTGCCGCACAATTTGCCAAGGCGCAGCGCCATCAACGGCGTGACTGGCTGCCGCTCGCTCAACACGGCATGGAGGGTCTGGCGCGAGACACGCAGCAGCCGCGCAATTTCCGCGTGACCGCGCTCAAGAGCAGGCAGCACATCCTCGCGGAGCAGTTCGCCCGGATGCATGGGTGGCAAAGCGCGCTTAAGCGGGTGTCGAGGCATCAGTGGTAATCCTCCAGATCAACGTCGATGGCGTCCATGCCATCCCAACCGAATGTGATCCGCCAGTTACCCGAGGCGCGGATGGACCATCGCCGCTCGCCATGAAGTGCATGAAAGCGAAACCCCGGCAGATTGACCTGCTCAGGTTGCGTGGCGTCGTCGAGGGCCCGCAGCATGCGGCCTATACGCCCTGCATTCGGAACATTCAGCCCGCTCGCCGCACCGGTCTCGAAATAGTGTCGCAGGGGTTTGCTGCGGAAACTGCGGATCACGATCGCGAGCGTGTCAGAGTCTTCGCGATACGTCAAGTAACACTTGACGTTTAACTGATGTGGCTCGGACCGACGACTTTGACCTCGCCATTAAGACAAAGGCCTGCTTGCGTGGGCTGGGGGCAATATTTACGCCCTTGGCAATCGTACAATAAACCGCGCGCCGGCGACGCGGCCGTCGGGGCCGCGCCGGTTTTCCGCACGAATATTGCCGCCATGGGCTGCCACGATTTGCTTGGAGATCGACAGGCCGAGGCCGGAATGGGTACCGAATTTTTCCCCCTTGGGCCGCTCGCTGTAGAAGCGGTCGAAGATCGCCTCGAGCTTGCCTTCGGGCAGGCCG
Organism: Alphaproteobacteria bacterium; assembly: GCA_009694135.1. GTDB lineage: Bacteria > Pseudomonadota > Alphaproteobacteria > UBA6615 > UBA6615 > SHVS01. The sequence goes on from SHVS01000028.1 coordinate 6,014, forward strand.
GGGCCGGCATCCTCCACCGCGACGATAACAGTGTCGGCCTGCTCGACCAGGGCAAGGCCGATGACGCCGCCGGGCGGGCTGAAGCTGATGGCATTGGCGATCAGATTGCGAAACACCTGGGCGATCCGGCTCTCGATCCCGGCGATGACGCCCGCTGCGCCGGGCGGAATGTCTAATGCCAACCGAGGGGCTGTCTCGTCCGTGCGGGTCGCCATGTGGGTCTCCACCAGCGCCGCCAGCATGCGGGCGAGATCGACCGGCTCGGTCTCCGCGCGGGACAACTCGGCGTCGAGCCTGGAGGCGTCGGAAATATCCGAGATCAGGCGGTTGAGACGGCGGACGTCGTCGGCGATGATGGCCAGCAGCTTGGTGCGTTGGGCTGGATCGGTCACGCGCTGTACTGTCTCTACCGCACTGTTCAGCGAGGTCAGTGGGTTTTTGATCTCGTGCGCCACATCGGCCGCGAAACGCTCGATGGCGTCGAGCCGCTGCCACAGCGCCTCCGTCATTTCGCGCAACGAGCCGGAGAGGTCGCCGATCTCGTCGGCGCGGCGCGACAAGTCGGGAATCACCAGATTGCGGCCCTGGCCGCGACGCACCCGGTCGGCCGCCTCGGACAGTCGCCGGATCGGCCGGACGATAGTGCCGGCGAGATAGATGGAGAGCAGGGCCGTGATCGCGGAGGCGAGTGCGAACAGCTTGAGGATGTCCAACCGAACCTGACGCATGGCTTCGTCGATTTCCGTGCTCTCGACGGTCAGCAGCAGAGCAGCCACTATTTGCCGAAACCGCTGGACCGGCACGGCAGCGGCGAGTACGAGCCGGTCGTTCTCCGCAATTCGCACAATGCGTGCGGTCTCGCCGATCAGCGCCCGGCGTGCTTCGTCGTAATCGGCGGCGGTCTGCGGCGCGGGTTCGCGATAGGGTTCGAAGCTGTCGCGCCGGGGCAACCGATTGAACACCCAGTCATAGGCGGCGTCGATCCAGGTTGCGAAAATATCGCCCGAGGCCGGCGGCGGCAGCACCTGAACCTCCACGGCACCGCCTGGTCCGACGAGCACGCGGCTGTCCGCCACCATGACGCCGCCCGGCTCGAACAAACGCGCGCGCACCCGGCCTTGCCCGACCAAGCGGCGCACGATCTGGCGCGCCGGTTCGATGGCCAGCTTCTGACCGGCCTCGGTACCGCTGGCGGCCGTCTCGGGGTCGATGGCGCCTTCGGCGAGCGCACCGGCAAACAGTTCGGCCTGGACGCGCAAACCCTCCAACTCGGCATCGATTAGGCGCCGATGATACTCGTCGAGATAGAGTTGGCCGCCAAACAAGATGGCAAGCGCCATCAGATTGACCGCTAGGATGCGCCGGGTAAGGGGCGATAGGCGGTGGCGATGGCGCGCCAGACGCGGGTGAGCCGCGGCCGCGTCGGTTGGATGGGCGCGCAGCTCGCGCGGGGGCGGCAGCATGGCTAGCCGGCCCAGCCGAACGGGGTGCTGCGGTTCAGACTTCCTTGTAGCGATAGCCGACGCCGTAGAGCGTTTCGATCTGGTTGAACTCCTGGTCGGTCGCTTTTAACTTCTTGCGCAACCGCTTGATATGGCTGTCGATGGTGCGGTCGTCCACATAGATCAATTCGCCATAGGCCGCATCCATCAACTGGTCCCGGTTCTTGACGTGGCCGGGGCGAGCGGCAAGGGCCTTCAGGATTAGGAATTCGGTCACGGTCAGCGCCACCGCTTCGCCCTTCCAGGAACAGGCGTGCCGGCTCGAATCGAGCAGAAGATTGCCGCGCACGACCGGAGCCTCGCCGCTTTCGCCGGGATCGCGCAGCAGATCCTGCCGGCGCAACAGGGCCCGGATGCGCTCGATCAGCAGGCGCTGGGAGAACGGTTTGGTGATGTAATCGTCGGCCCCCATGCGCAGGCCCACCACCTCGTCCACCTCGGTATCCTTTGAGGTCAGGAAGATGACGGGCATCCGGCTCGATTTGCGCAGCCGGCCCAGCAATTCCATGCCGTCGAGTCTGGGCATCTTGATATCGAGCACGGCCAAATCGGCCGGGCGCTGAGTCAAGCCGCGCAAGGCCTCGTCGCCGTCGGTATAGGTGCGGACCTCGAAACCCTCCGCCTCGAGCGCCATCGATACGGAGGTCAGGATGTTCTGGTCGTCGTCGACAAGGGCGATGGTGTGGCGCACGGGTTATATCCCTGGTTGGAGGCATGCCTGCCGTCCTATATATATGGGCAAGCCAATGAGGCGAGAATGGGGCGGTGCCGCAGCTTCATTCTGGCAGAAACCGGGGCCGGGTACGAGGCCGGGCCGCAGTTTTTGGTATTCGCCGACGGGGGTCGGCGCTATGTTCATGCCTCTCGCTTCGCCGTTAGCCGATGGAGTTTCGACGTGATCGCACCCAACCCGCTTACCCAATCCGTGGCACTCCCGCTCAGCGAGCGCCTCTCGGCCGCGTTTGCGGCCGCGCTTTTTGGCGCGTTCATCATCCTGGGCGTTGGTTTCGTGCAGATCGAAGCCGTGCACAATGCTGCCCACGACACGCGCCACGGCATCAATTTCCCCTGCCATTGATGGCGTTATGGACCTGTTCAGGCGCATATTTTTCGCCGCCGCCCTAGCAGGACTGATTGCAGGCGGGGCCTTGACCGCCATTCATGTTCTTGCGGTTGTGCCCCTGATCGAAAAGGCCGAAATTTACGAACAGGCTGCGGAGCAAAAGAAGATTCAGGCGGTCGGCCAGGTCCAGCGGCCCGCGACTCAAGCCCACGATCACGATCAAGCCTGGGAACCGGAAGGGGTGCAGCGCACCCTGTTCACTGGATTGTTCGACGTGCTCGCCGGCATCGGCTTCGGCCTATTGCTGGCAGCGGGATATGCGTTGCGCGGCGAGACCGATGCCCGGCGCGGCCTGATCTGGGGCGTTGGCGGATTTGCCGCCTTCAGCTTGGCGCCGGCCCTGGGCTTGCCCCCAGAATTGCCCGGCACCGAGGCAGCCGACCTGATGGCGCGCCAGGTCTGGTGGTTGTCCACCGTGGCGCTCACCGGCGTCGGCCTGTCCATGACGGCCTTCACGTCCCACTGGCTGCTGCGCTTGGCCGGGTTGGCGCTCATTGCGCTGCCCCATGTGGTCGGTGCTCCCTACCCGGCAGAGCCGGGCAGTGTGGCGCCGGCGGAATTGCAGCGTCAGTTCGCGATTGCCTCGCTCAGCGCGAATGCGGTGTTCTGGGTCGTATTGGGCGTGGGCACCGGTTATTTTTTCCAGCGCTTCGGCCCGCCTAACCCCGATTCCTAAAATCGACTATGGCCGAAACCGCCGCAGCTGACGTTCCGCCGGCAGATATCGTTCGCCGTCTGATCCGCGCCACCGACCGGGCGAGCCTGGCAACTCTCGATCGCGGCGATGGCGGGCGGGCGGGCGGCGCGCCCTATGCCTCCCTGGTGCTGGTTGCCTGCGATCACGATGGGTCGCCGCTGCTGCTGATTTCCGGCTTAGCCGACCACACCCGCAACATCGCGCGCGACGATCGCGTGTCGCTATTGTTCGATGGCACCGCCGGGTTGGTAGAGCCGTTGACCGGCGCTCGTGCCTCGATCCAGGGCCGTGCAAGCGCAAGCGTCGAAGAACACCATCGTGCCCGCTTTCTCGCGCGCCATCCCTCGGCGACCATGTATGCCAGTTTTCGCGATTTTGCCCTCTATCGCGTTGCGGTCGAGCGCGCCCATCTGGTTGCCGGCTTCGGCCGCATTCATTGGCTGCCGGGCGACCAGGTGATTCAGCCCGCACCGGAGGCGCTGGTCGCACGCGAAGCCGACATCGTCGGCCACATGAACGAGGACCATAGCGCGGCGCTCGATCTCTATGCCAATCGCCTGTTGGGCGAGATTGGGACGGGTTGGCGCATGACCGGGATCGATGCCGAGGGCGCCGATCTACGGCGCGAAGGCCGGGTGGCTCGCCTCGACTTCGCCCAACCCGCGACCGACGCCGAGGCGGCGCGCGCCGAACTCGTGCGCTTGGTGCGCCAGGCGCGGGAAACCGGCACCTGAATGCGCAGCCAACCCCTCGGCGCTCCCGGTTGCAATGGCGGGCCGGCGCGGCTATGTAACCTGCTACCAAATACGGCCGCTGCGAGTGCTCAATCCTCGCGGCATGGCCGATGTGCCGGAGGATAACGCCTTGAAGCAACATGGAACCGTAGCCAGCCGTCATGGGCTCGAGAATCACGGGCTGGCCAATTTGCGCGCGGTCTATTGGAACTGCACTGTGCCGGTTCTGTATGAAGAAGCGATCCGCCGCCGCGAGGCCCAGCTGGGCGAGGGCGGGGCGCTGGTAGCGACCACGGGCAAGCATACGGGCCGTTCGCCGCGCGACAAGTTCATCGTCGACGAGCCCTCCTCCAGCGCCAATATCTGGTGGGGCGACGTCAATCGCAAATTCACCCAGGCGCGCTTCGATAGCATGCACCGGCGCATGCTGGCCTATTTCCAGGGCCGCGATGTCTTTGCGCTCGACAGCTATGTCGGCGCCGATCCGGACTATCGCCTCAAGATTCGCGTGGTGACCGAAACGGCGTGGCAAAATCTGTTCGCTCGCAACATGTTCATCCGGCCGCCGGTGGCGGCGCTCCAGGATTTCGTGCCGGACTTCACGATCCTGCACTCCCCCGCGCTCCATGCCGATCCCAAGCTCGACGGCACCAATTCCGAAACCTTCATTCTGGTCGACTTTGCCCAGAAGCTGGTGCTGATCGGCGGCTCCTCCTATGCCGGCGAAATCAAAAAGTCGGTGTTCTCGATCCTGAATTACCTGCTGCCCGGTCGCGGCGTGCTGTCCATGCATTGCTCGGCCAATATCGGGCCCAAGGGCGATACCGCCATCTTTTTCGGCCTGTCCGGCACGGGCAAAACCACGCTGTCGGCCGACAGTTCGCGCACACTGATCGGCGATGACGAGCATGGCTGGTCCGACAACGGCATCTTCAATTTCGAAGGCGGCTGCTATGCCAAGGTGATCAAGCTGTCGCGCGAGGCCGAACCGGAGATTTTTGCGACCACCGAACGCTTTGGCACGGTGCTGGAGAACGTGGTCATGGACCCGGACGGCCGCGGCTATGATTTCGACGACGCCAAGCTGACCGAGAACACGCGCGCCTCCTATCCCCTGTCCTTCATTCCCAATGTCAGCGCGACCGGCCGAGGCGGACACCCGGATACCATCGTCATGCTAACGGCGGATGCCTTCGGTGTGCTGCCGCCGATCAGCCGGCTGACGGCAGATCAGGCGATGTATCATTTCCTATCCGGCTATACGGCACGGGTTGCCGGCACGGAGAAGGGCATGGGCAGCGCGCCCCAGGCGACCTTCTCGACCTGTTTCGGCGCGCCCTTCATGCCGCGCCACCCGACCGTCTATGCCAAGCTGCTGGGCGAGCGTATCGCGCGGCACGGTGCCAAGTGTTGGCTGGTCAACACGGGCTGGTCGGGCGGCGCCTATGGCGTCGGTCAGCGCATGCGTATCGCCCACACCCGCGCCATGGTGCGGGCGGCACTCGACGGGCGGTTGGCCGAGGTGGCGACGGCGCGCGACCCCATGTTCGGCCTGAACGTGCCGTCGGTTTGCCCCGACGTGCCGGCCGACGTGTTGCAGCCGCGCGGCGCTTGGGCCGACAAGGCGGCCTATGACACTACAGCGCGCGAGGTTACGCGCCGGTTCGAGTCCAATTTTAAGCAATTCGAGGGTTTGGTCTCCGATCAGGTCAAGGCGGCGGGTATCCACGCCGCAGCCTGATCGCGTTCCGGCTAGCGTCCGCTTCGGGCCCGGGCCCCGATTCGGGGCTGGGCCAGAAAAGCAAACGCCCCCGTCCGGTCGGACGAGGGCGTTTTGATCTGGGCTCTCGCCCCTACTTCTTCTTCGCCTTCTTCTTCGCGGGGGCCTTCTTCTTCGCAGCTTTCTTCTTCGCAGCCATGATGGTCTCCTACTCAGCCGTTGGTTTGGTTGTCCGTGCCGTCCTTGGGCGCCATGTTCCTCAACACAGTACCGTCCAGTCTCGATGCCTCGCCCCGACGGGGCCGTATGCACGCGTCCGGCTATCGCCGGTTCGATCGCCGAGGTCGATGCGGGGCGGCCGCATCCTTGATTTCGCCGCCGCCGCGATCACGAAGATCTCGCCGCCGACGCCGCCTGCTCTCCTCACCGCTCGAACACGAGCTGTCGCAAGAACGACCCCGTTAATGTGCCTTTGAATGAGTCAAGTGGCAAACACTTCGTGCAACAAAAATTTTTTGCTTGCCGGAATTTTGCCGACGCCGCCGTTCCAACGCGACTCGCGGCAACGCTTGGCGTAGCAACAGATATCGCTTAAAACATACAAAAGTATTCAGACTAATGTCGCCGTATTGCGCAGTTTTCTGCGGCGTTCGCGTGCATCAGCGTGTGAAGCGCGCGACCAGCTCAACGCGCGCCGACCAGATGAACTGATCGATCGGTTGGACCCAGTTCAGCGTCATGCCGCGTGCGAAAAGAATTTGCGCATCGCGTGCGAATGTTGAGG
>SHVS01000015.1 GCA_009694135.1 Alphaproteobacteria bacterium
CATCCCTCCGCCCCCGGCCCACCGGGCAAAAGGCTTTCTGCTGCCGGATTTTTACTCCGGCGCAACCGGACTCCCCGGCCGCTTCAGTGAGGGATTTTTACTCCGGCGCTTACAGCGCGCCCTGTCCGCGCGATCGCGCGGGCGCGCTGTGGGTGGACGACGGACTTTGCCTATGGGCGCGCACCACACGGAGCCGGGCAGCTTAAACCGGTGCGTGGCACGCCACTACCAGGACTATGGCATGAGCGGCGCTACACGCTCCAATGCCAAATGCGTGAAGCGGAAGCGGCTATTCCTTCGCGGCCGCTGCCGGCTTGGCCGGCGGCAAAACCGGGCGGATGTGCAGCTCCTTAAGCCGTTCGGGCGGTACCGGCGCCGGCGCGCCCATCAGCAGGTCCTCGGCCTTGCCATTCATCGGAAAGGCGATGACCTCGCGAATATTGGGCTCATTCGCGATCAGCATCACGATGCGGTCGATCCCTGGCGCGGAACCGCCATGCGGCGGGGCGCCATGGCGGAAGGCGGAGAGCATGCCGCCGAAGCGCGTCTCGACCTCCTCCGCCTTGTAGCCGGCGATGGCGAAGGCCTTGAGCATCACCTCGGGACGGTGATTGCGGATCGCGCCCGAAGAGAGTTCCACGCCATTGCACACGATGTCGTATTGGAACGCCTTGATCTCCAGCGGCGGCTTGGTCTCCAGCGCCTCCATCCCGCCCTGCGGCATCGAGAACGGATTGTGGCAGAAGCCGATCTGCCCGGTGGTCGCGTCGCGCTCATACATCGGGAAATCGGTGATCCAACAAAAGGCGAACTGCTCGCGGTCGAGCAGATTCAAATCATTGCCGAAACGCGTGCGCGCGAGGCCGGCCAATTTGCGCGCCGGTTCGGGCGCGTCGCAGGAGAAGAACACCGCGTCGCCCGCTTTCGCGCCGGTCGCCGCTTTGAGCGCGGCCAGCCGATCGGGCGTTATGAACTTGGCGATCGGGCCCTTGGCCGTGTCGCCTTCAAGGATCACATAGCCAAGCCCGCCCGCGCCCTCGCTGCGCGCCCAGTCGTTGAGCCCATCGAACCAGCTGCGCGGCTGCGCGGCGGCGCCGGGAGCCGGGATCGCGCGCACCACTTTGCCGGCGGCGACCGCGCTGGCGAAGAGCTTGAAATCGCTGCCGCGGAATACCTCGCTCACATCCGAGATCAGGATCCGATTGCGCAGATCGGGCTTGTCCGTGCCGTAACGCAGCAGCGCTTCGTCGAACGGGATACGCACGAAGGGTGACGGCGAAACGCGCCAGGGCTTCTCGCGCCCCCAGCCGGCGAATTCGCTGAACACGCCGGCGAGCACCGGCTCAATGGCGGCGAAGACATCGTCCTGCGTGACGAAGCTCATCTCGAAGTCGAGCTGGTAAAACTCGCCCGGCGAGCGGTCGGCGCGGCTGTCCTCGTCGCGGAAGCACGGCGCGATCTGAAAGTAACGGTCGAAGCCGGCGACCATCAGCAGCTGCTTAAATTGCTGCGGCGCCTGCGGCAGGGCGTAGAACTTCCCCGGATGCAGCCGCGATGGCACCAGGAAATCGCGCGCGCCCTCAGGCGATGACGCCGTCAGGATCGGCGTCTGGAACTCGGCGAACCCAGACTCGATCATCCGCCGGCGCAGGGAGGAAATGACCTCGCTACGCAGCATGATCGCCTTGTGGATGCGCGGCCGACGCAGATCGAGATAGCGATAGCGCAACCGCATCTCTTCGCTGCTGTCCTCATCGGCGTTGACCTGGAGCGGGAGCGGATCGGCGGGGCCTTGAACCTCAAGTGCAGCCACCCGCACCTCGACCTCGCCGGTCGGCAGCGCCGGGTTGACCGTCTCCGCGCTGCGGCGCACGACCGATCCGGTCACGGTGACCACGGTCTCGCTTTTGAGCGCGGTCGCGGTCGCGAACAGCGCGCTGCCGACGTCGAGCACGCATTGCGTGATGCCGTAATGATCACGCAGGTCAAGGAACAGAAGCTGCCCGTGGTCGCGCTTGCGGTGCAGCCAGCCGGACAAGCGCACATTGGCGCCGGCATCGGAGGGTCGGAGCCGGCCGCAGGTATGGCTTCGGTACGGGTGCATGAAGAGCCTGTCGCAAAGGGCGGCGGCCAGTCGCCATGCAGAGGCCGGGTTTGTCAAGCGCGCGTGCCGGTTTTGCAGCCAGGTTTCCCTGTTCGGGCAAACCCGTTAAAGACCGGCCCCAATGACCCTCATTGCCGATAGCGAAGGGGTGCGCGCGCTCGCGGCCTACCTGATGCAGGCGGAAACCGTGACCGTAGACACCGAATTCATGCGCGAGCGCACCTTTTTCCCGGTGCTCTGCCTGTTGCAGGTGGCTGGGCCGGGGGGCGGCTACGCGATCGACGCGCTGGCGCCGGACATCGATTTGTCGCCGCTGCGCACGCTGTTCGCCGCGCCGCATGTGCTCAAGGTGTTGCACAGCGCCCGCCAGGACATCGAGATTTTCCTGAATCTGTGGGGTGAAATCCCGCGCCCGCTATTCGATACCCAAGCGGCGGCGGCGGTGTGCGGCTATGGCGACCAGGTCGGGCTCGAACCGCTGTTGCAGCGGCTGACCGGCCAGCGGCTGGACAAGGCCTCGCGCTTTACGGACTGGTCGCGCCGGCCCCTGACCGAGCGGCAGATCGATTATGCGCTCGGGGATGTCCTCCATCTGCGCGCCGCCTATGACAAGCTCGCGGCCGAATTGGCAGAGAGCGGACGCACGGCTTGGCTGGAAGAGGAAATGACGACGCTGCTCGACCCGGCGACCTATCGCGGCGTGCCGACGGAAGCCTGGCGCAGGCTGAAGCCGCGAACCAGCGACCGTCGGGCGCTGGCCGTGCTGCGCGAAGCGGCGGCCTGGCGCGAAGCCGAAGCGGTGGCGCGCAACCTGCCGCGCAACTGGGTGATCAAGGACGAAACCTTGCTCGAACTCGCCGCCCATCCGCCAGCCGATGCGAGCGCGCTTGAGCGTTTACGCGGACTATCGAAGGGCTTCGGCGACAGCCGCGCCGGACAGAGCCTGCTGGCGGCGGTCAAGCGCGGTCTTGAACTTCCCGCGAGTGAATGGCCGCAGCCGCTCGAAGAACCGCGCCTGGAACGGGGCGCCGGGGCCGTGTCCGATCTGCTTAAAGTGCTGCTCAAGCACAAATGCGAGCAGAACAAGGTGGCCGCCCGGCTGGTGGCGAGCGCCAACGAGTTGGATCAGATCGCGGCCGGCGGCGATCCCGATGTGCCGGCGCTGAAAGGCTGGCGGCGCGAGGTGTTCGGGGCCGATGCGCTGCGCCTGGTCAACGGCGAGCTGGCGCTGGCGATCGCCGGCGGCGGCTTGGCGCTGGTCGAGCTCGGGCCCGACGGCGGCGCGGTCGTCGCCGCCACCCGCCTCGGCGCACCCCGCCGACGCAGACGGCGCGGCGGACGCAGCGTCGGATCACCGCTTGCCCCCACCAACGGAACAACGCCGAGCGAGATCTAGGTCCGGTTCGGCCAGACCTCCTCGAGCACCGCGCGAACCAGCGGCACGGTAATCGGCCGCTGCTGCGCCAGCGCGGCATGGTCGACGGCTTCGACCAACCGGCGGGCGGCGGCACAGCTCCGCTCCATCCGCAGCCGAGCAAATCCAAGCGTCTCGGGATCGACGGACACCTGGCGATCGGCAAACAGCTTGGAGAGCAGGCGATCGATCAGCTCGTCCTCGGGCGATCCAATGGCGATCGCCGTCAGGGCGTTCACGCGCGAGCGAAGGTCGGCCAGCGCGATCGACCATGCCGCCGGCGGCGTGCGTGCGGTGAGCAGCAGGCTGCCGCGCCGCTCCAGCATCAGGTTATAGAGGCGAAAGAGTGCCAGCTCTGCTTCGTCGCCAAGCGGCGCGCCAAGATCCTCCAGGGCAAGCGCCGCCGGACCATCGGCCAGGGCGGTCGGATCGAGAGCGGGAAGCTCGGTCGCGGTCAGACGCGGCGCACCCGATCGCTGGCGCCAAATCTCGACCAGATGGCTCTTGCCGCAGGCCTCCGGCCCGCACAGCAAAAGACCTGGGCGCGGCCAATCAGGCCAGCGATCGAGCGCGGCGACCGCGGCGCGATTGCTGGCCGCCAGAATGAAATCGCCCCGGCCGAGCGCGGGCGCAAACGGCAACGCAAGCGGCAGCTGGCGCGCGTTCACCAAGGGCCGGTAGGGCCGCGCCCGCTCACGGACCGGCACCGGTCGCGCCGTCGGAGGCGCCATAGACCAGGCGCAAACCGACGACCAGGTAATGTGCCCCGGACAAAACGGTTGCCGCCGCCACGGTCCAGACCAGGAGATCGATCACAATGCGGTCGTCGATCCCGAGCCAGAGTTGCGCCAACCCGGCGACCGCGAGCGCAACCTGCGCGGCGGCGGTCGCCTTGCCGCTCAGCGTCGGACGGATCACCAGCTTGCCGCCGACCAAGTGAATCAGCATACAGCCGCCGACGATGATGAAATCGCGGAATATGACCAGGATCACGATCCACAACGGCAAATGCCCTTGCCAGCCAAGCGTGACGAACACGCTCGCGAGCAATAGCTTATCGGCCACGGCGTCGAGATAAGCGCCGAATTCGCTGCGCAAATCGAGACGCTTGGCGAGATATCCGTCGAGCGCATCGGTCAACCCGGCCAGGAGGAACAACACGAAAGCTGCCCCGTAGGCCTCGATCACCAAGAGCCAGATGCAGAACGGCGCCGACAATAGCCGGGCGAAGGAAATGATATTCGGCAAGCCGACGCCGAGCCAGACCAAGCGGCCATTCGCCGTCGGCGACGCGGCCTTTAACGGCGGCGGAGAGGCAGACACAACCCGCGTGCTGTCCGGGCGAGCCGGGGCCGGCTTGGCGCTTGTGGGCGTCACCGGGTCAGGCCGAGACGGCGAATGAGCCGCGGCGCGCTGGCGAGCGGGCCACGCCCCGGCACCTGCGCGCCGAGTTCAAGATCGACCGTCGCCAGCGCCTGGCGGAGTTGTTCCTCGTCGCCGAGCACGGCCACGACCAGATCGACGCGATCGCGCCGCAAGGCCTGCACCCGGTACTGCGCCACGACGGCCACTTGCTCCAAACGCTCACGCACATCGACCCATTGCGCAAGTTCGGTGATCGGCACGCTGGCGGTGATCTGCCGCTCGGCGCCAAAGCGCAGCAGCGAACTTTCAACCCAGGCGTCTTCGATCGCCTCGGCGGTCGCCGCCGCGGCGCGGGCCAGAAAACCCGTGATCGGTTCGCGCGGCGAGCCGTTCACGCGCAAGCGCTGCACTCCAGTCGGATTGCTGCCAAAGCGTGCGAGTTGAATCGCGGCAATCGGTGCGCCCGTGGCCTCGTCTTCGGTCAAATCGGCGGCAATGACAAAGACATCGGCCGTGTCATGGCGCGTGGCAAAGGCGGCCAGCGCCTTCGCATCGCCCTCCATGGCCTGGGTTGCGGACAGGGCGGCGATGTCCTCGATGTCGCCGAGCGGGATTATGAGCGGCAGCAGCCCGTCGCGTTTGGGCAGCGCAGTCCAGGCGTCGCGCCAGGGATTAGGGTCCTCCCACAGCCGCAGCTCGCTATCACGCGACAGGATCGGCGCGATCACGACCGGGCGTGACGGCGTCTCGGCATAGATCACGTTCACGCGGCGCAGGAGTTTCCGCACCTCGGCCGGCTGGAAATTAAAGGTCATGCTGGCGATGTAGCGCACCGAGGAGATGCGCTCATTGGCCACCTGGAAGTCATGCAGCGCGGCGGCGGCTGTCGCGTCGTCAATAGTCGGCAGCTTGGCATGGTCGGCGCGCCGCGTCATCCGGCGCAGGACATGCACGAGGGCGTTCCGTTGCCCGTCGCGGATCGCCTGGTCACGCGCCGCGGTAGCAGTGGCCGCGGTCACGTCGATCGCGACGTCGCGGACGGAAAAGACCGGGTTCGTTTCGGCTGCGTCCGGCATTCCGGCCCAGCCAAGGACCGCGATGGCCAGGGTCGCCAGGCAAAGCGCCGCACGGGTACGACCTGCAACCGCCCAACCAGTCAACCTTCGTGCTGCGCGCATTGCAAACTGCCTTCCATTGGCTATCGTGCACCTGCGGTGTGCCGGAGTCGAGCGACCCTCGTCAAGGCGGTTTCGCCCGGCAGCGCAACTCCGACACGGAGCACAGCCATTCCCGTCACCTACAAGGACGCCGGGGTCGACATTGACGCCGGAGACGAATTGGTGGGGCGCATCAAGCGCCACACGGACTCGACTGTCCGTCCGGGCGTCATGGGCGGCATCGGCGGATTCGCCGCCTTGTTCGACATCAAGGGTCTTGGCTACCGCGATCCGCTGATCGTCAGCACGACCGACGGCGTCGGCACCAAGGTCAAGCTCGCGGTCGAGGCAGCGCGCCCCGAAGGAGTCGGGATCGATTTGGTGGCGATGAACGTCAACGACCTGCTGGTGGTCGGCGCCGAACCGCTGTTCATGCTCGACTACTTCGCCAGCGGCAAGCTGGAGCTTGCGACCGCCGAGAAGGTCATCGCCGGCATCGCCGAAGGCTGCCGCCAGGCCGGCTGCGCGCTGGTCGGCGGCGAGACCTCGGAAATGCCGGGCATGTACGCCCCCGGCGATTACGACATCGCCGGCTTCGCCGTCGGCATCGTCGAGCGCGATTTGACCCTGCCGCGCAAGTCGCCGTTGCCGGTCGTCGGCGATCTCGTGCTCGGCTTGGCCTCGGCCGGCGTACATTCCAACGGCTTTTCGCTGGTGCGGCGCATTCTGGCCGACGCCAAGCTCGGCGCTAATGCCCCCTGCCCGTTTGCGCCCGGAACGCTCGGCGAGGCGCTGCTGGTGCCGACGCGGATTTATGTACGGAGCTGCTTGCCGATCTTGCGCGATCCGGCGGTCAAGGCGGCGGCGCATATCACCGGCGGCGGATTGCCCGGCAATCTGTCGCGGGTGATCCCGGATGCCGTCTCCGCCCGCATCACCTCGACCGCCTGGCCGGTGTTGCCGGTATTCCGCTGGTTGCAGCAGACAGGCAAGGTTCTGGCCGACGACATGTTCCGCACCTTCAACTGCGGGATCGGCCTGGCCCTCGTCGTTAAAGGCAGCGAGGCCGGGCGCATCAGCGCAAGTTTGCGCGCCGCGGGCGAGACCGTGTACGCGATCGGCGAGATCGTGCCGCGCGCATCCGGCAAGCCGGCAGTCGAGATTGATGCGCCGGAGGCGCCGTGGCGCGGCTAAGCCGTAAGCGCACCCTGGGCGTGCTCATCTCGGGCCGCGGCAGCAACTTGAAGGCTTTGCTCGACGCCTGCGCCGAGCCGGATTTCCCAGCCAGGATCGCGGTTGTGTTGTCTAATCGCGCCGGCGCCCCCGGGCTCGAACACGCGGCGCGGGTTGGCGTTCCAACCCAAGTCATCGACCACCGGACCTATCCCGACCGTGACGGTTTCGATGCGGCGCTCGATGCGGCGTTGTGCGGCGCGGATGTCGAACTGGTCTGCCTCGCCGGTTTCATGCGCCTTCTCACCCCCGGCTTCTGCGCCACCTGGGCCGGGCGCATGATCAACATTCATCCGTCGCTGCTGCCGGCCTTCAAGGGGCTGAACGCCCAGGCGCAGGCGTTGGCTGCCGGCGTGCGCATCGCCGGCTGCACGGTGCATTATGTGCGCGCCGAGACCGATGGCGGACCGATTGTGTTGCAAGCGGCAGCGCCGGTTCTGCCGGCGGACGACGAGGCCGCCTTGTCCGCGCGCATCCTGGCGCTTGAGCATCGCCTGTATCCGCAAGCCGTGCGGCTGATCGCCGAAGGCCGCGTCAAGATCGATGGCGGGCGCTGCATTATCGAGGGCCTGCCGCCGCCCTTGGGTTTGGCCTAGGGCGTTTTTTCGACCGCGCCGCCGGACTTCGCCCACGCCTCGATGCCGCCTTGCAGGTGGAAGGCGTCCATCAGCCCGGCCTTGCGCGCGGCTTCCACAGCCATCGCCGAACGCTCGCCATGCGCGCAATAGAACAGCAGCCTGCGGCCCGATGCCGCCAGCGACCGGAGCGTGCCGCCGGCTTCAAGCGCGCGGTCGAGCGCCGGATAGGGCACATGCGCCGCGCCGGCGATGACTCCGTGGCGCTTGCGTTCGCTGGCGTCGCGCAGATCAACCAGTTGCCAGTCCGCCGCGACCACGCGCGCCTTCTCCGGTGCCACCGACCAGCCCTGCGCTTCGACCGCCGTCTCGGCCAAGCCGATGCGCAGATTGGCCGGAACCGCCACATCCATCATGCGCGGATTGGGCAGCTTCAGGTTCTGCATGAGGGCGATATAGGCCTCGCGCGAAGCCACTTGCAGGCGCGGGTTCCAGGCCTTTTCCTCGCCAATCGTGCTGACGGTGTCGCCCTTATAATCATGGCCGGGATAGACCAGCGTCTCTTCCGGTAATTGCAACAATCTGTTGAACAGCGAGTCATATTGCTTTGATGCATCGCCGTTCTGAAAGTCGGTGCGCCCCGTGCCGCGGATCAGCAACGTGTCGCCGGTGAACACGCGGTCGGGCATGACGAAACAATACGAGTCGTTGGTGTGACCGGGCGTATGCCAAGCCTCAAGCTGCACGCCCTCGATCTCGATCGACTCTCCGTCGGCGACACGCACTGATACGCGATCGACTGCGCTTTCCCGCCCCATCACCGTGATGCAGCGGGTGCGGTCGCGCAGCGCGCCCAGCGCGGTCACATGGTCGGCATGCACATGGGTGTCGAGCGCCTTGACCAGCCTGAGGTCAAGCTCGCGCAACAGCATGAGGTAGCGGTCGATCTTCTCCAACACCGGATCGATCAGCAGCGCCTCGCCACCGCGCTTCCCGCCCAACAAGTAGGTATAGGTGCCCGATACGGCATCATAAAGCTGGCGAAAGATCATCGTGGCCGGTTCCTCGGCAGAGGGTTCAAGGCCAAACATAGCGCGGCGCGGCGTCGCGGGACATAGGGCAACGCATTGCGTCACGAACCGCTTTTGTATATCCAACCGGGTCGAGCGGGGACTTTCGGCCCGACTCTCGGGCGCGCGCAAGGGGACACATATGGCCAACCACGATGACGATCTCGCAACTCACCAGCAGACCTGGAACAATTTCGTTCGCTTGATGATCTTCGGGGTCATCGGCGGGGTCCTGGTGCTGGCGTGGATGGCGACATTCCTCACGCCGTAATTTGAGTCGGTGAGCCCCGGCGTCCGTCGGGGCTTACACTTTCTCTGCAATTCGTCTGCTAACTGCCTGTGTTTTCATATAAAACCCAATACTATGTGGTCTTTGCACTCTCCGGACTTGTGCTAGCGTCCGCACCGCTCGCGCTTTGCGCGACGGTCTCGTCGCCATGTGCCTGGCGACCGAACGCTCATTTTTCCGGGAGACGAATATGTCGAAACGCATCTCGATCGGGTGTGCCGCCATCCTGTTCATGTTCATGGAGGCGGTCGTGCCGAGCGGGTCCTTCGCGCAAGGTGGGGCTTTGCCCCAGCCGCTGTTCCGCGCCGCGGCATCCCCCACCCTCCCGGCCACCGAGACACATGTCGAGCGCCGTCGCGCGGTCGAGTTCGACCCCGATGCCCTGGAAGCGCCCGAACTGCGTCTGAACCTGTTCGCCGACCGCGATTTCGTCGCCACCCGCGACCGCTCGCAGGGCTCGCCCGCCGCCAGCTTCGAATGGTTCGGCCATATCGACGGCCTGCCGACCAGCACGGTTGGCATCGTCGTACGCAACGGCGTGTTGGCGGCGACCGTTCGCTGGCCGGGCGGGCTGTATGAGATCCACCAGGCGGGCAACGGCGCCTATCTGATCGAGCAGATCAATGCGGCGAAGCTGCCGCCGCATACCAACCCGAAGGTGCCGCCGGTTGGCGGATTGCTCGCCCCGAGCACGACACCGACGACAACTACGACTGCCACGGCCGGTGACGGTCCGGTTATCGACCTGATGATCCTCAACACTCCGGCAGCGCGCGTCGCCGAGGGCGGCCTGGACGCGATCGAGGCCAAGATGCAGTTGGCGGTCGCGGACCTCAACAACGCCTATGCCGGGAGCCTCATCAACCCGCGCATCAACCTCGTGCATATCGGGGAGATCAATTACGACGAATCCCTGGGCAAGATGGACAAGAGCCTCAATAACCTGACCTACGTCGACGGCGTGATCGACGAGGCGCACAGCTTGCGCGACACCTATGGCGCCGATCTGGTCACCATGGTCACGGTGGATTCCGACTACTGCGGCATCGCTTGGGTGATGCAGAGCAACAGCACAAGCTTCGCGCCCTATGCCTTCAACGTGGTCAACCGCTCTTGCGTCTCCAACCTGACCATGGCGCATGAGCTGGGCCACAATCAGGGCAGCGTGCACGACCGCGCCAACTCCAGCATCGTCGGCGTTTACCCTTATTCCTACGGGCTGCAATACGCGACCGGGGGCTGGTACACGGTCATGTCCTATGCCTGCGGCGGCTGCACGCGCATTCCGCGCTTCTCGAACCCGAATGTGCTTTGGAATGGCGCGCCCACGGGCATCGCTTATGAGACCGATCCGACGCATGCGGCCGATAACGCGCGCTCGCTCAACAACACCGCCGTGACGGTCGCCGCTCCGCCCCACGGCAACGACGACGCCGCCGAGCGCGCCGACGACGCTGGTGGCGACGGCGTTCTCCGCCAACACCATCGACCTGTCCTGGGTGAACACGGCGACCAACCAGTCCGGAGTGAAGATCGAGCGCTCGCCGGATGGAACGAATGGCTGGGCACAGATCGCAATAACCGGAGCGACCGCGGCCAGCTATCGCGACGGCTCCTTGAGCGCCTCGACTCCTTATTGGTACCGGGTGCGGGCGACCAATTCCGTGGGCGATTCCGCCTATAGCAATCTCGCCAGCGCGACAACGCCCGCGGCCCAGCCCTATATCGACAACCTCGCCGTGGCCGAGACGCCGATCAAGGGCAGCGTGACCGGCAGCTACACGGCCACGCAGGCGAATGACGGCGTCTACGAGACGATCGCCGAAAAACTCACCGGCGGCCGGGTGTCCAAGCGCTATTCGGAGTTGGCGCATCAATGGACTTTCAACGTCGCCGCCGGCTCGTCGATCGATTTCTACGCCAATGCCTATCGGTCAGCGTCACCCGCCTATGAGACCTTCAAGTTCTGGTATTCGACCAACGGCGTGAGCTTCACCGATATGCCGGCCTTGACGGCGACGAGCGACGGCGGCGCGTATTTCGCCTATACGCTGCCGTTCACGACCGCACAGACGGTTTATATCCGCCTGACCGACACCGATCACTTCGCCGGCCATACCTCGATCGGCACCGTGGTCGTCGACCACCTGCTCATCCGCTCGACGCTTGGCGGGGTGCCGGTGGCGCCGTCCGTGGCCGCCGGTGCCGTGGCCCCCGCCGAGTCCAGCGTTAGCGTGGCAGCGCTTTCGCTGCTGGCGGTCGGCAGCCGGGTCAACGGCGCGCAGGTGGTCGATCTATCGTGGAGCGGCGCAACTTCACCCAACGTCCTGGTCAAGCGGACCAAGGGGACGGTCACGGTCGAATCCGTGACCATCAACGACGGCGCGGAAACCGACGCGATCGGCGCCCGCGGCACCGGCACTTATGTCTACACGCTCTGCGAAAGTGCCGCGCCGACGGTGTGTTCGGCACCGGTGACGGTCACGTTCTAGCCCGCCCCAGGCGAAAACTTAAGGCCCGCCCCGAACTGGGGCGGGCCTTTGCCTGGGCGCAATCGGTTCAGCCGGTGATTTCGATCCCGGCGAACATATAGCCGATCTCGAACGCCGCCGTTTCGGGCGCGTCCGAGCCATGCACGCAATTGGCCTCGATCGACTCGCCCAGGTCGGCGCGGATGGTGCCCTTGGCCGCTTTCTTCGGGTCGGTCGCGCCCATGATCTCGCGGTTGCGGGCGATCGCCCCCTCGCCTTCCAGGACCTGCACCACGACCGGGCCGGAGGTCATATAGTCGCACAGCGCACCATAAAACGGGCGCGCCTTATGCACGGCGTAAAAGCCTTCCGCCTGGGCGCGGGTGAGGCGAATGCGCTTCTGCGCCACGATGCGCAGGCCGGCTTTTTCAAACCGCGTATTGATGTCGCCCGTCAAATTGCGCCGAGTGGCGTCGGGCTTGATGATCGACAGGGTGCGCTCGACCGCCATAGCGTCCTCGTAAAACGTTGGAGTTTAGGGAGCGCGGTTTATATCCGCGCCGCCCGGCCCCTACAAGCTGCGGGCCTATTAACGGGGCCTGGCTCCAATCGCTTGCGGAATCGGCCGAAAGACCGGCATGGTCCGCCCCCATGATCGTCATGACCGGCCTTACCTACCGTATCGGCGGGCGGATGCTGCTCGACCACGCCAGCGCCACCGTCCCAACCGGACGGCGGGTCGGGCTGGTCGGACGCAACGGCGCCGGCAAGACCACGCTGCTCAAGATCATCAGCGGCGAGCTTGAGCTTGAATCCGGGAAGATCGAGACCCCGCGCGGCTGGCGCATTCGCCACTTGGCGCAGGAGGCGCCGAGCGGCAACGCCAGCCTGCTCGACACCGTTCTGGCGGCCGACGAGGAGCGGGTGCGGCTGCTGCATAAGGCGGAACACGCGCCGCCGGAGCGGATGGCCGAGGTGCATGAGCAGCTGGCCGCCATCGCCGCCGCCGGGGCCCCGGCGCGCGCGGCCTCAATCCTCGCCGGTTTGGGATTCTCCGTGCAAGCGCAGGCCGGGCCGATCGGCGCGCTGTCGGGCGGCGAGCGGATGCGCATTGCCCTTGCCGGCGCGTTGTTTGCGGAGCCCGAGGTTCTGCTGCTCGATGAGCCGACCAACCATCTCGATCTCGAGGCGGCGCTGTGGCTCGAAGGCGCGCTGGCGGCCTATGGCAAGACACTGGTGATCGTGAGCCACGATCGCGAGCTTTTGAACCGCGCGGTCGATGCGATCCTGCATCTCGATGACGGAAGGCTCATCTTCTACAACGGCAACTTCGACACTTTCGAGGAAACCCGCCGGCTCAAGCGCAGCCTGGCCGCCAAGGAACAGGAAAAGCAGCAGGCGCAGCGCAAACACATGCAGGCGTTCGTCGATCGCTTCCGCGCCAAGGCGACCAAGGCCAAGCAGGCGCAAAGCCGGCTGAAGGCGATTGCCAAGCTGCCGACGCTGGCGTCCTCGATCGAGCCAGTGCCGGTCGTGTTTCGTATTCCGGAGCCGGACGAGCTGGCCTCGCCGCTGATCGCGCTCGACGACGTCGCCATAGGTTATGGCGGAAAAGCCGTGCTGAAACGGCTGTCGCTCCGCATCGACATGGATGACCGCATCGCGCTGCTGGGCGCCAACGGCAACGGTAAATCGACGCTGGCCAAGCTCTTGTCGGGGCGGCTGCAACCGATGGCGGGCGAGCTGCGCCGCCACCCGAAGCTGCGTGTCGGCTACTTCGCGCAGAATCAGGCCGAAAGCCTCGATCCCGAGCGGAACGCGGTCGAGCATCTGGCGGCCCTCCTGCCGAAAGCGACCGAGACAAAGCTGCGCGGGTTGCTCGGCGGCTTCGGCCTGACCGAGGAACGCGGCACGACGCGCGTGCGCGACCTCTCCGGCGGCGAGAATGCCAGGCTGCTGCTGGCGCTTTTGTGCCGCGAGGAGCCGCATATCCTGATCCTCGACGAACCGACCAACCACCTCGACATCGACAGCCGGGCGGCGCTGATTCAGGCGCTGGGCGATTTCGGCGGGGCGGTGGTTTTGGTCAGCCACGACCCGCATTTGGTGCGGCTTGTGGCCGACCGTCTGTGGCTGGTGGATGCGGGCCAATGCCGACCATTCGAGGGCGACCTCGACGATTACCATGCCCATTTGCTGCGCGAGCGGCGTCTGGTGCGCCGTCAGTCCACAACTCCGCCCGCCCCGCGCCGCAGCGAAGAAAGCAAACCCGGCGCGCGCCACCGCGTGGACGTCACCCCGTTACGCAAGGCGGCGAGCGAAGCGGAGACACGGCTCGCCAAATTGACCCAGGCGCGCACCCAGATCGAGGCGGCGCTCGCCCATCCCGCGACTTATACGGGGCCAGCGGAAAAAGTCGCCGAGCTGAGCCGCTTGAAGGCGCGGCTCGATGAGCAAATCAAATCCGCGGAAGAGGCTTGGCTCCTGGCGGAATCGCAGCTCGAGGCGAGCGCCAACCCCGTTGACGGTTAACCTCTCGTAAATCCCCTGACGGTAAAACTGAAGCGCAGACCGACGCACGTGGGCGAGCTGCCGACACGCGTTGGAACCGTTCATCAGAGAAACTCGCCCGCCCCCAGGGGTAAGTTATGGCCACTGCCACGCCAAGCACGAAACCAGCAGCGGCCACGCCGGCCAAAGGTGCCCCGGCCAAAGGTGCCCCGGCCAAAGGTGCCCCGGCCAAGTCTGCGCCAGCCACGTCCACGCCAGCCAAGGCCACACTATCGATCATGGGACGATTGATGGACTGGCTGATGGAGCCGCCAGATGCGGTAGCAGCGGCGCGCAAGAAGAAATCGAGAGGCGTCGTAAAGGTCAAGGCACCGCTGGCGGTACATCCACTGTCGGCCGACCGCTGGGTTCTCTACCAGAAGGTCTGGGGCGAAGGATTCAATTTTCCGGGCGGGCCGGACTATGCGCTCGAACTGGTCAAACCGTTTAATCTCAAACCGGCCATGACCGTGCTCGACCTCACCGCCGGGCTTGGCGGCGGTGCGCGCGCAATGGTCGAAGTCTTCGACATGTGGGTCAGCTGCATGGAACCCGACGCCGAGATCGCGGCCGTCGGCAAGGCGATTTCCGTGCAGAAAGGCGTCGAAAAACGCGCGCCGATGGAGCCCTATGACATCTCCAAGCCGCTGGTCCTGCCGCCGGCTAAATATGACTGCATCTTATTGCGCGAGACGCTGCACGAATTCGTTCACAAGCCGGAAGCGCTCAAGGCCATCAAGCATGCGTTGAAGCCGCATGGCCAGGTATCGTCACCGATTTCGTCGTCGCCAACAGCACGGAACGCAGCAAGGAGTTTCAGCGCTGGCAAGAGCTGTGGCCGCTCAAGCCCGACCCTTGGACCAAGGACGATTGCGTCGATTGCCTCAAGAATCTCGAATTCACCGTGCATATCCTCAAGGAGGAATCGCCGCTCTATCGCGGACTGGTCCTGCATGGCTGGACGCAGTTCATGCAGCATCTGAATCGCGCCGAGCTATCGAAGGAATTCCTCAAGCTCTTGGCCAGCGAGATCGAGCGCTGGAACCACCTCGCCCATATGCTTGAAACCGGCGAGATGACCTATCTGCGGATGCACCTGTCGCGCAGGTCGTTACGCCTGCCATCCGACCCGTAGTCGTTATCCGCCGGCGCGCTGCGCCCAACTACCACCCGCGTCCTGCTGCCAATAGGTGAGCGCATGTCCGGCGGCCTGATAGACGCGCCAGCGCTGCCGCGCCGCATTGACCGCGCCCTCGTCGGCGCCATCGAACAGCTCGCACACCAGCGTGAAGGCCTCGATCCGGCTTGAGCTGGCGCCCTCCGTTAGGAAAAGCGTCGCCGCGCCATTCGGGTTTTCGTCGGCATCGGTGAGCCACACCGGCTGTAACGCGGCGTGGCCATCCGCCTTGGTCCCATGCGGCAAAAACGCATGGTCGTCATAGTCCCACAGACGCGCGGCCAGCGCCTCGACGCGCTCGCTCGACCGCGCCATGACGATAGCGCGCTGACCGCGATCGAGCGTGCGCGCCAGCATGAGCGGCAGCACGTCTTCGAGCGACTGCCGCGTGAGGTGATAAAACCGGACCTCGCTCACGCCGCCGCCGGCTAGTTTTCGTAGTTGTCGGATACGAACTTATCGAGCAGCCGGACGCCATAGGCGGTCGCGCCGGCTTGCAGCGAGCCCTTGGCCTTGTCGGCCCAGGCCATGCCGGCGATATCGAGATGCGCCCATGGCACCTTGTTGGTGAATCGCTGCAGGAACTGGGCGGCCGTGATGCTGCCGGCGCCGCGTCCGCCGGAGATGTTCTTCACATCGGCCGGGCCGCCGTCGAGCATCTTGTCATAGGCCTCGCCCAAGGGCATGCGCCACAACGGCTCGCTCGTCGCCTTGCCGGCGGAAACCAGCCGATCGGCCAGGACGTCGTCGCTGGCATAGAGCCCGGCATATTCGTGGCCGAGCGCGATCAGGATGGCCCCGGTCAGCGTCGCCAGATCGACCATGAACTGAGGCTTGAACCGATCCTGCGTGTACCACAGGGCGTCGGCGAGAACGAGCCGCCCTTCGGCATCGGTATTGAGCACCTCGACCGTCTGCCCCGACATCGTGCGGACGATGTCGCCCGGTCGCTGCGCCGCGCCCGAGGGCATGTTTTCGACCAAGCCGACGACGCCGACCGCGTTGACCTTCGCCTTGCGCGCCGCCAGCACGCGCATCAGGCCGATGACCGCCGCCGATCCGCCCATGTCCCATTTCATGTCGTGCATGTTCTGCGCCGGCTTGATCGAAATCCCGCCGGTGTCGAAGGTCACGCCCTTGCCGATGAAACTGAGCGGCTTTTCGCCGGTCTTGCCCTCATTCCACTGCATGACCACGAGATACGGCTCGCGCGCGCTGCCCTGGCCGACGCCGAGCAGCGCGCCCATGCCGAGCTTGGTCATTTCCTTGACGCCGAGCACCTCGACCTTGACGCCGAATTCGGTCAGGGTCTTGCAAGCGGCGGCGAGCGTCTCCGGATAGATCACGTTACCCGGCTCGGACACGAGATTGCGGGTGAAGTCGATCGCATCGGCCAGTTTTTCGTTGCGCGCGAAGCCGCGCTTGACCTGCGCCGATCCCTTGACGCCGACCGTCAGCCGGGCGAGCGACGGCTTCTCGTCCTCGCCACGCTTGGTCAGGTATTTGTCGAAGCTGTAGCTCTTGAGCCGCGCGCCGAGCGCCAGCGCCTGCGCCAGCTCATGCCCGCCGACCTTGCCGCCTGGGACTTCATCGATCAGCACTGTCGCATCGGTCGCGCGCAGCGAATTGGCGACGTCCCAGATCTTGCTCCCGAGCGCCTCCGCCTTGGCCGCGTCGAACTCCTTCGGCTCGCCGATGCCCAGCACCACGATCGAAACACCTTCATAATGCGACGGCGCCAGCACGGTCAGCGTCGTGCTCGGCTTGCCTTCAAAGCGCGCCACGGCCACCGCGCGGGTCAGCGCGCCGCCGGACGCCGCATCGATCGCCGTCGCCGCCGGCAAGAGCCGACGCTCGGACATCGCAAGCACAAAAACAGCGCCGCTGGTAGGCACCTTCGGCTCGGCGAAATGCAATTTCATGGAGGCGTCTCCTCGGGTCTGGGGATAGCTTCAGGAATAGGCGAGCCATCGGTCGCACGCAACCCGGCGAGCGCTTGCGGCCAGCCCCCGCCCGCGCCTATCGTCTGGCGAATGAATGCTTTGTCGCGCTACTTGCTGCGCCAGCTTTTCGTCGCGACCGCGATCGTCGCCGGCATCCTCACCGTGCTGGTCGTGATGCTGCGCTCGCTCAGCCTGGTCGACCTGATGGTCAATCGCGGCGTTTCCTTCGGCACGCTGGCGGAAATGACCGCCTATCTGGCCCCGCCGATCATAGCCCAACTATTGCCGATCGGTCTGATCGCTGGCGTGCTGTTCACCTTTTCCAGGCTCAATGCCGAGCGCGAATTGGTGGCGATGCGCGCCACGGGCATGAGCCAGTTCGACCTGGCTCGCCCCGTGCTCGTGCTCGCGGTGTTAATATCGCTCGCCTGTTTCTCGATCACGCTCTATTTCGGGCCGGTGAGCCAGCAGGCTTATCGCGAACTGCAATTCGCGGCGCGCAGCGGGCTGGCGCAATTGCTGGTGCGCGAAGGGCGCTTCAATACCCCGCTCGACGGCGTCACGGTCTATGTCCGGCTGCGCGATCTTAATGGCGATCTGCGCGGGATCATCGTGCATGACTCGCGCGACCGGAAGCGCCCGGTCACTTGGATGGCCGAAAGCGGGCGCATCGTGATGACCGAAGCCGGCCCGCAGGTGGTGATGTATAACGGCAACCGCCAAGAAGTCGGCGACGGCGAGGGCCAGCTCACGCTTGTCTATTTCGAGCGCGGGGCGATCGACATCTCCGCGCTCGATTCGGCGCTTGGCCACCGCCCGGCGAGCGCCGGCGAGCGCTTTCTGCCCCAGCTTTTCAACCCAGAGCCCGAGGTTGGCGAACGGCGGAATACCCTGTTCGTCGAAGGGCTGCGGCGCATCGCGACTCCGCTTCTGCCGTATGGCTATGCGTTGATCGCGCTTGCCGCCCTGCTGACCGGGGATCTTAATCGGCGCGGACAAACCATCCGCATTCTCGCCGCCATCATGGCGACGATCGCGCTGCAGCTAGTCGACGCCGGGATCGCGTCACTGGCGACGAGCGCGCCCGGGACACGGCCGCTGGTGTTCGCGACGCCAGTCGGCGCCGCGGCGTTCGGCGTGTGGCTGTTGTTGCGCCGGCCGAGGAACTATGTTGGTCGCTTGCGCCGGGCGATGGCGCCCGTCATCCCCTCCTGATCGGACCCGCGGGCGATGTCGCGCACCCTCAGCCTCTATCTCGGACGCCAGTTCCTGGTCGCGACGCTGGCCGCTTATGGGACGCTGCTCGCCGTCATCCTGTTGATCGACACCGGGGAACTCCTACGGCGCGCCGCCAGCAGGCCGGACGCGAGTTTCAGCATCGTGTTCGGACTGGCGCTGTTGCATTTGCCGACCTTGGGTGCGCAGGCCTTGCCTTTCGCCGTTCTGTTCGGCGCCATTTTCGCGCTCGTGCGCCTGACGCGCGGACACGAGCTGGCGGTTGTGCGCGCTGCCGGTGTTTCCGTGTGGCAGTTTCTCGCGCCGGGGGTAATCGCCGTGCTCGCGCTCGGCATTCTCGACGTGACCGTGATGAACCCGATCGCCGCCCTATTGCAGATCGAGCATGAACGCGGAGTGGGTCGCTATATCACCCAGCGCCCGTCGCTGATGCAGGTGTCCTCTACCGGCTTGTGGTTGCGCGAGGCCGATGCCGCCGGCGATCATTCCGTCATGCACGCCGCCAGTGTCGATCCGCTGGCCTTGCGCCTGAATACCGTGACCGTGCTGCGTTTCCGCGGCGAAGACGAATTCATCGGCCGGATCGACGCCGAGCACGCGACTTTGGTCGAAGGCGCCTGGATCATGGCAGCCGCCTGGGTGACCGGACCATCGCGCATCGGCGAACGGGTCGCCGAGATGAGCGTGCCAACCGTGCTGACCGCCAGCCATTTGCGGGAAAGTCTGACCTCGCCCGAAACGGTCAGTTTCTGGCAGTTGCCGCGATTCATTTCCGTGCTCGAGGCCACCGGCCTATCCGCGCTCGGCCATCGCATGCAGTGGCACACCTTGCTGGCGCGGCCGTTCGTCCTGGTCGCGATGCTGCTGATTGCCGCCGCGGCATCCCTGCGCATGACGCGGCGCGGCGGAGTGACGCCATTAGTTTTTGCAGGCATTACAATCGGCTTCGCATTTGTCTTGTTGTCCAGCGTGATCGAGGCCCTAGGCCTTGGGGAGCGGCTGCCGGTCATGCTGGCCGCATGGACGCCGGCCAGCATCATGCTGATGTTGGGGCTTGCAATGCTCATGCATCTCGAAGACGGTTAGGCGCGCAACGGGGGGCGAGAGAATGTTCCGGGGGTTGCGGCAGAGCCTGCTTGGGGCGGGCGCGGCGGCGTGTTTGGCCCTGTACGCCTATGGCGTGCAATCGCAGACGCGCGTCACCGGCGGCGCGGGCGAAGTTCTGCTGCAGGCGGATACGCTTACCTTCGACCGCGACCAGGACTTGGTGCTGGCGACCGGCCATGTCGAACTGACCCAGGGCGGGTATACGCTGCGCGCCGAAACCCTCACCTATAACCAGCGCTCCGATGTCATAACCGCTAGCGGTAATGTCGTGCTGATGCAGCCGACGGGCGAAGTCGTCTTCGCCGAGCAGGTCGAGCTTACCGACGACATGAAGGAAGGCTTCATCCGCGGCTTCAGCACGCTGCTGAAAGACGACGCTCGCTTGGCGGCCGCCGGCGCGCGCCGGCTGGCCGGCACCCGGACCGAGTTGGATCGGGCGGTTTTTTCGCCCTGCGCGCTGTGTGCCGGGGATCCGACCCGCGCGCCGCTATGGCAGATCAAGGCGGCCAAGATCGTGCATGATTCCGAAACGCATGATCTGACCTATACCGACGCCTGGATCGAGTTTTTTGGCGTGCCGGTTCTCTATACGCCTTATCTGTCGCATCCCGACCCAAGCGTCGAGCGCCGCTCCGGGATCTTGACGCCATCCTTGGTCCTTGCGGGCGATTTGGGCACCGTCGTGCGCACACCGGTCTATTGGGCGATCGCGCCCGATCGCGACTTCACCTTCAGACCGATTTGGACGACGGAAGCAGGCCAAGTGTTGGGCGGGGAATACCGCCAACGTTTGGCCAATGGCAATTTTTCGTTGCGCGCCAGCGGCGCATTCGACGAGCACCAGTCGCCGCAAGGCCGGTCGGAGACACAGGCACACATCGACACCGACCTGTTGCTGAATCTCACCGACACCTGGCGTGCGGGCGGGAATCTATTCCTCACTACCAACGATACCTACCTCGAGCGCTTCGATATTTCCGCCGAGGACACGCTCATCAGCCGCGCCTATGCCGAAGGTTTCTGGCGCCGCAGTTACGCCCTGGCCGAGACCTATTATTTCCAGGGTTTGCGGGCCGAGGATGACCAAGGTCACATCCCCTTCGTGCTGCCGAAACTTAATTTCAATTATGTCAGCGAGCCGATCTGGCGCAGCGGTCGTACGAGTCTCGACGCCAATGCGCTGATGCTCACGCGCAACGACGGCACCAACACCGGGCGCATGAGCCTGCATGGCGGCTGGCGCCAACCCTTCGCAGGCGTCCTTGGCGGCGACCGCCTGACCTTCTCGGCCACGCTGCGGCTCGATGCCTATAACGTGCAGGACGGCGCGGTTCCACCGCAAGATGTCGCCCAGAACGGCACGTTCTTGCGCGCCCTGCCGCAACTCGCGCTTGATTGGAGCTACCCCTTCATCCGCCGCGGCGCCACGTTCAGCATACTCCTCGAACCGGTCGCCCAATTTGTGCTGGCCCCAAACGGCGGCAACCCGAGCGAGATCCCCAACGAGGACAGCATCAACCTCGATTTCGACGACACCAGCCTGTGGAACGGCAATCGCTTTCCCGGCGATGATCGCGTCGAAGGCGGGGCGCGCGTCGATTACGGTTTGCGCGCCGCCTGGTATGGCGATAGTGGCGCGCGCGCGACGGGATTCCTCGGGCAGTCCTATCGCTTCAACGATGACGCGACCTTCCCGGCGAATAGCGGTCTCGAAGGGCACATGTCCGACCTGGTCGGCCGCCTCGATCTTTCGCCCAATAAGTATTTCGACGCTCTCTACCGGTTCCGCATCGCGCAGGAGGACTGGTCGGTGCGCCGGCACGAGCTAGCCTTTAGAGCCGGCCCCCGCGCTTTTCACCTCGGTATCGATTATAACTTCTTGGCCGGAAGCGGTGAATTCGCCGACCGGCAGGAGATCGGCGGCAAGCTCACCTCCAAGCTCACCGATACCTGGTCTTTCTCGGGCCATGCGCGCAGCGACTTGAGCGACGACGGCCGCATGATTTCGATGGGCGGCGCGATCGAGTATCAGGACGAGTGCTTCGACATCATCCTTGGCTTCAACCGTCGTTTCACCCGCGACCGCGACATTCCGCCGTCGGATTCCATCATGCTGCGAGTCAATTTGAAATATCTGGGCGATTCCGCCAAGCGCGGGGTTTGAATCGCATAGCTGTGAGCGTGACCCGCCCCCTTCGCCTGTGCTAGCGTTCCCTACATGCAACACTCGATTTCCTGGCGACAGAGGGCGAGCGCGATAGGTTTGCGCCTGGTTCGGCCGCTCCTTGGCGTTCTGGCCGCGGCCGCCTTGTGGCCGCTGACCCCAACACCCGGTGCGGCGCAGACCCAGCGTATCGCCGCCGTCGCCAACACCGAGGTCGTCTCGGTGCTTGACGTCAACGAACGGTATAAGCTGATCCTGTTCACCTCCGGCCTGACCGACACGCCCGAACAGCGCCAACAATTGCGACCGCGCGTCGTCCGCCAATTGATCGACGAAGCCTTGCAGCGGCAGGAGGCCAAGCGGCTCAACCTTACTTTGCGCGATAGCGACGTCGCCGAGGCTTTTACCCAAATCGAACAGCGCAATCGCATCGAGCCCGGCGGTTTCGACGCCTTACTGGCTCGCAATGGGTTGAACCGAAGCGCCGTCGAAGCGCAGATCCGCGCGCAGTTGATCTGGCAGCAGGTGATTGCCCGGCGCGTGTCCCCAAATGTCGAAATCGGCGAGGAAGAAATCGATCAGGTGGTGGAACGGATCGCCGCGGCCAAGGGGCAGATCGAAAATCGCGTCGCCGAAATCGTAATTGCAATCGACAACCCGCGCGAGGAGGCTGACACGCTAGCGCTCGCCGACCGCTTGGTCGCGCAGCTCCGCGGCGGCGCCAATTTCCCGCTGGTCGCCTCGCAGTTCAGCCAAAGCGCCTCGGCGGCGGTTGGCGGCGATCTTGGCTGGATCCAGGCCGGTCAGCTTGACCCGGTGCTCGACAAGGCGATCGCCGCCATGGCGCAAGGCCAGCTATCGCCGCCGCTCAGGATCGACAACACGATCCATATTCTGTTGTTGATCGGCCGCCGCCAGATCGCCGGCGGGGCAGCCCAGCCAAGCGAATATTTGCTGCGCCAGGTCCTGCTTCCCCAGCCGAAGGGCGCGCCGCAGGCGGAAACGCAAGCGACCGCGGAACGTCTGCTGGTCGCCACGCGCGACATCGGCAGCTGCGCTGACTTCGCCGCCAAGGCGAAAGATCTGGGCACGCCGCAAGCGGAGGAGCCGGTGCGGCTGAACGCCGCCGACATCGCGCCCGAGCTGCGCCGCTTGCTCGACGGCCTGCCGATCAACAAGCCGACGCCGCCCTTCAGCACCGGCGCCGGAATGCAGGTGATCTTCATCTGCGGACGCGAGTCGCAGGCGGCGCCCGGCCAGCTCAACCGGCGCGAAATCGCCGACCAGATCGGTCGCGACCGGCTCGACATGCTTTCGCGCCGCTATCTGCGCGATCTGCAGCGCGCCGCGCTGATCGAAGTGCGGGAATAATGGCGGATCGCCGCGGGCCGGCCGTGCTGGCCCTCACCATGGGCGAGCCAGCCGGGATCGGCGGCGAGATCGCGCTCAAGGCTTGGCGGCAGCGCGCATCAGGCGTGCCGCCCTTCTGCATGATCGACGACCCGCTGCGGTTGGAGGCGCTGGCCGAGGGCGAAGGGATCGAATCGCCGGTCCAGACGATCACACGTCTAGCCGATGCCACCGCCGTGTTCGCGCATGCTCTGCCGGTATTGGCCGAGCCACTGCCGGCCGCCGTCACGCCCGGCCGGCCGGACGGGGCGAACGCGCCCGCCGTGCTACGCTCGATCGAACGCGCCGCGCGCCTGGCCGCAAGCGGCGAGGCCGCGGCTATGGTCACCAACCCGATCCACAAGGGCGCGCTTTATGCCGCTGGCTTCCGCCATCCCGGCCACACGGAATACCTGGCCGCTCTGGCCGGGGTAGCCGAGCCGGTGATGATGCTGGCCGTGCCGGGCTTGCGCGCGGTGCCGGTCACCGTTCACCTGCCCTTGCAAGCGGCGATCGCCCAGCTGACTCGCGCGCGCATCGTGCAGCATGGGCGAGTGACTGACGCGGCGCTGCGGCGCGACTTCGGCATCGCGCGCCCGCGCATTGCGGTCGCCGGGCTCAACCCGCATGCCGGCGAAGGTGGCGCGCTCGGCCGCGAGGAGATCGAGATCATCGCCCCGGCCGTGGCCGAGTTACGCGCCGCGGGCATCGACGCCTTCGGCCCCGCCCCGGCCGATAGCCTGTTCCATCCCGGCGCGCGCGCGCGCTTTGACGCCGTGTTGTGCATGTATCACGACCAGGCGCTGATCCCGGTCAAGACGATCGACTTCGCGCATGGGGTCAATATCACCCTTGGCCTGCCGTTCATCCGCACCTCGCCCGACCACGGCACGGCATTCGACATCGCCGGCTCCGGCCAGGCCGACCCATCGAGTCTGATTGCGGCGCTCATGCTCGCGGCCGAGATGGCGGCGCGTCGGGCGGCGGCGAGCGCGTGACGGCAGCGGGCGCCAGCGAGCGTCTGGCAAAGTTGCCGCCGTTGCGCGAGGTGATCGCCCGGCATGAGCTGGGCGCCCGCAAGTCGCTCGGGCAGCATTTCCTGCTCGATCTCAACCTGACGCGGCGCATCGTGCGCGCGGCCGGCGATCTGCGCGGGATCGAGGTGATCGAAATCGGCCCCGGCCCTGGCGGCTTGACCCGCGCCCTGTTGGCAAGCGAGGCGCGGCGCGTGATCGCCGTCGAACAGGACCCGCGCTGCGTCGAGGCGTTGCAGGCTTTGGCTTCGGCGTTTCCCGACCGGCTGCAAATCGTGGCCGGCGATGCCCTGGCGCTCGATGTGCGCGTTCTGTCAAAAGCCCCGCGCGCGATCATCGCCAACCTGCCCTACAACATCGCGACGCCGCTGTTGATCGGCTGGCTGGCGAACGCACCCGACTTCACCTCGCTGACGTTGATGTTCCAGACCGAGGTGGCCGAGCGGCTTTATGCCAAGCCGCGCAGCAAGGCCTATGGCAGGCTCTCGATCCTGGCGCAGTGGCGCTGCCGCGTGCTGCGCCAATTCGACATCCCGGCGCGCGCCTTTACCCCGCCGCCCAAGGTCAGTTCGACCGTCGTGCGGCTCGAACCCTATGCCGCGCCGCTTGCACCAGCAGAGGCGGCCGATCTGACGGCGGTCACCGCCGCCGCCTTTGGCCAGCGGCGCAAGATGCTGCGTGCCAGCCTGAAACAGCTTGTACCCGATCCCTTGCCGTTACTCGCTTCCGCCGGCATCGTCCCGACCGCGCGCGCCGAGGAACTGTCGGTCGAGGACTTCTGCCGTCTGGCGCGCGCCTGGCGCACGGCGCAACAAGGAGATGCCGATGCAAATTAACGCTGTGCGGCCGGTGTTTCTGGACGCGCTTCTGCCGCTCTTGTCCTGCGCCGGCGAACGCGTAGAAACGCCCGCGGACGTGGGCTTGCGCGCCGAGCCGATCATCGATTCCAAATGCGGCGGCGGCTTGGCCTTCGTAACCATGGGGATCGCCAATCGCGGCGCGACGCCGGTTTTGGCGCGACCGCAATGCGTCTCGAACACGCCCGGCATCGAGGTGGTGGAGAATCCCGCCTTCGCCCGGACACTCGCACCGGGAGAAACCGGCCAATTCGTTTGCGCCGTGCGCGATATCGGCGATCCGCCCGACGGGCGATTCGAAGGCGCGCTCGCCAGACTGGTGGTGCGCTATAATGGGCAAGAGCGGTCGCTCCCCCTGCCGGTTACCTGCCCTCGGTAGCTTTATTATGGAACGCGCTGGCCGATGAACGCCGGCAGGCCCGTAAGCCGCGCGCGCCGGTGGCGTTCGGCGCGCAGGATGGCGGCGACATCGCCGATGGCCCGTCCCAGTTCCGTGTTGACCAAGACGTAGTCGTAGTCGACCGCGCGCGCGACGAATTCGGAGGCCTCTTGCATCCGTGCGGCGATGGTCGCGGCGGTGTCCTGCCCGCGATCGCACAAGCGCCGCTCCAATTCCGTTGCTGACGGCGGCAGCACGAACACGCTGACCACATCATTCGGCAGCTGCTCTCGCAATTGGCGCGCACCCTGCCAATCGATCACCAGCAGCAGATCGCGCCCGCCCGCGAGGGTCGTCTCGACCGGGGCGCGCGGCGTGCCATAGCGATGACCGTGCACGGTGGCGTGTTCGAGCAGGGCGCCGCTCTCCGCCATGCGCGCGAACTCGGCGGCGGCGACGAAGCGATAGTGCTGGCCATCGACTTCGCCTGGGCGCGGGGTGCGCGTGGTCGCCGAAACCGATTGTTGCAGCGCCGGATCGGCGGCGAGCAACCCATGCGCGATCGAGGTCTTGCCGGCGCCCGATGGCGCCGACAGCACCAGCAAAACGCCGGGGCGGGGGATGTCCGCCGGGTTATTCGACATTTTGGATCTGCTCGCGCAATTGCTCGATCGCGCCCTTGAGCGCGAGACCGATGCGCGTCAGCTCCATGTCGGTCGCCTTGGAGCAGAGCGTATTGGCCTCGCGGTTCAGCTCCTGGCAGAGAAAATCGAGCTGCCGGCCGACCGGCGCCGGAGCCGTCAGCAGCGCACGCATCGCCGCGACATGCATCCGCAGCCGATCCAGTTCCTCGCTCACATCGGCCTTGGTGGCGGCCAGGGCAGCTTCATGCGCCAGGCGTTCTTCCGGCAGGGCCGGTTCGGCGTCGAGCAAGAGGCGCAATAGTTTTTGCAGCCGCTCGCGAAGCGCGGCCGGCTGGGCGGCGGCCGAGGCAGAAGCCCGGTCGGTCAGACCCGCGATTTCCGTCAAGCGGTCGGCCACGACCTGCGCCAGCTTCGCGCCCTCCTCCAGCCGCGAGTCCGCCAAGCGATCGAGCGCCTGAGCTAGGCTGGCGGCCAGCGCCTGTTCGCGTTGGCGCGTGTGTTCCTCGTCCTCGGATTCGGTGGCCGCCTCGACCACGCCGGGAACGGCGAGCAGCCCTTCGAGGCGCGGCGCACCCTCGGCGACCCTTCCTTCCAACCCGCGGCCGAGGGCCAGGAGTTCATCGAGCAAAGCGCGGTTGATGCGATAGCGGCGCGGCTCCTTGGTCCGGTCGAAGGTGAGCGTCAGCGAGACGTTGCCCCGCTTGAAACGCTCGGCCACCGCTGCCCGCGCCACCGGTTCGACGTGGTCGAAGCTGGCCGGCAGCCGGCAGCGCAGGTCGAGGCCGCGTCCGTTGACGCTCTTCGCCTCCCAGCCCCAAGCGCCGGTGGCGTCGCTTCCGGTCGCGCGCGCGAAACCGGTCATGCTGGACAGCGCCACGAATTGGCCCCCTGTGCGCGGGTTGCGCCCGTCTTATTGCCAGCGCCAGCGTGCGGCCACAAGGCGCGGCGTTGGCGCAGCCTCCCCCGGCGGCTATGAAATCGGCGCATGCGTGACCCACAGTCGATTCTGATCACCGGCGCCTCCAGCGGTATCGGGGCAGCGCTGGCGCACGACTACGCGAAACCCGCTACACGGCTCGCGCTCTCTGGGCGCGACCCGGCGCGGCTCGATGCCGTGGCCGCCGGTTGCCAGGCGCGCGGCGCGGAAGTGTCGGCGCGTGTGCTCGATGTCGCCGACGCCGAGGCGATGGCGGCGTGGATCGCTACCGTCAACGCGGAAGCGCCGCTTGATCTGGTGATCGCCAACGCCGGCATTTCGTCGGGCAGCAGCGGGCGCGGCGAGACGGGCGAGCAAGCGCGGCGCATCTTCGCGGTCAATGTCACCGGAGTGCTCAACACCGTCCTGCCGGCGCTGGAGATGATGCGCGCGCGCCCGGCGTCGCCCACGCCGCGCGGGCAGATCGCGCTCATGTCCTCGGTCGCGTCGTTCCGCGGCTTCGCCGGGGCGCCTGCCTATTGCGGCTCCAAGGCCGCGCTGCGGGTCTGGGGCGAAGGGCTGCGCGCGTTGCACGCTGGCGAAGGCATCGAGCTTTCGGTCATCTGCCCCGGCTTCGTGCGCTCGCGCATGACCGAGGTGAACCGCTTCCCGATGCCCTTCCTGATGGATGCCGAGCGCGCCGCGCGTATCATCCGCCGCGGCCTGGAGCGCAACCGGGGACGGATCACCTTCCCCTGGCAGATGGTGCTGATCACCTGGCTGTTGGGGGCGATGCCCGCGGCGTTAGCCGACCGTCTGACCGCCGCCCTGCCCGCGAAAGCCGATACGCCCGTTTAACGCCTTGGCTGCTGCAAGGCGCGCCAGCGGGCGACGTTGCGTTCGTGCTGCGCCAGGGTTTCGGCAAAGGCATGGCCGCCGGCCCCATCGGCGACGAAGAACAAATCCTTGGATTGCGCCGGATCGAGCACCGCCATGAGGCTTGCCCGGCCTGGATTGCTGATCGGCCCCGGCGGCAAGCCGTCGACCTGATAGGTGTTGAATGGGTTCGCGCGCGCCAGATCCGCGCGCGTCAGGGCGCGGCCAAGCGGACCCGCGCCCTGCGTCATGCCGTAAACCACGGTCGGATCGGATTGCAGTCGCATCCCGCGCGCAAGCCGGTTGATGAACACCGCCGCGACATGCGGCCGCTCGTCCTCGCGGCCGGTCTCCTTCTCCACGATCGAGGCGAGGATCAGCGCCTCGCGCGGCGATTTCAGCGGCAGACCGGCGGCGCGCTTGTCCCACAACTCGTTGAGCGTCGCGTCCATGCCTGCACGCATCCGCCGCACCAGCTCTGCGCGCTCGTCGCCGCGCGCGAAGCTATAGGTCTCGGGCATCAATTCGCCCTCGCCGGGCGGGACAGGGAGCGCGCCGGCAAGCGCATCGTTGGTTTGCAGCAACGCAAGAATCTGCTTGCTGGTCAGCCCTTCCGGAATCGTGAGCGCGTGCAGAATGACATGCCCCGATTGCAACAGCCGTACGCTCCCGCGCAGGCTGATGCCGACCGGAAAGCTGTACTCGCCGGCCTTGAGCGGCTGCCCATTGGCCAAAAGGCGCGTCGCCCATTCGAAGCGCGTTGCGCTGTCCACCACCCCAGTCGCTTCGAGCTTATGCGCGATCTCGCGCAGCGATGCCCCGCGGGCAATCTCGACCGTGCGGTCGCGCACGAGAGGTCCCGGGATGCCGAAGTCGCGCAGCACGAGCGCTCCTACGAGAGACACGGCGACCAGGAGGGCGGAGAACACGCCAGCCGCGACCAGCGGCCAGACACGACGCGGCGTCACGACGGGCGGCGTATCGGAATGAGGCAGAAAGGGCGGCCAGCCCGGCGGCGGCATCGAGAACGCGCCCATCCGCGCCGCGTCCTAGCGCCGGACGCTCACGGCGCCGGCCCGAACAGCAAGGAGGCGTTTGTACCGCCGAAGCCGAAGGAATTGCTCATGACATAGCGCAGCGACCGCCGCTTGGCCTTGAGCGGCACCAGGTCGATGTCGCAGTTCGCGGCCGGTTTCTCGAGGTTGAGTGTCGGCGGCACGATGCCGGAGCCGAGTGCCTGCAAGGTGTAGATCGCCTCAACGCTGCCGGCCGCGCCGAGCAGATGACCGATCGCCGATTTGGTCGAGGACATCGACAGTTTGTAGGCATGCGGACCGAACAGCCGCTTGACCGCGAGCACCTCGATCTCATCGCCGAGCTGGGTCGAAGTCCCATGCGCGTTGATGTAGTCGACGTCCTGCGGCTCGCGCCCGGCGCGCTTGAGCGCTCCGGCCATGGCGCGATAGGCGCCGCCGCCATCGGGCAGCGGGGCCGTGATGTGATGCGCGTCGCCCGACAGCCCATAGCCGAGCACCTCGGCATAGATGCGGGCGCCGCGCGCGCGCGCATGTTCCAGTTCTTCTAGAACTAAAACACCGGCGCCTTCGCCGATGACGAAGCCGTCGCGGCCCTGGTCCCACGGCCGTGAGGCGCGTTCCGGCGTGTCGTTATACGAGGTCGATAACGCCCGCGCGCCCGCGAAGCCGGCGACGCCCAAGCGACAAACGGCGGCCTCCGCCCCGCCCGCCACCATGACGTCGGCGTCGTCGGAGGCGATCAGCCGCGCGGCATCGCCGATCGCATGCGCGCCGGTCGAGCAGGCCGTGACCACGGCATGATTGGGCCCGCGAAAGCCGAAGCGGATCGACACTTGCCCGGAGGCGAGATTGATCAACAGCGACGGGACAAAAAACGGTCCGATCTTGCGCGGTCCGTGTTCGGCCAGCAGGACCGAGCTTTCATAGATGGTCTGCAGCCCGCCGATGCCGGAGCCGATTATCACCCCGGTTCGCTCGCGCGCGATCTCGTTCTCGGGCTTCCAGGCGGAATCCTCGACCGCCTGAACGGACGCGGCGACGGCGAAGACGATGAAATCGTCCATCCGCCGCTGGTCTTTCGGGGTAATGAAGGCGTCCGGATCGAACTCGCCCGGCGCCTTGCCGCGCGGCACCATGCCGGCGATTTTCGAGGGCAGATCGGAAACATCGAAAGCGGTGATGCGGCGAATGCCGGATTCGCCGGCGATCAGACGCCGCCAGTTATTCTCCGCCCCAATACCCAGCGGCGTGACCAACCCAATTCCGGTGATGACAACGCGCCTGGTCACGGCGGCCATCGGTCAGTCGGGTTTCGGGAACAGAACGCCGTCCGACTAGTTAGCGGTCTCGAGAAAGCGGACTGCGTCGCCGACGGTCAGGATCTTCTCGGCCGCGTCATCCGGGATCTCGCAGCCGAACTCCTCCTCGAACGCCATGACCAGCTCGACCGTGTCGAGGCTGTCGGCGCCCAAGTCGTCGATGAAGCTCGCCTTGTCGACGACCTTGGCTTCGTCGACTCCCAAGTGCTCGATCACAATTTTCTTCACGCGCTCGGCGATATCGCTCATTGGCTCCTCGTCCTTCACTTGCGATTAGAGCTGACCCCAGGCTGTCTTAGCCGCGTCCTTCCAAACCGCATGCGTTCAGCTTGACAGCTGAACGCACCGGTCCGGACTATGCCCGCCTGGTCGGCCGAGCGTCGCGTGGCCCCACGCGGCGCGGCATCCCCTTCACTTCGCGCGGCCCGCTCCGGCGCAGAGCGATCCGCCACCAGCGGAGTCGATGTTCCGCGTGGCCAATGAGCCCCGCTTAGCGGGCGCGCACGCGCCGGTCAACCCGGCCGCACAGCGTCAGGGCATCGCCATGCCGCCATTCACATGCAGCGTTTGCCCGGTGACATAGGCCGCATCGTCGCTGGCGAGGTAGGCGACGGCCGCCGCCACATCGCCCGCCGCGCCGAGCCGGCGTTGCGGGATACGCGCCAGAAGCACGGCTTGCTGGGCTTCGTTCAACCCATCTGTCATTGGCGTGACGATGAAGCCGGGCGCGACACAGTTGACGGTGATCCCTCGCTCGGCGACTTCCAGCGCCAGCGCCTTCGACATGCCGATCAGCCCGGCCTTGGCTGCGGCATAATTGGCCTGCCCCGCATTGCCCGTCACGCCGACGACGCTGGTAATGGTCACGATGCGGCCGGCCCGGCGGCGCAGCATGCCTTTGAGCGCCGCGCGCGCGAGGCGAAAACACGCCGTCAGATCGACGTCGAGCACCGCCTGCCAGTCGGCGTCCTTCATGCGTAGCGCCAGCATGTCGCGGGTGATGCCGGCGTTGTTGACCAGGATGTCGAGTCCGCCAAGACGTGTTTCGGCGGCGGCGACCAGTCTGTCGGGCGCGGCCGGATCAGCCAAATCGCCGGTTTCGGTCAGGAGCTTGGCGCCAAGTTCGTCCGCCAAACCGGCGAGTTTTTCCGCGCGCGTTCCGGTCGCCAAGACCGTCGCCCCGGCGGCGCACAGCCGGCGCGCGATCGCCTCGCCGATACCGCCGGTCGCGCCGGTCACCAGCGCGCGTTTGCCATCCAGCCGGAACATGCCCGCCTCACCCATTGGAACTGAGACTCTTTACCAGCGCGTCGAGTTCATCCGGCGTGCCCACGGCCTCGCACACGATCTCCTTATCGATGCGGCGCCCGAGCCCACTCAATACCTTGCCGGCGCCAAGTTCGATCAGCCGATCGACGCCAAGCGCTCGCATCGCCGCCACGCTTTCGCGCCAGCGCACGCGCGCCGTGACCTGCTCGACCAGCAAGCGGCGGATCGACTCCGGTTCTTCGACCGGCGAGGCGGTAACATTGGCGATCAGCGGCCGAGCGGGCCGCCGCGGCGGCGTGCTCCCAAAGGCCGCGGCCATCGCCTCGGCCGCCGGGCGCATCAGCGGGCAATGGAACGGCGCGCTGACCGGGAGAAACACCGAGCGGCGCGCGCCCGCCTCGGCGGCCAGCGCCACCGCCCGCTCGACCGCGGATTTATGCCCGCTGACAACGACTTGGCCGGGCGCGTTGTCATTGGCGACGACGCACACCTCGGCCCCGGCGGCGCGCAGCGCGACATCTTCGGCCTGCGCCAACTCGATGCCGAGCAGCGCGGCCATGGCCCCGACGCCCTCCGGCACCGCCGCTTGCATGGCCCGGCCGCGGGCGCGCAGGAGCCGCGCTGTCTCGGCGATGGTAAACGCGCCCGCCGCCGCCAGCGCCGAGTATTCGCCCAGGCTATGCCCGGCAAAGCAGCGCGCGGTTTTGGCCAGCAGCACTCCCTTGGCTTCGAGCGCGCGCACGACCGCCAGGCTCACGGCCATGAGCGCCGGCTGCGCGTTCTCTGTGCGCGTGAGTTCGGCCTCCGGCCCCTCGAAAATCAGGCGGGAGAGCGGCGCCGATAACGCGTCATCGACCTCGGCGAATACCGCCTTGGCCGCCGCGTAACGGTCATGGAGCGCCCGGCCCATGCCGACCGCTTGGCTGCCCTGCCCAGGAAAGACGAAGCCGATTGCCATACCGATCCCTTTAACGATGCTGCTGGCCGGGACGCAAGCCGGCATCGCGCCGCACATCAGGCGGCTTGTCACCGGCCGGCGGCTGTGGTCTAACCCGCCCGCTCCTTGCTGGCGCTCCCCTGTGGAGGGCCGGCTAGGACCGTGCGGTCGCGCCAGAATAGTCGGGCGGCAAACCTTCGCTTGGCCTGCTTCGGCAGGGGCGGCGGGGGCGGCGGCGGTCCGCTAACAGCCAAAGGGAGACTGCGCGTGGCGTTCTACGAAAACGTCTTTATTGCCCGTCAGGATGTTTCCTCGGGTCAGGTTGAAGGTCTGATCGCGACCTTCACCGGAATTGTTGCTGAGCAGGGCGGCAAGGTCGCCAAGACCGAGTATTGGGGCCTTAAGAACCTGTCCTTCCGGGTGAAGAAGAACCGCAAGGGTCACTATGTGCTGCTCTGCCTCGACGCCCCGGCCAAGGCGGTGTC
This sequence comes from Alphaproteobacteria bacterium, assembly GCA_009694135.1. Lineage (GTDB taxonomy): Bacteria > Pseudomonadota > Alphaproteobacteria > UBA6615 > UBA6615 > SHVS01. The sequence goes on from SHVS01000015.1 coordinate 32,998, forward strand.
CGAGCTTGAGCGCAACATGCGTATTCACGAAGACGTACTGCGCTATCTGACCGTGCGCGTCGAGGAGCTGGAGGAAGGTCCATCGATCCAGATACAGGCCCGCAGCGCGCGGCGCGAGCGTTCACGCGATCGCGATTCCTTCCGTGGCAATGACCGCGACGGCGGCGACGACAAAGAGGAGAGCCTCTAATGGCGACACCAGGTGGCGGCGGTCCGCGTCGCCCGTTCTTTCGCCGGCGCAAAAGCTGCCCGTTCACGGGCCCGAACGCGCCCAAGATCGACTATAAGGACGTGAAGCTCCTCGGCCGGTTCATTTCCGAGCGCGGCAAGATCGTGCCGAGCCGGATCACCGCCGTATCGGCCAAGAAGCAGCGCGAGCTGTCGCAGGCGATCAAACGCGCCCGCTTCCTCTCGCTGCTGCCTTACGTCCTGGCCTAAAGCCCCTTCGCACCAAGGATCGCCGCCATGGATCTCATTCTGCTCGAACGCGTCGAACACCTTGGTCAGATCGGCGACCTGGTGAAGGTGAAGCCCGGCTTTGCCCGCAATTACCTGCTGCCCCAGCGCAAAGCGCTGCGGGCGACCGAGTCCAACCGCAAGGAATTCGAGGCGCGGCGCGCGCAGATCGAAGCCGAGAGCCTTGCCCGGCGCATCGAGGCCCAGGGCGTCTCCAGCAAGATCGAGGGACTCACGGTCAGCATCATCCGCCAGGCGGGCGAAACCGGGCAGCTTTATGGCTCGGTCTCGGCGCGCGATATCGCCGAAGCGATTACCACGGCCGGCTTTGCCGTGAATCGCACGCAGATCCGGCTGGAGCGCCCGATCAAGGTTCTCGGCCTGCATCCCCTGAAGGTCGCGCTCCACCCCGAGGTCACGGTGGCGGTGACGGCCAACGTGGCTAAATCGGAAGATGAAGCGAAAGTTCAGCTCGAGCGCGGCACGGCCGTAACCGCGGCCGATGAGCGAGCGGCGGAAGACGCGGCCGCGGCGGCGCGCGCCGCTGCCGAAGCGGTGCTGGCCGAAGTCGAGGACGAAGACGGAGCGGCGGAAGCGGCTCCGTCCGAGACCGTGGCCCCGTCCGGCAAGGAAAAGCGCAAGGCGCGCAAGGCCAAGGCCGAAGGCAAAGCCCCCAAGTCCGAGGCCGACGAGGAGTAATCCTCTTCCGCCGGCGTCATGCCAGGCGGATTGAAGGCCATACCCGAGTCCTGCTAGGCTTGATCTCGCTCATGGCGCAAATCCGCGCCTTAAGCGGGAGTGGTCTAGCATGTTGCTGGAATCGTTCCTTGAGCGCGTGATCCGGCAGGGCAGCCTGACCGTGATCGATGCCGCAGGCCGGCGTCGTTGTTATGGCAACGGGGCCTCGCCGGCAGCGGCCAAACGTTTGCATGACCGCCGCCTCGCTTGGCAGCTCGCGCTCAGCCCGCAGCTGGCCGCGGGCGAAGCCTATATGGACGGTCGCCTGACAATCGAAGAGGGCAGCCTGTATGATTTCATCGACCTGGCGGCATCCAACCTCAACGCGATCGGTGGCGACAAGCTCCAGGGACTGAACCACGCCCTGGCGCCGGTGCGGCGGTGGCTTTCCGCCAACCCGATGCAGCGCGCGCAGAAAAATGTCGCGCATCATTACGACCTGACCGACGAATTATACGCCCTGTTCCTCGACTCCGACCAGCAATACTCCTGCGCCTATTTCGCGCCCGGAGTGACCGGGCTGGAGGCCGCGCAACAGGCCAAGCTGCGGCACATCGCGGCCAAGCTTAAGCTCGACCGGCCGGGTCTCAAGCTGCTCGACATCGGTTCGGGCTGGGGCGGCATGGGCTTGTATCTCGCGGGCGAAACCGGGGCGGATGTCACCGGGGTGACGCTTTCGGAGCGCCAGCATCGGGTCTCGAACGAGCGGGCGCGCGATAGCGGCCTGAGCCAGCGGGCGCGCTTCCATTTGCGCGACTATCGCCAGGAAGATGGGCGTTATGAGCGCATCGTTTCCGTCGGCATGTTCGAGCATGTCGACGCGCGCAATCTCGACGAATATTTCGTCAAGCTCGGCCGGCTCATGACCGAGGACGGGGTCGCGCTTTTGCACTCGATCGGCAGCATGGGTTCGCCCGCCCCGGTCAACCCGTGGATCCGGAAGTACATTTTCCCCGGCGGCTATCTGCCGTCCTTGTCGGAGACGCTCGCCGCGATTGAGCGCGCCCGGCTGTGGGTCACGGATATCAAAATCCTGCGCCTGCATTATGCCGAGACGCTGCGCGCGTGGCGGATGCGCTTCCAGGACAACCGCGAGCAAGTGAAGGCGCTGTATGACGAGCGTTTCTGCCGCATGTGGGAGTTCTACCTGGCAGCCAGCGAGGTCTCCTTCCGCCGCCTCGAACAGATGGTGTTTCAGATCCAGCTCGCCCATCGGCGCGACGCGGCGCCGATCACCCGCGACTATATACTCGACTGGGAACGCTCCCTCCCGCCCGCCTCCCGCCAAGCGGCCGACTGAGACCACCCCAAAGCCTGCAGGTTCCGGCTAAGGGGAGTTGCTTGGAAAATTTGCAGCACTGGCGCGAAGTTATGCAGCGATCGCCACACAATCGATCAAAAGCGCCGTCTGCAGGCCCTGGGCGTCGCCCTCCGGCCTTGGCCCAACTCTTGCGAACAAGGTTAGGCGCGAGGTGATGCACGCTTGCGCCTCTTTGCATCGCTGTGGGCGCGGCTACATGGCCGCCGCTCCAAGCTAGGAAGGACCACACATGCGGATGAACAGATTGGCACTGATTGCCCTGGCGGTAGCGCCGCTGGCGCTTGCTTCCTCGGCCGTGTTTGCGCAAGCCGCGCCGAGCGGCGGCATACCCGGTGATTTCGCTTTTACCGGCGCTCTCGCGACCGATTACACCTTTCGTGGCCTCTCGCAGACCGACGGCAATCCGACAGCGCAGGCAACGATCGACTACACATATATGTTTGGCCAGAATTTCGGCCTATACGCGGGGGTCTTCGGATCGAATGCGACTTCGACGATGGCGACCAGGCCAATATCGAGCTCGATCTTTACGGCGGGCTTAAGGGCACAGTCGGAAGCGCGAACTGGCAAGGCGGCGTGATTTATTACGCCTACCCGGGCGCCAAGGTCGGCGGGGTCCATTACGACTACCTCGAGCTGGCGGGCAAGCTCGGCTACGACTTCGGCTTTTTCACCGCGACCGCAGGCCTCAATTACTCGGGCGACTATTTCTTCAAGACCGGCACCGGCGTGTATGTGAGCGGCGACGTATCCGTTCCATTGCCGAAGTTTCCGTTCGACATGGGCATCGGGCTGCACGTCGGGCATCAGTGGATCGAGAACAACGCCCGCTTTGGCACACCGGATTATACGGATTGGTCGATCGGCGTGAGCGGCAAGATCGAAGGCTTCACTATCTCCCTGCAATACGTCGACACCAGCATCGACGGCGCGGCGTGCTTTCCCGGCAGCGGGTTGACCAGTACCTGCGACGCGCGAGGCGTGCTGTCCGTTTCGCGCACTTTTTAGCAAAAGCGTGATCCAGCTTAACAACACCTGACGCGTCCCCTCACCGTCCAAGCCCGTCTTGGCCGAGCGAGGGGCCGCGTCCGAGTCGCGGCGCCGTCAAGAGATGACCGCGCCGGTTTGTGCACGCTATTCCGGCGCGTAGACTGAGCCAGCAGATGACCGCGCGCTGAATCCGCGCTAGATTGGCGGCCATGCCGTCCACCTCCTCGACCGCCGTGCTTGAGACCTTGCCCGTGCGTGAGCCATCCGGTTTGCGCGCCCTGCCGCGCAATGCCGATGCCGAGATCGCGCTCGTCGGCGCCCTGCTCGCCAACAACAAGCAGTACGAGCGGGTGAGCGAGTTCCTGCGCCCAGAGTATTTCTCCGATCCCACCTTGGGCCGGATTTACGAAGCCTGCGCGCGGCTGATCGAGCGCGGGCAGATCGCCGACCCGGTCACGCTCAAGAACTGGTTCGAACAGGCGAGCGGCCCGGACGCCAACCCGCTCGACCGCCAGTTCCTCGGCCGGCTGTCCGTCTCCGTGCCGCTGACCGGCGGCGCGCTCGATTATGCGAAAGAAATTCACGACTGCTATTTGCGGCGCGAGCTTGTGGCTCTGGGCGAAGAGATGGGCGAAAGCGCCTATGACTTCTCCCAGGACAAAGCGGCCACGGCGCAGATCGAGGAGGCCGAGCGGCGCCTGTTCGGACTGGCCGAGCGCGGCACGATCGAGGGCGGCTTCAAGGATTTCCGTGCCGCTCTGACCCAATCGATTACCTTGGCCGAAACGGCCTTCAAGCGCGACCGGCCGCTGGTCGGCGTGCCGACCGGCTTCAAGGATCTCGATGAAATGCTGGGCGGGCTGCACAAATCCGACCTGATCATCGTCGCCGGGCGGCCGTCGATGGGCAAGACCGCCTTCGCCACCAACATCGCCTATCACGCGGCCGCCGGGCGCATGGAAACCAATCGCGCAGGGGTCACGACGCGCCGGCGCGAGACGGTCGGATTCTTCTCGCTGGAAATGTCGTCCGAGCAGCTCGCCACCCGCATCCTGGCCGATCAGGCGCAGGTGCGCTCCGACGCCATCCGCCGCGGCGCCATCACCGAGCACGACTTCGAGCGGATCTTCCAGTCGTGCCAGATGCTGCAGGAATGCCCGCTGTTCATCGATGACACGCCGGCGCTGTCCGTCTCCGCGCTGCGTACCCGCGCCCGGCGCTTGAAGCGGCAGCACGGGCTCGATCTGATCGTGATCGACTATCTTCAGCTCCTGCAAGGCTCGCCGCAGAGCCGCAACGAAAACCGCGTGCAGGAGGTCTCCGAGATCACGCGCGGCTTGAAGGCGCTGGCCAAGGAGCTCGAAGTGCCGGTGATCGCGCTCTCACAGCTCAGCCGCGCGGTCGAGCAGCGCGAGGACAAGCGGCCGCAGCTCGCCGACCTACGCGAATCCGGATCGATCGAACAGGACGCCGACGTGGTGATGTTCCTCTACCGCGAGGAGTATTATCTCGAGCGCGAGGACAAGGACCAGAAGTCGCACGAAAAGGACGACAGCTACGCGCGCCGCATGGATCGCCTGAACAAGACCAAGAACAAGGCGGAAGTCATGATCGCCAAGCAGCGGCATGGGCCGATCGGCACCGTGAAGCTGCATTTCGACGGAAACTTCACCCGCTTTAGCGACCTTGCCGAGTCCGACCATCTCCCCGCCGGTCATTAGGCCAATCGACACCGCCCTGGCGACCGCTGCACCGCAGGCCGGCGGCGCGCTTCTAATCGATCGCGCGGCGCTGGCCGACAATTACCGCGCCCTCGCGGCGCAGGCCGCGCCAGCGGAGACGGCAGCCGTGGTCAAGGCCGACGGCTACGGCTTGGGGATCGCCGAGGTCGCGCCCGTGCTGTGGCGCGCGGGCTGCCGCACATTCTTCGTGGCCCTCGCCGAAGAAGGCGCCGCGTTACGAAAACTTCTGCGGACGGCGCGGATTTTTGTGCTCTCGGGCCCGCTGCCGGGCTCCGTGGCGGCGCTGCGCCAGCATGAATTGATGCCGGTGCTCAACGAACTGGAGCAGATCGCGGCCTGGCGCGCGACCGGCGCGCCGGCGGCCTTGCATGTCGATACCGGCATGAGCCGGCTGGGGCTCGACGTGAGCGCTCAGGCATTGTTGCTGGCCGAGCCCGCGCGCGCCGACAATCTCAAGATCGCGCTTGTGATGAGCCACCTCGCCTGCTCGGAAGAAGCCGGCCACACGATGAACGCAGAGCAACTTGCCCGCTTCCAAGCCGTGCGCGAGCGCTTGGCGCCGGTCATCGGCCGGCCGCCGGCGAGTCTCGCCAATTCCTGCGGAATAATCCTCGGCCGCGATTATGCGTTGGATATGGTGCGCGCCGGGATCGCGCTGTATGGCAGCGAGCCGAGCGGGGCCGTGCCCGGCCGCTTTCGCGCGGTGGCGCGACTGTTTGGCCGCGTGGTGCAGCTGCGCGACGTTGACCCCGGAACGAGCGTTGGTTACGGTGCGACGCATCGCGTGGCGGTGGCGGCCCGGCTCGCGACGGTCGCGATCGGTTATGCCGACGGCTATCCTCGCTCCTTGAGCAATCGCGGAATTGGCTTCTTCGGCGAAACTCCTCTTCCTCTGGTCGGACGCGTGTCGATGGATTTGACGATCTTCGACGCCAGCGCCGCGCCCAAATTGCGCCCGGGCGATTGGATCGAGTTGATCGGCGACCATCTCCCGGTCGATGCCGTGGCCGCGCGCGCCGGCACGATTTCCTACGAGGTGCTCACCCGGCTCGGGTCGCGCCTCGCCCGCATCGGATTCGGGGAGAGTTAGCGCCCGTGCCAGTCTTCGCGCCTATCGGTCGCGCCGTTTTGACGCTGCTCGCTGTAGCCGGGCGGATCGCGCTGTTTACCACCGGCAGTGTCGGCCATGGGCTGACTCCGCCCTTCTATTTGCGCCTTATTTTGCGGCAGATGATCGACATCGGATTTTACTCGCTGCCGGTCGTCGGGCTGACCGCGATCTTCACCGGCATGGTGCTGGCGCTGCAAAGCTTCACCGGTTTTTCCCGCTTCTCGGCGGAAAGCGCGGTGCCCAACATCGTCGTCTTGTCGATGACGCGCGAGCTGGGGCCGGTGCTTGCCGGCCTCATGGTCGCCGGACGAGTCGGCGCCGCCATCGCCGCCGAGATCGGCACCATGCGCGTGACCGAGCAGATCGATGCGCTCACCACGCTATCGACCAACCCGTTCAAATATCTCGTGGCGCCGCGGCTGATCGCCGGCACCCTCATGCTGCCGCTTCTGGTGGTGGTAGCCGATATCATCGGCGTGTTCGGCGGCTATATGGTCTCGGTCTACAAGCTCGGCTTCAACCCGACGACCTATCTGCGCAATACGCTCGACTTTCTCGAAACGCTCGACGTGGTGTCCGGACTGGTCAAGGCGGGCGTGTTCGGCTTCATCGTCACGCTGATGGGCTGCTATCATGGTTATCGCTCCAAGGGCGGCGCGCAGGGCGTCGGCGCGGCCACGACCAATGCGGTCGTATCGGCCTCGGTCTTGATCCTGCTGTTCAATTACATCGTCACCACACTGTTTTTCTCCCAATGAGCGCCGGCGGGATTCCTCCAAAAATCCAGGTGCGCGGGCTGTGCAAGGCCTTCGGGCCGAAGCAGGTTTTGCGCGGTCTCGATATCGAGGTCGCGCGCGGCTCCTCGCTGGTGGTGATCGGCGGCTCCGGCTCGGGCAAAAGCGTGCTGATCAAGTCGATCATCGGGCTGGTCGCGCCCGACAGCGGCTCGATTGAGATCGACGGCGAGGAAGTGACGGGTTTAAGCCCATCGGAACGTGCCCGCGTCACGCGCAAATTCGGCATGCTGTTCCAGGGCGGCGCGCTGTTCGACTCGCTGCTGGTGTGGGAAAATGTCGCCTTCGGCTTGATCGAGGCGCAGCGCATGAAGCGCGCCGAGGCCAAGGAGCGTGCGATCGCGACCCTCGCCCAGGTCGGGCTCGGGCCGGATGTCGGCCATCTGCGCCCGTCGGAATTGTCGGGCGGAATGCAGAAGCGCGTGTCGCTCGCGCGCGCGATCGCCACGCGCCCCGAGATCATTTTCTTCGACGAGCCGACCACCGGCCTCGACCCGATCATGGGCTCGGTGATCGACGGGCTGATCTCGGATTGCGTGAAAAAGCTCGGCGCCACCGCCCTGTCGATCACGCATGACATGGCGAGCGCGCGGCGCATCGCCGACCATATTGCGATGATCTTCGAAGGCCGGATCATCTGGCATGGCCCGATCGCCGACATCGACCGTTCCGGCAACCCCTACGTCGAGCAGTTCATCCACGGCAAGGCCGACGGCCCGATCCGCATGCAGGTGCGCGCATAATCGCTGTCAGAGGCGCTTTTCGTCCTCCCCAGGCGAAGCCGCCGTGCTATCTAGCCACCATGGCTAAATCCCATGCCACCTACGCCTGCCAAGCCTGCGGCGCGGTCACCGGCCGCTGGTCGGGGAAATGCGAGTCCTGCGGCGCGTGGAATTCCATCGCCGAGGAGGTGTCCGCGGCGTCGAAGGGCACGCGCTCGCGCGGCAAGGGGATCGAGCTTTACCCGCTCGCGGGCGCATCGCAGCCGGTGCCGCGTCTGTTGACCGGCATCAATGAGTTCGACCGCGTGACCGGCGGCGGCATGGCGCCCGGCTCGGCGCTGTTGGTCGGCGGCGACCCCGGCATCGGCAAGTCGACGCTGATGCTCGCGGCGGCGGCCGGCGCTGCGCGTTCGGGCGCCGCCTGCCTGTACATCACCGGTGAAGAAGCCATCGACCAGATTCGCGCCCGCGCGCTCAGGCTCGGCATCGCGGATTCGGCGCTCGCCCTCGCCAGCGCAACCGAAGTCGGCGAGATTCTGGCGACGCTCGACCGTGCCGGGGCGGCCGATCTGGTGGTGATCGATTCGATCCAGACCATGCAAGTGGCGGCGGTCGAAAGCGCCGCCGGCTCGGTCGCGCAGCTGCGCGCCGCGGCGCAGGAGCTGATCGCTCTTGGTAAGCGCCGAAACATGACTTTGCTGCTGGTCGGCCATGTCACCAAGGACGGCATGATCGCCGGACCCAAGCTGCTCGAACACATGGTCGATACCGTGCTCTATTTTGAAGGCGAGCGCGGACACCACTACCGCATCCTGCGCGCGGTCAAGAACCGCTACGGCCCGGCCGACGAAATCGGCGTGTTCGAGATGACCGATCGTGGGCTGATCGAGGTCGCCAACCCGTCGGCCCTGTTCCTCGCCAATCGCGGCGGCGCCGCTGGTACCAGCGTCTTCGCCGGCATCGAGGGCACGCGCCCGCTCTTGGTCGAAGTGCAGGCGCTGGTTTCGCCCTCGCCGCTAGGCACGCCCAGGCGGGCGGTGGTCGGCTGGGACACGGCGCGTTTAGCCATGGTTTTGGCCGTGCTGGAGGCGCGCGGAGGGGTCGCTTTTGCCGGCCGCGACGTGTATCTCAACATCGCCGGCGGCCTGCGAATCGGTGAACCGGCGGCCGATCTGGCGGTTGCCGCTGCGTTGCTCTCGGCCTATAGCGGTCGCCCCATGGACCCCGACACCGTGGTCTTCGGCGAGATCGGGTTGTCCGGCGAGGTGCGCGAGGTGTCCCAGCTCCTGCCCCGTTTGAAAGAGGCGGCCAAGCTTGGTTTCCGCGCCGCCCTGACCCCGGCCGAAGGCGGCCGCGGCGCGGCGGCCCCATCTTCCAAGAGTGGCGCCGGAATCACCGTCGAATCCATCGCGCATGTTGGCGAGCTGGTGGAAAGACTCGACGCCCTGCGACCGATCACGGCCACGCGGCGGCGCGAGGGTGCGGCGTGAGCAGCCTGTCTCCTTTCGATATGGTGGTGATCGGCGCGCTCGCCTTGGGCGCGCTGATCGGCATGGTCGTGGGTTTGCTGCGCGGCAGTCTGCTCACCTTGTCCTGGGCCGGAGCCACGGTCGGAACGGTTTACCTCTACCCTTATGTCCAGCCGCAGTTAAACAAGGCGATCCAACCGCCCATGCTCGCCATGGCCGTGGGCGGCGGCGCGATCTTCCTGGTCCTGCTGATCACGCTGCATCTCTTATCCTATTCGATTTCCGACCGGGTGCGCGGCAGCCGCATGCGCCTTCTTGACCGAACGCTCGGGCTGATTGCCGGTATCCTGCTGCCCGCGGCAGTCATGTCAGCCGGCTACTTGTATGGCCACGAGTCGCTGCCCAAGTCTTGGCTGGAAGGGTCGCGCACCAGGCCCTTGATCGAACAAGGCGCTAAATGGGTCGATCAGATGCTCCCGCGGGACTTCAAGCTGCCGGGCGTCGAGCGGCCCTCGTCGGCAGGGCTCAAAGGCCTGGGAGACGCCTTGCCTTCGGCCGCGCAATTGCTGCGACCGACGCCAACCGGCCCAAACGACAATAATCCGGCGTACCGCGGTACGGATCGGCGCGCCCAGAACGACGAATTGGAACGCCGGCCATGACTCGTGAACCCTTGCCGAGCGATACTCCGCCGATGCGCGCCGGCACACCCTGGGATGACGACAAGCTGCATGAGGAATGCGGCATTTTTGGCGTTTACGGCTCGACCGACGCGGCGGCCCTGACCGCGCTCGGCATGCACGCCTTGCAGCACCGCGGGCAAGAGGCTTGCGGGTTGGTCAGCTATGACGGCGAGCGCTTCTATCAGCATCGCGCCAATGGGCTGGTCGGCGACAGCTTTGGCGACGGCGGCGTCATCAAGGGCCTGTTGGGTTACACCGCCGTCGGCCATGTGCGCTATTCGACCACCGGCGAGACCGTGCTGCGCAATGTGCAGCCGCTCTATGCCGATTTCCATTTCGGCGGCCTCGCGCTGGCGCATAACGGCAATCTGACCAATGCGCTGACGCTGCGCCGCGACCTGGTCGAGCGCGGGTCGCTGTTCCAGTCGACCACCGACACCGAGGTGCTGCAGCATCTCATCGCCACCAGCCGGCGCAGCAAGCTGCTCGATCGGTTTATCGACGCCCTGCGCCAGATCGAAGGCGCCTATTCGCTGATCGCGCTGTCGCGCCGCAAGCTGATCGGCGCGCGCGACCCTTTGGGCGTGCGCCCGCTGTGCCTCGGACGGCTGCAAGACGCGTGGATTCTCGCATCGGAAACTTGCGCACTCGATATCATCGGCGCGCGCTTCGAGCGCAATCTCGAGCCGGGCGAAATCGTGATCATCGACGCTGACGGCGTGCATTCGTACCAGCCGTTCCCGCCGCGCCCCAAGCGTTTCTGCGTGTTCGAGTATATCTATTTCGCGCGCCCCGACAGTATCGTCGAGGATCGCAACGTGTACGAAATCCGCAAACGCATCGGCGCCGAGCTGGCGCATGAAAACGGGATCGAGGCCGATGTGGTCGTGCCGGTGCCGGACAGCGGCGTTCCGGCCGCCATCGGCTACGCCGCCGCCGCCGGGCTGCCGTTCGAGTTGGGCCTGATCCGCAGCCATTATGTCGGCCGCACCTTCATCGAACCGCGCGACGAAATCCGCCATTTAGGCGTGCGCATGAAGCACAACGCCAACCGCACCCAGCTGGCCGGCAAGCGCGTGGTACTGATCGACGATTCGATCGTGCGCGGAACGACCTCGAAAAAGATCGTGTCGCTGGTGCGCCAGGGCGGCGCGCGCGAAGTGCATATGCGCATTTCCAGCCCGCCCACCCAGCACTCGTGCTTTTACGGCATCGACACGCCCGAGCGCGACAAGCTGCTCGCCGCGCGTTTCGACATCGAAGGCATGCGCGACTATATCGGCGCGGATTCGCTCGCCTTCGTGTCGCCGGAGGGGCTTTATCGTGCGCTCGGTTTCGAGGGGCGCAACGCCGCCCAGCCGCAGATGTGCGATGCCTGCTTCACCGGCGATTATCCGACTACACTCACCGACCGCGAGACGCGTGATCGCCCGGCCCAGCTTTCGCTCCTGTCGGAGACAGGCTAGAGCCGACGGTGGCGCGCGTGATCAGCCGCATCGCCAATGGTGTCGTCGCAGTGCTCGGCGCCGCCGCGGGCGCGCAGTTTCCGGCCTTTTATGCGCAATACTTGCAACGACTGAGCGGCAGGCTCGATCAGGCGCGGATCGAGGCCGGACGCTTGGCGCACATCGCCGAAGCGGCCGGGCTGCGCGTGGCCGACTATATCGAGCGGCTGCTCGCCAACGCCGATCTGGCGTTGCGCGCTGCCGGCGGTTTGCATAAGGAAACGCTCAATGATTCCAACACCCTCGGCCAGGCGCAGATTGACCTTGCGGGCGCGCTTGGCTTTGCGCGCCCGCTCGCCTTTGCCCGCCATTTCGACCTCGATCTCGCGCTCGCCACGCTGCATGATTTCCAACCTGCGATGCCGCTGACACTCGAAGCGGCGGCCTTCGCCCTCGCCGGGCTTTTGCTGGCCGGCATGTTCGGCCGGCTAGCGTTTGGCGCGGGCGGTAACCGGCGGCGGAGACGGCGAGCATGAGCGGGCTTTTGGCCGGAAAAGTCGCGCTCGTGACTGGCGCCTCGCGCGGCATCGGCGCGGCGGTCGCGCGGCGCTTCGCCGCCGAGGGCGCGCGGCTCGTGCTGTTGGCGCGCAGCGAAGGAGCTCTGGCCGAGCAGCAGGACGCAATCAAAGCCGCCAGCGGACTGGCCGCGATCTGCCCGCTCGACCTTTTGGACTTCGACCAGGTGGATGCGCTTGGGCCATCGCTCGCGGCGCGTTACGGCGGGCTCGACATCCTGGTCGCGGCGGCCGGGAGCCTCGGCACCCTAACCCCGCTCGGCCACCTTTCGGTCGCGGAGTGGGAGCGCTGCCTGGCGCTCAACCTCAGCGCGCCGTGGCGGCTGATCCGCACCCTCGATCCCTTGCTGCGCGGCGCCGCAGCCGGACGCGCGGTCTTCGTCGCCGATGCGATCAGTGAAACGCCGCGCGCCTATTGGGGCGCTTATGCCGCCGCCAAGGCCGGGCAGACGGCCTTGGTGCGCGCCTGGGCGGAGGAAACGCGCAAGACGCCGCTCAAGATCAACCTGATCGATCCGGGGCCGGTCGCCACGCGGCTGCGCGCCGAGGCCTATCCGGGCGAGGATCCAAGCACGCTCAAGCGGCCTGAGGCCGTGGCCGGCGCTTTTCTCTCTCTGGTCGCGCCCGCATGCCAGGCGAGCGGAAAACTTTTCCGGTGGGACGACCCGACGCTGGCTCAGTCGCCTTTGGCGTAGGGGTTCTTGCCGCGCCGCAGTTGCAGGCGCACCGGCGCGCCGCCGAAATCGAACTCCTTGCGCAGCCCGTTTTCGAGAAAGCGCAGATAGGAGCCGGGCAAAGCGCCCGGGCGGTTGCCGAAAATCGTGACCGTCGGTGGGCGTATGCCGGTCTGCGAAAGGTAGCGCAGCTTGATGCGCCGCCCACCCGGATCGAGCGGCGGCGAGTGGCGCGCCACCATGTCGGCCAGCCAGTCATTCAGCTTGGGCGTCGGGATGCGCAGGTTCCAGGCGGCATAGGCATCGAGCACCGCCGGCATCAACTGGTCGAGATTTTCGCCCGTGCGGGCCGAGAACTGCACGAGCCGGTGCGCGGCCGGCGCCAGCGAATCGCTGATGCGCTCGCGCAGCAGGGTCGAAACCTTGGCGCGGTCCGCCACCGCGTCCCATTTATTGGCGGCCACCACCAAGGCGCGGCCCTCCTCGATCACCATGCGCCCGATGGTCAAGTCCTGGCGATCGACCCCTTCGAGCGCATCCAGCAGCAGGACCACGACTTCGGCGAAGCGGATCGTGTGCAGCGTATCGGCCACCGCCAGGCGTTCGACCCGCTCCTCAATCTTGGTGCGGCGGCGCATCCCGGCGGTATCGACCAGCTCGATCTCGCGCTCGCCATAGCGCCAGCGCGTAGCAATCGCGTCGCGCGTGATGCCCGGCTCCGGCCCGGTCAGCACGCGTTCGCGCCCGAGCAACGTGTTAACCAGGGTCGACTTGCCGACATTCGGCCTTCCGACGATGGCGAGCTTGATTGGGCGCACACGCTCTTTGGCGTCTTCCGGATCCACGGCATCGACTATCGGCTGGATCACCTCATAGAGCAGCGCCATGCCTTCGCCATGTTCGGCCGAAACCGGCACCGGTGTGCCAAAGCCGAGCTTCCAGGCTTCCATCTGCCCGACCGCGCCCGCCTCGCCCTCGCATTTATTGGCGACCAGGATCGCCTTCAGCCCAAGCCGCTTGAGCCAGCGGGCGAAGGCCTCGTCCTCCGGCGTGACGCCGGCCCGCGCGTCGACAACGAACAGCGCCAGCGTCGCCCCTTCAAGCGCGCGCTCGGTCTGCAGCACCATGCGCGCTTCCAGGCTGCCGCGCGGGGCGGTTTCCATCACGCCGGCGGTGTCGATCAGGCGAAACGCCAGATCGCCGAGCTTCCCCGCCCCTTCGCGGAAATCGCGCGTGACCCCTGGGGTCGGGTCGACCACGGCGGCGCGCGCCCCGATCAGGCGGTTGAAAAGGGTCGACTTGCCGACATTCGGGCGGCCGACGATGACGAGCGTGGCTGGCATATGCTGATACGTTGTGTTCGAGCGGCGGCGCCGCCGGCGCTAACGCATCGCCAGCAGCCGCCCACCGTCGGTCAAGACATAGAGCGTATTGCCGGCGACCGCCAGGGGCGCGGTTACCCCGTCCGGCGCATTCACCCGGCCAAGGATCTTGCCGGTATAGGGCGAAAGCGACAGGATCTCGCCATTGCTGCCGGCCACGACCAGCCGATCGCCGGCCAAAACCGGCCCGGTCCAACGAATGCGCCCAGTCTTAGCGGTCTCGTTCTGGAACAAGCGCAAGGGCGTAACCCAGCGTTTCAGCCCTTCGCGTGCGGTGAGGCATACGACCGCCGCATCGCTGGTCAGCACATAGATGAAATCGCCGGCGACCCAAGGCTGTTCGGTCCCGGCCAAGTCCACGTCCCACGCCCGCGATCCGGTGCGCAGGTCGATCGCCGCCATGCGGCCTGAATGGCTGATGGCATAGACGCGCTCGCCATCGATGACCGGCCGACCGCGGATGTCGGCCAGCGCCGACACGGCATTGACTCGCCGCACGGAGGCGAGCGTATCCGACCACATCGCGCGCCCGTTCTGCGCCCTGAGCGCGAACAACTCGCCCGAGGAATAGGGCGCGATCACGGCATCGCGCAATACGGCCGGGCTCGCGCCACCTAGTACACCCGCGGCCTCGGCGATGCCGGTGTGCGTCCAACCGAGCGCGCCATCGACGGTCGCATAGGCGACCATCCGGTTGTCGATCGTGACCGCGAACACGCGGCCATCGGCCACGGTCGGGGCGGCGCGGATCGGGCCGGGCGCCACCGCGCGCCAGATCGTCTTGCCGGTCGCTGGATCGAGCGAGAACACGCGGGCGAAGCCGGTGGTCACATAAAGCGCGCCCTGGGCATAGGCGAGTCCGCCACCCCAACCGCCTTGCCGATCCTCCTTCTGCAACAGATCGATGCTCCAGAGAAGCTTACCGTCGGCGACGGCAAAGGCGCTCACCCGCGCCCGTGTATCCATCACATAGACGCGGCCATCAGCCACGATCGGCCCCGAGGTCAGCCAAGCGTCACTGCCGGCGCCGGTACCGATCGAGACCTGCCAGCGGACGGCGATGCTCTCCGGCAGGCCAAGATGCTGCATGGAGTGATTCGCGAACCCACCCTGCTGCGGCCAATCGGCATTGACCTGTGGCGGCGGCAGCCGCACTGCCAGTCCGGCGACACGTTCATCCGCCTCCGGAGCATCGGTCCCGAGCAGAATCGCGATGCGCGTGCCGGGCAGCGGCGGCGGCTCGCTGGCGCCCAGCCAATCGCTACAGCCGGACACGCATAGCGCCGCCAAAAGGCCCAGGATCGCGCGCGTTACGGCAGAGCGTGGACTCGGCATGGGTGCCGCTCAAAGGGCGGGGCGCATCAGGCGTCGAGCGCCGCAAGCAGCTCGGCGGCGCGCCCACGGACACCTGACGGAGCGGCGAAATCATCGGCGAGCGCGCGCAACAATCCGCGGGCGCGGTCCATGTCGCCCGCCCGCAGCGCCGCAAGCGCGATGGCCTCGCGGGCCGAGAAGCGCCACGGGCTGGTGGCAACATTGATCGACACCACCCGGCGCTCGATCGCGGTCGCGTCTTCGCGCTCGACCGCGTTCAATGCGCCGAGCATAACCGCCAGTTCACGCAGCGCCGGCGGCATCGATCGATCGCCGGCAACCGAGTCATAAATTTCGAGGGCGCCAGGCAAGTCACCGAGTTTGGCGATCAAGGCCGCCTGCTGGAGCCGCGCCAGCGCCGAATAGCCGGTCGTGGTATCCGCAGCTAGTGCCGCCAGCGCGCGGATCGCGCCCTGCGGGTCATCCCCCCTCAGCGCGCTATTGACCGAGAGGACGTAGCGTTCCGACAACGCCTCGCTCTGGCGAATGCCATATTGCCGATAGGCCTCCACGCCGGCGGTCAGCCCGACAATGCCTATGGCCGCGGCGATGACATAGCTGCCATAGCGTTGCCACAGGCGCTCATAGCGTTCGCGGCGGATGTCTTCATCGACTTCGCGCAGGAGTTCGTCGGTCACTTGCGGCCTAACTGCTAAATCCGGCTTCGGAAGGCGCGTAGAATAGCCAGCGCCGCCCCCGGCGGCAACGCGGCGTTATGGTTTCGATCACGCCACCTGCCGCCATTTGATCGAGCAGCCGATCGAGGCCACTTGGTCGCGCGGGCCCGCACCGGTCGCGGCCACTTGGCGCATCGCCTCGTACAGCTCGCGCTTGAGGCCTGGCCTGGTGGGCGGATTGCGCCCGGCCTCGTCGATCCGGCCGCGATATTGTAGCTCGTGCTTGGCGTTGAAGCCGAAGAAATCCGGCGTGCAGACGGCGCCATAGACGCGCGCCACGTCTTGGCTTTCGTCATACAGATAGGGAAAAACGAGCCCGTGCCGGCGCGCGAAAACCTGCATGTTTTCGAAGCTATCCTCGGGATAAGTCGCCGGATCGTTGGAATTAATGGCGGCGACGCCTATTCCAAGCGGCCTGAGCGCGGCGGCATCCCGCGCGATCCGGTCGATCGCGCTTTGCACATAAGGGCAGTGGTTGCAGATGAACATGAGCAGCGTGCCCTTCGGCCCGCTCACGTCCTCGAGACGGTAGGTCTTGCCATCGACGCCGGGAAGGCTAAAGTCCCGCGCCTGCCAACCGAAATCGCACACCGGAGTTGTCGCTGCCACGGTCGAAATCCTTGCTTGTCGCGCCTTGGGTTCAGTTTAGCGCGGCGAGCGCGGGCAAGGAAAGCGTCACGCGCGACGACCAGAAGCACGCCCGCACGCGAGGAATGGCAAGGTTCCACGCAAATATCAAAAACTTTATACTATAGTTTCATAAAGTCGTATTCGATATACGTTGACTAGCGCACCCCATTGCGCAAGAGTTAGGTGCCATCGAAAGTTCTGTCATTGGGGCGGAACAGGTTGGCAAAATGCGAGGCCGCGCCGGAGCCATGTTGGATCTGGTCGATCATATGTCGGTCTCTCCCGCTGGGGGGGGCACCCGTGCGCGCCGCCGAGGCGGCGCAAGCGGACGTGTCTGCGCATGACGAACCCGCGCGTGACGCCCCTGCCCGCAGCG
This sequence comes from Alphaproteobacteria bacterium, assembly GCA_009694135.1. GTDB lineage: Bacteria > Pseudomonadota > Alphaproteobacteria > UBA6615 > UBA6615 > SHVS01. The sequence goes on from SHVS01000015.1 coordinate 50,157, forward strand.
CGCCCGCTAACCAGATGCTCACGGCCAAGCCCGCGACGATGGTCTCGCTTGACGCCCCGACCCGCGCTCGACTGACTTATGATCGTAATTTGAGTCGTACCGTCATCGAAGTGCTCAACCCACGCACCGGCGATGTCTTGTTCCGCTTCCCGCCGGAAGCGATCCATGAGCACATGCTCGACTTGGCGCACAGCGCTCCGGGCGGCATCGTCAATCATCTCGCCTAAGCTTCCCGCCGATCAGCGCCTCGCCGCCGCCAACGCGGCGACATAAATTGCCCTGAAATCATTGACGTTGGTGCGCGTCGGGCCGGTTACCACCAAATCTCCCAACTCGCGAAACAGCCGATAGGCATCATTCGCCGCCAACAGGGCGCGCGGGTCGAGCCCGGCCGCATGGGCGCGCGTGAGCGTATCCGGGCGCCCCACGGCTCCCGCGTTGTCGGCCATGCCATCGATCCCATCGGTATCCGCGGCGAGCGCATGGATCCCCTCCGCGCCATCAAGCGCCAGGGCCAGCGCCAGCAGGAACTCGCTGTTACGGCCTCCTTGCCCGTTGCCGGTGACCGTGACGGTCGTTTCTCCGCCCGAAAGCAGCACCAGCGGCGCTGGCGCCGGTTGAGCATGCCGCCGGGCCGCGAGCGCAATACCGGCCATGACCTTGGCAACCTCGCGCGCTTCGCCCTGGATGGCGTCGCCGAGCACGACCGGCGTAACGCCCGCGGCACGCGCCGTCGCGGCGGCAGCGGCCAGCGCCGCGGCTGCGGTGGCGATCACCACGGCGCTCGCCCGCGCCAGGCGCGGGTCGCCCGGCTTGGGCGTCTCGGCGGAAGGATCGGACAGGCGGCGCGCAATCGCCGGCGGCGGCGTAAGACGGTAGCGCGCCAAAACTGCGCGCGCCTCGGCCAGCGTCGACGGGTCACCGACCGAAGGTCCGGACGCAACCACATGCGGCTCATCGCCGGGCACATCGGACAACACAAGGGTGACAACCCGTGCCGGCGCGGCGGCAAGCGCGAGCCGCCCGCCCTTGAGCGCCGACAAATGTTTGCGCACGGTATTGATCTCGCCGATGTCTGCGCCCGAGGCGAGCAGCGCCCGTGTGAGCGCCTGTTTATCGGTGAGCGTGATCCCTGCGGCCGGCAGCGCCAGCAGCGCCGACCCGCCGCCCGAGATGAGGCACAGCACCAGATCGTCGGCGGTCAGCCCCTGCACGCGCGCGAGGATGCGAAGCGCCGCTTCCGCCCCGGCGGCATCGGGCAGCGGGTGCCCGGCCTCGACCACCTCGATCGCGCGCGTCGCGACGCCGTGGCCGTAACGCGTGACAACAAGTCCGTCGAGCGGCCCGGCCTTGTCCCGCCGCATCCATGCCTCTTCGACGGCGGCGGCCATGGCGGCCGCGGCCTTGCCGGCGCCGACGACGACCGTGCGCCCGCGCGGGGGCGGAGGCAGATGCGCCGCGACACCGCGCGCCGGATCGGCGGCGGCGAGCGCGGAGGAAAATAGCCCGCGGAGAAATTTATCCGGATCGAGGGTCATGCTGCGGCGGGAGAATGAGGCGGTGCCGCACCGCTTGTCCAGGGCGGAGAAACCTAGCCCGGCGGCTTAAGCTCGCGCCGACGTACCAGTTCGGACGTCAGCCGGCGCGCGACTTGGTCATTCATCGCTGAAATAATCGGCGCGCTCGACCGATCCTTGATGCGCTCCATCAGCGTCACCAACACCGAGAACTCGATCTGTTCGAGGATGCGCGCCGCGTCCTTCGGCTTCATCGTCTCGTAGATCTTGACCATGCTGGCGATCTCTTTTTCCTCTTGCGCGTCGTATTTGCGGATCAATCCTTCGACGTCGCGCTTGAGGGTATCGAGCTCCTTGAGCTTGTCCGCAATCCGCTTGTCCACGATCTCGATCTGCGCTTCACGCTGCAGAAGCGCCTGTTGGCGCTCGTCGAGCGCGGCCCGGCGCTTACAAGGAAGGTCGCCCAACTCTGGCCCGGTCGCCGCGGACGCCTGATCATGTATTTGGCGACGGTCGATTCAGCGATGTCGATCCCGAGCTTGAGCAGTTCGCCATGGATGCGCGGCGCGCCCCACAGGAAGTTCGCACGGATCATTTCTCGGATTAGCTCGCGGATCTCGCTCGGGATCGCCGGGCGCCCGCCTCGTGAGCGCGACCTCCAACGCCAAAATGCCCGGAACCCCAGTCGATGCCAGCGGATCAGCGTCTCTGGGCGTATGATCGCGACGGCATCCAGCACGGCCGGTCTCAGCCGATAGAGCCAGACGAACGCAAGCCGATCCGCATTAGACAGAAAAATGCGACGCGGCGCGCTCCGGCGGAGAATG
>SHVS01000029.1 GCA_009694135.1 Alphaproteobacteria bacterium
GAAGAATCTTATGTGATTCAAGGAGTCTCCATTGACTGTGGGGGCTCGGATGGTCAAGCGGTCGGCGCTGATCGAGGCGCTCGAAGAGGATTTCAAGGAACGGCTGCCTGGTTATCACAAGTCTCGGCGCGAAGGTCTGACGACGCTGGCCGGGGTTATGTTGGAGGCGCTGTTCGTCGTCAGAACATTTGGGACAGGTCGAGTATTGATCTAGCGGAGGGTTGTCCTCATCTGGTTGGTTGATCCTAGGCGGCGCGCTTGCGGTGAAGCAAGCGCCGCGGTCCTTGACCTCCCTGTTCAAATCCGGCTTGCGCTTGCTACGCCGATGCAGCGCTTTGGCCCTGCCGATCCCCCCGCTCCGGCAAGTGTGGACAGGTGAAAGCTCAGTTCTTCACGAAATTGAAGGGTGGTAAGCCGATCACCCCTTCCCCCCGCCGAAAAACCGATCCGCCGCGTGCAGCGTCGCCTGGGCGACCCGTTTGCGGTGGCGCTCTTGGCGGATCAGGGCCTCGTCCTGGCGGTTCGATAGGTAGCCCAGCTCATATAAGACAGAGGGCAGGTCGGGTGCCTTGAGCACGGCGAAGCCGGCGGCGCGGTGGCCCTTGCGCAGCAGCGGCGCCTGCTCGCGGCCAAGCTCGGCCAGCAGCAGGCGCGCGAATCGGGCCGAACCGGCCTGGGTTTCGCGCTGGGCGAGATCGATCAGGATGCCGGCTACCGCCGGCGGCTCCTCCGTCAGATCGATGCCGGCGATCACGTCGGCCTTGTTTTCCTTCTGGGCGAGCGCCTCGGCCTCGGCATCCGAGGCGCGGTCCGACAGGGTATAGACCGAGCCGCCGCGCAGGCTTGCCTGCCCGATGGCGTCGGCATGGAGCGAGACGAACAGCTCGGCTCCGGCCTCACGCGCCAGTTGAAAGCGCCGGCGTAGGCCGACGGTCTCGTCGCGCTCGCGCGTCAGCACGACCCGGTAGCGGCCGCTCGCCTCGAGCGCGCGTTTCATTTCCTGGGCATAGGCGAGCGTGACGGTTTTCTCGAACTGGCCGGTCACTGAGGTTGTGCCGGGATCGATGCCGCCATGGCCGGGGTCGATGGCGACCACGCGCCGCCCGCCTTTCGGAGCAGCCGGCGGCGCCGTCGGTGCGACGGCAGCGGCGGCAGGCTCGGCAGGGCGAGAAGGGGCGGAGGCTAGCGGAGTCCCGGTTGGCAGCGCCTGCGCTTGCCCTTCCGCCCCCTGGCGATCGGCTTTCCCCGTGTGCACGGCATCGTCGAGCTGCGCGCGCGTCGATGGCACCAGATCGACCGTCACGCGCCAGGCGTGGCCTGAGCCGGGCTCGGCCAAGAATGCCTGGCCGACCAACACGGGCGCTGTTAGATCGAGCACGACGCGGGACAAACCGGGCTGGAACAGCCCATAGCGCACGCCCTGAACCGGCCCGCCCGCGCCGAGACCCGAAGCCGGCGCGCCAGTTGGCACGCGCCACTGCACCTCGGGCAGGTCGATAACGAGTCGGTCCGGCCCAGCCAGGGGAAAGATGCGGAACTCGACCGGCGCGGACAGTTCGATCGTCAGGCGTTGCCCGGCCACGGCCATGGCCGTCACATCCGGGACCGCCTGGGCGCCCGCCGGGCCCGCCAGGGCCAAGGCCGCCGCCATCGCGCTAAGCCCGCGCCAAATCACGTCTATTACCCATCGAACCCTATAAACCATAGCGATATCAGCTACCTAGTGATACATCGTCCAACTCCCCGCGGACCGCGACGCGGACGAGGCCACAATATGTCATTGTCGAAGATCGTTCGTACCATTATGTTAGCTCCTGCGGACTTCCGCGGTCGGCCGTGCGCGCGCAAGCGCGGCATGGCGGCAGCGCGACCGGCAGGCTCCAGCGAGCGCCCCCAAGGAGATGGCGCAAACGTTGGATCGGCGTGCGGCGCGGCGCCTTCGGCTCAGCGGATCGACAGAAACCCCCGAAGCCGCCTTCGGCCAGTGCCGGAGGGGCGTAAGGCGGGGCTAGGCCCGTCCTGGCGCGTATCTCGCGCGCTGCGTTCGACAAGCCGTTAGACCCGCTTTGAGCCGGCTTCGAGCCAAAACTACGTCGCGCCGCCGTCGGTCGTCCGTGCCGGCAGGAGAGGCGCGCATCGGAGCCAGGAGTAATGACAAAGCGCATGTTGATCGACTCGACCCATCCCGAGGAAACCCGGGTGGTCGTGATCGATGGGACCAGGTTGGACGATTTCGATTTCGAATCCGCAACCAAGAAACAACTCAAGGGCAACATCTACCTCGCCCGAGTCACGCGGGTGGAGCCGTCGCTTCAGGCGGCTTTCGTTGAGTATGGCGGAGGCCGGCACGGCTTTCTCGCCTTCAGCGAAATCCACCCGGATTATTACCGCATCCCGATCGCCGACCGCGAAGCCCTGCTAGCGGCCGAGGCCGAACAGGCCCGGTGGCATGAGCAGAACGAGGCCGAGGAGGAGCGCGGCGGCCGCCACCGGCGGCGCGGCCGTCACCACCGAAACAGCGAACGCGGACACGGCGCGCCCGAAGGCGATGCCGAACACGCCGCCCCGGTCGATCATTCCATGGAAGATCAGCCCATAGAGGATCGGCCCATGGAATCGGGCGAGCCCGGTTCCATGGCTCAAGCGGAACCTGCGCCCGATCCTGTCGAACCGGGTAGACCGGCACCCGACGCATCGGCCGGCGATCAACCGGTTGCGACCGAGCGGCATGCGGACGACGGCGCCCAGCCCTGGGACTACAACCGTCAACCCGACGCGCCGCCTTCGACCAAAGCCACCGAGATGGCGCCGGCCGACCGCCTATCGACCGATGCGGTGCCCGATGATGACGGATTGCGGTCGATGGATACCGCCGCCGAGGCGGCAGACGCAGCCAGCGACGCACAGCCGCGCGACGAGGCCGGCACGGAGCAGTCCCCGCCCGGGAATGGCGAGGCCGCGGTCCCGAGCGAGGATCAAGTCGAAGTCATTGGCGGCGACGATTACGAAGAGGCCTCGCGCCGACGCGCGCGGTCGTTCCGCCGCTACAAAATTCAAGAGGTGATCAAGCGCCGGCAGGTCATGTTGATCCAAGTCGTCAAAGAGGAACGCGGCAATAAGGGCGCGGCCCTGACGACCTACCTGTCGCTCGCCGGGCGCTATTGCGTGCTCATGCCCAACACGGCGCGCGGCGGCGGCATCAGCCGCAAGATCACCAGTGCGGGCGATCGCAAGCGCCTGAAATCCATGCTCGACGATTTGGAGATCCCGGACGGCATGGCAGTGATCGTGCGCACCGCCGGCAGCGAACGCAGCAAGCCCGAGGTCAAGCGCGACTACGAATATCTCGTGCGCCTGTGGGACAGCATTCGCGAGCAAACGCTGCAATCCTCCGCGCCCGCGCTGATCCACGAGGAAGCCAACCTGATCAAGCGCTCGATTCGCGATCTCTATGCACGCGACATCGACGAGGTGCTGGTCGATGGCGAGGACGGCTACCGGGTGGCCAAAGACTTCATGCGCATGCTGATGCCGAGCCACAGCAAGCGCGTGCAGCCCTACCGCGATCCCGTCCCGCTGTTCCAGCGCTTCCAGATCGAAGGCCAGATCGACGCCATCCATCAGCCGACCTGCCAGCTCCGCTCCGGCGGCTATATCGTGATCAACCAGACCGAGGCGCTGGTCGCGATCGACGTCAATTCCGGCCGCGCCACGCGCGAGCGCCACATCGAAGAGACCGCGGTCAAGACCAACCTGGAAGCCGCCGACGAGATCGCCCGCCAACTCCGCCTGCGCGACCTCGCCGGGCTGGTCGTGATCGATTTCATCGACATGGAGGACAACCGCAACAACCATGCGGTCGAGCGGCGCTTCAAGGAAGCCATGCGGTTCGACCGCGCGCGCATCCAGATCGGGCGAATCAGCCCGTTCGGCCTGCTCGAATTGTCGCGCCAAAGGCTGCGTCCCAGCCTGGTCGAAGCCAGCACCGACGTGTGCCCCCATTGCGCCGGCACCGGCCGCATCCGCTCGGCCGATTCCGCGGGGCTTCACGTGCTGCGCGCGATCGAGGACGAGGCGTTGCGCGGCAAGGCGAGCGAGGTCGCGGTTCATGTCGGAACTTCGGTCGCGCTCTACATCCTCAACCAGAAACGCCCTGCGCTGAACGATATCGAGCAGCGCTATGCCATCCGCGTACTGGTCGAGCGCGACGACACCTTGATTCCGCCGGCCTTCCGCATCGAACGGCTGCGCCAGCGCGCGCCGGGCGAGCAGCTGCCCCGGATCGAGACCCGCCGCGGCATGGCCAATATCGACCCCGAAGCCGAGGCGGCTGCAGATGCCGCAGCGGAGGCGGCCGCGCGGGCACTCGATCGCGAATCCGAGGCGGCCGATGCCGAGCCGCACGAGTTGCGCGAGCCGGTCGCGGGCACGAGCGATCTGATCGAAGCGTCCGACGATGTCGCCGCCGAGGCGCCGCGTGCACCGCGTCCGCGCGACGAGCGTCGCACCGAAGGCGGCGGACGCAAGCGCCGCCGCCGGCACAGCGGCAAATTCGACAGCGATCGCGGCGAGGAACGCCCGGCTGGCGCCGCGGAAGCCATCGTAAGCGGCGGGCGCGGCGAGCGTCCGGCTCCTGGCAGCGAGGGCCGGGGCGGCGAACACCGGCGCCGGCCCGAATTCCAACGTCGCGCCCTACCGACGCCCGCCGAGTTCGAGGTTGGCGGCGCCGGCATGTTCGGGCGGCCCAATCTTGACGACCCCGCTGCAGCCGAGCCGGGCGAACCGTTCGAAGCCGGCGAGGGCGAAGCCCAGCCCGACGGGGAGCGCCCCTTTACCAGCCGGCCCGACGATGATCAAGACGCCAGCCGCAAGCGGCGGCGGCGCGGTCGGCGTGGCGGCAGGCGGCGGCGGCGCGACCAGCCCGAGGGCACGCCGCAGCAAGCCGAAGGCACCCCTCACGTCGAAAGCTCTCGGGACGAACCGCGCTTTGCTGCGGCCTATGAGCCCGAAATGCCGGTCCCGAGCATCGTGCCGCCAGCAGCCCTCGACATGAAGCAGCCAAGCATCTCAACCTGGCCGCGCCCCTGGCCGGCCCGAGACGCGCAGCCGCCCGCCATGGACGTGCAGCGGCCGATCGAGCGCTCAGCGGTCGAACCGCAACCGGCCGAGCCACAGCCCGTTAGGGCCGTTGTGCCCGAGCCGGCGCCGCAAGCAGCGCCTCCGCCAGTTGCCGCACCGCAACCCGAACCCAAGCCGGAGCCGGTGTTGAAGGGCGATCTGTTGGGCGAGTCGACAGCACCGCGGCGCTCGGGGTGGTGGCGGCGCGGCTAAGTTTTAGCCGCGCTACTTCAACCAGGCTTTGATCCGGCGCGCCGCCTCGGCCATGTCGGCGGTGGCGCCGGCGAAGGAAAAGCGCAGGCTGGTATGGCCGCGCTCGGCATCGAAATCGATGCCGGGCGTTGCCGCCACGCCGGTCTCGGCCAACAAGCGCTTGCAGAAAGCCTCGCTGTCGTTGGTGAACCGCGCGACATCGGCATAGATGTAGAAAGCGCCATCGGCCGGCGCGAGATCGCTTAACCCTGCTTTCGGCAGCTCTTCCAGCAGCACCGCCCGGTTGCGCGCGTAGCGCGCCACATTGCCGTCGAGTTCGGCGCGGCAATCGAAGGCGGCGAGCGCGGCATGCTGCGACAGGGTGGGCGGCGAGATGAACAGGTTCTGAGCCAGGCACTCCACCGGACGCAGCAAATCCTCGGGCAGCACCATCCAACCCAAGCGCCAGCCCGTCATCGAAAAATACTTGGAGAAGCTGTTGATGATCACGGCATCGCCCGTGACCGACAGCGCGGTGGTCGCGATCCGGCCATAGGCAATGCCGTGATAGATCTCGTCCGAGACCAGCCTGATCCCGCGCTGAGCGCAGTAAGTGGCCAGCCGCGTGAGCTCGGCTCGATCCAGCATGGTGCCCGTTGGGTTAGCCGGGCTCGCCACGATCAGGCCGTGAAGCGGGCCCGCGACCCGGTCGAGCAATTCGGGCGTCGGCTGGAAGCGCGTCGCCGGCCCGGCCGGCAAGCTGACCGGCTCGACGCCGAGCGCGCTCAGGATATTGCGATAGGCGGGATAGCCCGGCGCGGCCAGCGCCACCCGGTCGCCGGCATCGAACGCGGCCAGAAAAGACAATAGGAACGCGCCGGACGAACCGGCAGTGACCACGACACGAGCCGGATCGACCGCGACGTCATAGATCTCGCGATAATGCCGGGCGATGCGCTGGCGCAGCGGCGGGATGCCGAGCGCCTCGGTATAGCCGATGACGTCGCCGGATAATGCCGCCTTGGCCGCCGCGATCACGCCCGCAGGCGCCGATGTCGAGGGCTGGCCAACCTCAAGGTGAAGCACGTCGCCGCCAGCGGCCTGGCGCGCATTGGCGGCGCGCATGACCTCCATAACGATAAAGGGCGGCACGACGCCGCGCCGGGACACCTTAAGACCGGCAGCCATCCTAACGATCCGCGCTGACCGCCAAGCCGGCGCCGCGCGGATCGGCCCCGGCCTCGCACAGGCGCGCCCCGGTATTGGGCAGGCCGCGCGCGCAGTAAACGGCGTTGACTCGTCCCAGGACCGCAACGGTGGCGCGGCGATGCTTGCGCTGCTCCAGGCTGCGCACCACGTCGTCGTCAACCCCCGGTTCCATCTGAACCAAAGCGGGCACGCCGACGTGATGCAAGCGCGGTTGGCGGAGTGCGGCCTCCAAGGGCTGGGCAAACGACAATGCCCGTTGCGTCACCGAGAAGATCGCCCCCGCCGCGGCCGGGCCGCCGGTTCCAGCACCGGCATAGGCAAACAGCTTGGAATTCGCGTTGTGGACCAGAATTGCGGCGCCATCCACGCCCGGGTCCGGCTGGGCGGGCGCCAGCAACATGCCGGTGCCGGCGGCAATTTGCCCCGTGCCGAAGGGTGCATTCATGGTCAACACACAGGCCACCGCCCCGCCGTCGCGATCAACCGTAACGAAGGCGGTGGCGCCGGGGCGCCGCGTCTCGGTCACCGACGGAGGCTGTAGCGCAGGTGCGGCCGCGGTCAGCACGGTCAGATCGCTGGCCTCCGCCGGGTTATAGCCGCCGAGATTGGCGCGCTCGCCCATCAGGCGCAGGCGCGCTACCGCCTCGACGAACAAATGGGGGCGCTGCGCTTCCGACACGTCCTTCTCGTCGCGACCTTGGGTCAGAAGCGTGGCGAGCGTACGCGTGAGGTTGCCGCCGGGATTGGTCGACACCGCCATCGTGTTGAAGCCGTAGCGCAGGCTGGGCGCCGGGCCGACTTGCGGGGCATAGGCGCGCAAATCGTCAAGGCCGATCCCGCTGTTCTGTTGCGCCATCGCCTCGGCAATACGGCGGGCGAGCGGGCCGGTATAAAAATCGCCGCCGCCGCGCGCGCGCACCTGGCCGAGCACGCTGGCCAGATCGACCTGACGAAACAGCGCTCCATCGACCGCGCCGGCCGCGCCGAACAGGGCCCGCACCCCCGGCGCCGCCTGCACCGCCGGGCCGGACTCGCGCCATTCGGCGGCGAGCGCACGCGACACCTGGTCGCCGAACCGAGCTAGATTTTCCGCCGGCGCCAAGGTCTGCGGCCAAGCCAACCGGCCATACCGGGCGTGCAACGCGGCCATGCCGCGCACAAGACCCGGAACTGCGATCGCGCCGCCGGCCACCGGGCGGGGCCAGAAGTCGATCGCGTCGATGCGGTTCTGCCGAACTTCGAAAGCAAGGCAACTACCACCGCCGCCGAACCCGGCGGAAGAGGGATAGGTCACCGTCAGTGCGAAGGCCAGCGCCACGGCGGCATCGCCGGCAGAACCACCAGCGGCCAGGATGTCGCGCGCCACCAGCGCCGCGCGCGGCTCATCCGCCGCGACGGTGCCCAGGAAACTTTGCCGAAAACCGATGCCCGCAGGCAGGTTCTGCGGCGCGCAGCCGGCGACCGCCAAGCCCAGCGCCAAAACCAGCGTCAAGGCCGCCGTTGGGCGGGCGCGTTGACGTCGGCCGGCCCCATGCTTACCTATGGAGAGCAATCGAGAGGTCGATAGGGTGCCCGGTCCCATTACATATCCATCCATCCGCGCCCTGGTTCAGTTTCTGGCGCGCCGCGCCGCTCGCGCCGCCGGACAATCGCTGGCGGGCCTAGCCGCGGTTGCGGTCGCCCTAACGATTCCGGCTGCCCAGGCCCCAGTCCAAGCCCAAGGCATTGGCCTGATCCGCGACGCGGAGGTGGAAAATACCATTCGCGCCTATGGCGCGCCACTGTTCAGCGTGGCCGGGCTGTCGCCGCAATCCGTGCGGATTGTGATCGTCAACGATCGCGCGCTCAACGCCTTCGTGGCCGGCGGCCAAAACCTGTTCATCAATACGGGCCTTATCATGCGCGCCGAGCACGCCGGCCAGGTCATCGGCGTGATCGCGCATGAAACCGGCCATATCGCCGGCGGCCATCTCGCGCGCACCCAGGACGCGCTGCGCAACGCCTCGGTCACCTCGATCCTGTCGATGGTGCTGGGCGCCGCCGCCGCCATCGCCACGGGCAAGCCCGAGGCCGGTATCGCCGTTCTCCAGGGCGGCAGCCAAATCGCCGAGCGCAACTTGTTGACCTATAGCCGAACGCAGGAATCGGCGGCCGACCAGGCCGGTCTCGCCTTCCTGGAACGCACGGGCCAGTCGGCGCGCGGGTTGCTGGAATTCATGGAGATTCTGGGCCAGGAGGAGCTGCTGGTCGCATCGCGCCAGTCGCCCTATGTCCGCTCCCACCCGCTGGCGCGCGATCGGATCGATTCGGTGCGAGAGGCGCTCGCGCGCTCGCGATTTGTGGACGCGCTGGTGCCCGATGAGATCCAACGCATGCACCAGCGCATCCGCGCCAAGCTGCAGGGTTTCATCGATCCGCCCGCTACCACGCTGGCCCGCATACGGCCGGACAACCCGTCGATCGAAGCGCGCTATGCCCGCACCGTCGCGCTCTACCGCGTGCCCGACCTCGGCCAGGCCCTGCCACTGATCGATGGCCTGCTTGCCGAGCAGCCGGACGACCCGTATTTCCACGAACTCAAGGGCCAGATGCTGTTCGAGAATGGGCGGGTCGCGGAGGCGCGCGCGCCTTACGAAACCTCGGTGCGCTTGCTGCCCGACTCCGCCTTGCTGCGGGTCGGCCTGGCTCAGGTCCAACTCGAACTCAACGACCCCGCGCTGCAAGCCCTCGCCTTCGCCCATCTGCACGAGGCGCTACGTGCCGAGCCGGACAATCCACTCGCCTGGCGCTTGCTCGCCGTCGTCCATGGCCGGGAAGGCCGGATCGGCGAGGCAGCCCTGGCGTTGGCAGAGCAAGCCATGACGCAGAACAGGCTGCGCGACGCCCGCATGCAGGCCGAGCGCGCGAAGAAATTGCTGCCCCCGGATTCGCCGAGCTGGCTGCGAGCCCAGGATATCCGGCTTGAGGTCGATGAAAAGCTGAAGCCGCGGTGATGGCGCACCGCGCCGTAGCTTGCCCCGTCCCGTCGTGCCCGCCATGATGGCGGCATCCCGCCCACAGGAGCAACCCCAAATGGGTACCCGCCTTCTCCCGACCCTGGCGCTCGCAATCCTGTTTACAGGATTTGGCGCACCAGTATCGGCGCAGCAATCGCCAGCGCTCACCCCCGCCCAAGCCGACGCCGTGCGCGCGCTGGTGCGCGACTACATCCTGCAAAACCCGGAGATCGTTTCCGAGGCGGTTCGCCTGTTGCAAGAACGCGAACAGGCCCAGACCCTACAGAAGCAGCGCCAGGCTTTCGCCGCGCTCGAGGGCGACATTTTCCACGATCCGTCCACCCCTATTCTAGGCAACCCCAAAGGCGACGTGACCATCGTGGAGTTCTTCGACTATCGCTGCGGTTACTGCAAACAGGCGGCGCCGGCCATCGCCAAGCTGCTGGAGGAAGACCGCAACATCCGCCTCGTGGTCAAGGAATTCCCGATCCTCGGACCGGAATCGGTGGTGGCGGCGCGCGCCGCGCTGGCCGCGGGCAAGCAGAACAAATACGCGCCCTTCCACTGGGCCCTGCTCAACGCCAAAGGACAGCTCGACGAGGCGCAGGTGATGCGTATCGCAGGCCAGGTCGGCCTCGATACCAAACAGCTCCGCCAGGATATGGCGGCACCCGAGATCGAGGCCGCGATCAAACGCAGCTACGGCCTGGCCGAGGCGCTGCAAATCCGCGGCACGCCGGCTTTCATTGTGGGCGAGGAACTGGTGCCCGGCGCGGTCGATCTGCCGGCGCTAAAGGCGCTGGTGGCGAAGGCGCGGAAGAGTTAGGCCTCCGCGTCCGGCTGCTTGGACGGTTGCGCCGCGATCTCACCAGTGCACTTGAAACCTGAATCTACCCCGTAACAGCTTCGATCAAGCGAGCATCCAGCAGAGAACTCCGTGAGTGCATTGCACCCAAGAGCGCCCGAGTGGATTGGTCGGGGCATATTCGATGGGCTTGCGTCATTCGCCGACCTCGAAACTCGGATCAATAGAATTGCCGAGGAAAAAGATCGCGGCGACGTATTTGAAATTTTCATTGAAGGCTATCTCGCCACTCAGCCGATAACGCAGCATGTCAAGCATTGGGTGGCCGGCAACGTTCCCCTGATCATGCGCGAGACATACAATCTCCCCGCCGACGCGACGGGAATCGACGGGATTTACGAGACCCACGACGGCGGCCACGTCGCCTATCAGGTCAAATATCGACAGAAGCGGAACCTTACCTTTGCCGAGGTCGCGCCGTTCCTGGGCATCACGGAGAGCTTTGCCGACCGTGTGATTTTCACGAACGCCTCGACTCTTTCCAGCAAGGCGAGTGTCAGGACGCGCTGGGTCAACAGCGAAGCGTTCGACGCTCTATCGAAGGGCGCGTTTAGCCTGATCGAGGCTTGGCTGAAGCGGAAGCCCCCGCCCATCGTCAGGGTGGCCCCCGATCCGCGCTATCAGGTCCAGGCGCTCGCCGACATCGACGCAGCCCTGAGGAACAACGACCGCGCCACCGTCGTCATGGCGTGCGGCACGGGCAAGACGCTCGTCGCCCTCTGGGCCGCCGAGCAAGCCCAGCCCAAGACGGTGCTGGTTCTTCTCCCGTCATTGACGCTGCTACAGCAGACGCTGAGGGAGTGGAGCGAACAGACGCGCTGGGGTTCAAGGTTCAGCTATCTCTGCGTCTGCTCGGACCAGACGGTGGGGCTGAAGAACGACGCGCTCAACACCGACAAGAGCGAAGCCGGATTCAGGATCGATACCGATCCCGGCGTCGTCGAGCAATTTCTCGCGCGGGAAACCGATGACGTGAAAGTCATCTTCTCCACATATCAGTCGTCCCCGGTCGTCGGCGAAGGCGCCAAGGGTTTTCCGCCGTTCGATCTCGGTATCTTCGACGAGGCGCACAAGACAACGGGGCTCGCCGGCGGAGCCTTCGCCTTCGCGCTTTCCGACCGGAACCTACGCATCGGAAAACGCCTGTTTCTGACGGCGACGCCGAGGCACATCGACATCCGCCATAAAGACAGGGAAGGCGAGTTTCGCGTCCAGTCGATGGACGATGAGAGCGTCTATGGTCCGCGCGCTCACACGCTCTCGTTCGCCGCCGCGGCCCGCATGGGCGTCATCTGCCGCTACAAGGTGATCGTCTCGTTGATCGACAAGCGGATGGTCGATGACTTCACGCGGACGCATGGAATCACCATCGTCGAGCAGGACGCGATCGGCGCTCGCTGGGTCGCCAACCTGATCGCGCTGGAGCGGGCCATCGAGGCGGCGCAGGCGAGGAAGATCATCACATTCCATAGCCGGGTCGAGATGGCGAAGGAATTCGCATCGCGCGAACCGCGCGGCATCGCCTATCACCTCGACGGTTACGACGTTCGGCACGTGAACGGCGGCCAGAGCGGCGGCGAGCGCGGCGAGATCCTGCGCGCATTTTCCGCGCAGCCCAACGCCATCCTGACCAATGCGCGATGCCTGACGGAGGGCGTGAACATCCCGGCCG
>SHVS01000001.1 GCA_009694135.1 Alphaproteobacteria bacterium
GCTCGCCGCGGCGAACAGTCCGGCCGCGAGCGTGTAGGCAAGGTTGCGTCCGCCGCGAATTCTTATGATGCGCTGTGCGCCTTCTGCTGCCAAGGGCTAGTGCCGGCGCCGAGGGAACACCCGGCGCGGACCAGCACCCGCCGTCGCGCGCGCGCGTTCATCGAGATGGCGGAAATTGATCCGGCCCTTGTCCAGGTCATAAGGCGTCATCTCGACCGTGACCCGATCGCCGACCAAGATGCGGATACGGTTTTTCTTCATCCGCCCGGAGACGTAGGTCAAAACCTCGTGTCCGTTGTCGAGCGTCACCCGAAAGCGCGCGTCGGGTAAAACTTCGCTCACCCGGCCTTCGGCTTCAATCAGGCCTTCCTTGGACACCAATAAAACCCTTTGTAGATGCGGAAGACCCGGAGCCCGATCACGCTGGCGTCCGGGGGTGGAACGGGCGAAGCGGAGGCTTGCGCCCCCGCTCCACTCCAATCATGCCCCGTTAGGAAACGGGGCGCGTCGCCGTTAGGCGAGCTTCAGATCGACCGCAGCCTGCTTGCCGCGCTCGGTCGCCACCTCGAAGGTCACGCGCTGACCTTCGTTGAGGACCTGCATACCAGCGCGCTCAACAGCGCTGATGTGCACAAACACGTCGCGACCGCCGTCAGACGGAACGATAAATCCAAAGCCCTTAGCCGGATTGAACCACTTTACTGTACCGCTAGCCAAAATCGCCTCCAACACTTCAAGACCGCAGCCGCGACCATTCGCGCCCGCACAGTTCCGGCCTTTGATTTTCGGAAGCGACGCGCAAACGGCGCTTGGATTATCGCAAAGCGGAAAGCTGATGCGGTCAATATGGGCCTTCCGCCGGCAAATAGCAATTGCGCTCGATCACTGTCCTCGCAGTTGGCGAAAACTAACCATGGCCGCGCTGCGCTCGTCCCACAGCGCCAGCCGCACGCTCTGCAGGCTTCCGAGCAGGCTCACGCGGCCAATGGAGCAGAGTTCGGGGAACTGCTTAATGCACTCGGGCAAGCGATAGCTGGGAATCGTGCTGCATAAATGATGAATATGATGCATTCCGATATTGGCCGTCAGCCAATGTAGCGGCCTTGGCAGATCGTAGAACGAACTGCCATGCAGCGCCGCTTCGCCGAAATTCCACTCGCCCTTGTGCTGCCACAGAGTGTCGCGGAACTGGTGCTGGATGACGAACATCCACACGCCGATCGCCGACGCCAGCATCACGACCGGCAGATGAATCATCGCCAGCGCCATGGGTCCGATCAGGGCCGCCAGCCCCGCCAACAAGCCGAGGATGGCGAAATTGGTCAAAAGCACGCTGCGCCAGAGGCCGAACTGACGCAGCGGCAGATCGAGCGGCAGGCGATGCTTGACCAGAAAGAGATAGGCCGGGCCAATGCCGAACAGCACGAGCGGATGCCGATATGCCCGATAAACCAGCTTTCGCCAGCGCGGCAGGGCGCGATACTCGGCAACCGTCAGCGTGGTGATATCGCCGACGCCGCGCCGCTCGAGATTACCCGAACCGGCGTGATGCATGGCGTGTGTACGCCGCCAATATTCATAGGGCGTGAGCGTGAACACGCCAAGCAGGCGGCCGACGAAATCATTGGCATGGGCTGAGCGAAAGAAGGAGCGGTGTCCACAATCGTGCTGCAAGACGAACAGGCGAACCAGAATAAATGCGGCGGGCACGGCAAGCG
This sequence comes from Alphaproteobacteria bacterium, assembly GCA_009694135.1. Classification (GTDB taxonomy): domain Bacteria; phylum Pseudomonadota; class Alphaproteobacteria; order UBA6615; family UBA6615; genus SHVS01. The sequence continues at coordinate 1,719 of SHVS01000001.1, forward strand.
CCAGCGTCAGCAGGTAGCTGTAGGAAAGAGCCAACAGCATCGCCAGCCACAGGCCGACAAACAGGACCGCCGTCACCGCCAACTCGCGCAGGCTGCGCGCGATGCTGGGCACGGCGAAGGTGCGTAAGCGCGCCGCCCACAGGCGTGCGGCCTCTTTGCGTTCGGCCTGCTGCCCGCTGTGGTGAACATCCGCATTCAACGAGGTAATACTACTTATCACACCGCTGCCCTCTCCGTCAGGGTTGGTAACACAGCCACGAGGAGCTGGGCGTCAGGCGCCCGACTCGGTCGGGATCAAACGCGATTGACGTGAATCTATCGCCGGCGCGGGCGCAAGAGCGGACGGCCGAATTCGTCACTCCTCGCTTGCAGGCTCATCGGTGGCGAGCGCCGGGTCTATCGCCCGGCGCTCGTCCACCTTGTCTTGCTTCGCCTTCAGGCGATCGGCCTTTTTGGTCGCCTTGGCGCGGTCACGCTCGGCCCGCTCGAAGCGATAGTTCGGCTTGCGCGGCATGCTGTCTCCTCACCAGTTCTGGGCAGAGCGGCGCCCGGAGCGCGGGTTGGCCTAGTCGAGACGCTGCGCCGCGGTCAAGCCGCCCGGCTTGAACGGCGGGCGAAATTACGGCGGCCCTGGGCCGGCCGTTGTTGCCGCTGTTGTTGCTGCGGCCTGCTGGTGGAAGCGGGAGCGGTCGTGCCGCCCGCCACCGTCAGCTTGGCGCCAGTCAAGCGCTCGATATCGCGCAGATATTCGATCTCGCTCGAATCGCAGAACGACAGTGCGATTCCGGCCGCGCCGGCGCGCGCCGTGCGTCCGATGCGATGCACATAGGACTCGGCCACATTCGGCAGGTCGAAGTTGATGACATGCGAAATATCCGGAACGTCGATGCCGCGCGCCGCGATATCCGTCGCCACCAGAACGCGCGCCTGGCCGGCGCGAAAACGAGCGAGCGCCCGCATCCGCGCCGGTTGGCTCTTGTTGCCGTGCAGCGCCTCGGCTTCGGTGCCGCCGCTACACAGATATTCGGCCACTTTGCTGGCCGAATGCTTGGTGCGCGTGAAGACAATCGAGCGGGCCATGGCCGGATCGGCCAGCAACTTGCTAAGCAGTGCGCGCTTGTCGCCGCTGCGCACGAAGTAGACGCTTTGCTCGATGCGATCGGCCGTGATTTTGTCAGGCGTGGCTTCGACCCGCAGCGGCTGCTTCAGAATTCCGTCCGCCAAGCGGGTGACGGCATCCGGCATGGTCGCCGAGAACATGAGCGACTGGCGGGTCGCCGGCAGGGCCGAAATAATCTTGCGAATGTCGCGGATAAAGCCGAGATCGAGCATGCGATCGGCCTCGTCGAGCACGAAATGCGTGACCGCCGTGAGGCGCAGGTCGCGCGTTTGCAAAAGATCGAGCACGCGCCCGGGCGTGCCGACAACGATGTCGGTCCCGCGCATCAGCCGCTCGACCTGCGGCCGGCGGCCGACACCGCCCAGAATCACGGTGGTGTGCAGCGGCAGCCCAGAGGCCAATTGGCGGAGGCTTTCGTCGATCTGCAGCGCCAATTCACGCGTCGGCGCCAGGATCAGGGCGCGCGGCAGACCGCGCCCCTGGCGGCGCTCGCCGCCGATGAGGTGTTGCAACAGCGGCAGGCCAAAAGCGGCCGTCTTGCCGGTGCCGGTCTGGGCGACGCCGATCAGGTCACGCCCGGCGAGAATCGGCGGGATGGCCTTGATTTGGATTGGGGTTGGGGTTTGATAATTCAGCTTTGTCAGAGCGCGAAAGAAGGTCTCGGCGACGCCGAGCGCCTGGAAATCAGAAGCTTGCAATAAACGGTTCTTTCTTCACGCCGCAGCACGACGAATCTCTCGTCGGCGCAAGGCGGCGCAGTGCTCGGCCGACCACGCGCGATCGTGGGGCGGAAATGTTACGGAGGATTACTCGAAATGACGATTAGCGTTCGAGACGAACTCGAGCAATCGTCGGTCGCGCATTCGCGAGAAACCCAATGTACCTAAGTGGCACCGCCAGGCGCGGATGTCAAGCTCGGCGCGCTGGCATCTGTTAGCACTGCGCCCGGAGTGGTTAACAAAAAGCCACTTCACCCGGATGCGAGCGTCGCAGATATGCCCTCAACAGCGTCAGCATAGCACGCAGCACGCAAACCCGCTCTGTAATTTTGCCCCTGGCGCATATACGGTCAGCCGATGGCGCGGAAGCGAGCGACCTTGGGCCTGTTCCTGTTGATTGCCTGCGCGATCCTCGGGCTGCAGGCGCTCACGCTGCTGATCATGGGCCAGCCGTTTTTCTGCGCCTGCGGCACCCTCAAGCTGTGGCATGGCTTAGCATCCAGCCCCGAGACGTCACAGCATTTGTTGGATTGGTACAGCCTTTCGCACGTTATCCACGGAGTCATCTTTTATGGCCTCTTGTGGTTGGCGGCACCCAGGCGTGCGCTCGGTCCGCGCTTGATCCTAGCGGTCATGGCCGAAGGCGGCTGGGAGATATTAGAAAACACCCCCTTTCTGATCGACCGCTACCGCCAATCGGCGCTGGCGCAAGGATATTTCGGCGACAGCATCGTCAATTCGTTGTCCGACTCGCTGTCCATGGCCACGGGTTTTGCCTTCGCGCATAAATTGCCCTGGTGGTCGAGCCTGGCGCTGGTCCTCGCGCTTGAAGCGTTCGCCGGCTATATGATCCGCGACAACCTGAGTCTGAACATCATTCATCTGGTTGCGCCCAATGCCGCTTTGTCGCGTTGGCAGATGGGCGACTAGCGCTCAAGAGACCAGCCATATCGCTCCCGTGCCGGCGAAGCTTGGCCGCGAGGCGCAACGATCGCATAATAGAATCGTGGTAAGCACGGCGAGGCGTCGGGCCGATTGATCCGCCCCGGCGTCGCTCTCGGGGGCGCAGTGTCATGGCGACAAGCGAAACGCGATTCCACGGTCTGGCGCGTCAGGCGAGCGCCATTGTTCTGGCCGGCGGGCGCGGCACCCGCTTGCTGGAATTGACCGAGATGCGCGCCAAGCCGGCGATCTTTTTCGGCGGCAAGTCGCGCATCGTCGATTTCGCGCTTTCCAACGCGCTCAACACCGGCATAAGGCGCATCGCGGTCGCGACCCAGTATCAGGCGCATAGCCTGATCGGCCATCTGCACCGTGGCTGGAACTTCCTGCGCGCCGAACGCAATGAATCGCTCGATATCCTGCCGGCCAGCCAGCGCGGGTCGGAGCAGCTCTGGTACCTCGGCACGGCCGACGCCGTTTATCAGAACATGGGCGTCATTTCGAGCTATGGGCAGGACTACATCGTCATCCTGGCCGGCGACCACGTCTATAAAATGGACTACGAGCCGATGCTGCGGCAGCACGTCGAACAAAACGCCGATGTGACCGTCGGCTGCATCGCCGTGCCGCGCCACAGCGCCTCGGGCTTTGGCGTGATGGCGATCGACGCGACCAGCCGCATCGTCTCCTTCCTCGAGAAGCCCAAGGATCCGCCCGGCATGCCGGACCAGCCCGAAATGTCGCTGGTGAGCATGGGCATTTATGTCTTCTCGACCAAGTTCCTGTTCGACGAACTGCGCCGCGATTCGGCCGATCCGAACTCGAGCCATGATTTCGGCAAGGATTTGATCCCGTATATCGTCAAGCACGGCAAAGCGGTCGCGCATGCCTTTAGCACGTCTTGCGTGCGCTCGGCGGCCGAGCCCGAGGCCTATTGGCGCGACGTTGGTACGGTCGATGCCTATTGGGAAGCCAATATCGACCTGACCTCGATCGTACCCTCGCTCGACCTCTATGACATGCGCTGGCCGATCTGGACCTATGCCGAGATCACGCCGCCGGCCAAATTCGTGCATGACGAGCAAGGCCGCCGCGGCATGGCGATCAGTTCTTCCGTCTCCGGCGGCTGCATCATCTCCGGCGCTGTGCTGCGGCGCACGCTCTTGTTCACCGGCGTGCATGTCCATTCCTATGCGCGGCTGGAAAACGCGGTGATATTGCCGCGGGTGGAGGTCGGCCGCGGCGCGCAGCTGCGCAATGTGGTAATCGATCGCGGCGTGAAGGTTCCGCCCGGACTGGTCGTCGGCGACGATATGCAGGAAGACACGCGACGTTTCCGGCGAACCGAGCGCGGCATTTGTCTGATCACGCAGAAGATGATCGACCGTCTTGAGGCGTAAGTCGCATGCGCGTGCTGTCGGTCGCGTCCGAGGTCTATCCGCTGGTCAAGACCGGCGGATTGGCCGATGTCGCCGGCGCCCTGCCGCAGGCGCTCGCGCCACATGGCATCGAGATCAAGACCCTCGTGCCGGCCTATCCCGGGGTGCTCGATCGTCTGCATCCGCGGGAAAATTATGGTTCGGTCGCCGATTTGTTCGGCGGACCGGCGCGAGTCATCAGCGGCCGGACGACCTCCGGCGCCGAAGTTCTGGCGATCCATGCGCCGCATCTCTATCAGCGCGCAGGCGGCCCGTATCTGGCGCCCGGCGGCGCCGACTGGCCTGACAACGGGCCGCGCTTCGCCGCGCTCGGCTGGGTCGCGCGCCTGCTTGGGCTTGGGCTCCTAGGAAGCTGGCAGCCGCAGATCGTGCATGCACATGACTGGCAGGCCGGACTTGCCCCGGCCTATCTGGCGCTCGCGGGCACGGCGCGCCCAGCGACGGTCATCACCATCCACAATATCGCGTTCCAGGGGCTGTTTCCCTATGCCGACCTGTACGAGCTCCGCCTGCCGCCGCGGGCCTTCACCATCGATGGGGTCGAGTTCCACGGCCGCATCGGGTTCCTCAAGGCCGGGCTCGCCTTTGCCGACCGGCTGACCACGGTGTCGCCGAGCTATGCGCGCGAGATCCAAGGCCCGCAGCACGGGCATGGGCTCGACGGGCTGTTGCGCCACCGCGCCGGCGTGCTTTCCGGCATTCTCAACGGCATCGACACCGCAGCCTGGGATCCAGCGAGCGACCCCATGATCGCCGAGCGCTATGACGCCGAGCACCTGTCCGACAAAGCGCGCAACGCCGTCATCCTGCGCCGCCGGCTGGGGCTTGAACCGCGGCCCAAAGCGCCCTTATTTTGCATCCTCAGCCGCCTGACGCAGGCCAAGGGCATCGATCTGGCGCTCGGCGCGCTGCATCAGATCCTCTCCGGCGGCGGCCAGCTTGCGATTCTCGGCGCCGGCGAGCCGCTGATCGAAGCCGCCGCGCGCGCCGCGGCCGAAGCGCATCCGGGGCAAGTCGTGACCATCATCGGCTACGATGAATCATTGGCGCATCAGTTCCAGGCGGCGGCGGACGCGATCCTGGTGCCGTCGCGCACCGAACCCTGCGGGCTGACGCAGCTTTATGGGCTGCGCTACGGCACGCTGCCGATCGTCGCGCGCGTCGGCGGCTTGGCCGATAGCGTCATCGACGCCAGCGACGCCGCGCTGGAAGATGGCGCCGCCACCGGTTTTCAGTTCGCAGCCGGATCGGTCGATGCGCTGCGCGACGCGATCGCCCGCGCCCTTGTCCTTTTCGCCCAGCCGGAGGCTTGGCGCGCGGTGCAGCGCCGCGCCATGTCGCGCGACTTCTCCTGGCGCACCCCTGCCCGCCGCTATGCGGAGCTGTATCGGAGCCTGGTTCCGGCATGAAATCTTCCGCTCTCCACGCCGACGCGCTAATCTGGGACGCGCACGCCTGCCTGCCGTTGTCGCCGCTGGCCGATGTGTCTGCGCTGGCCCGGCACAAAGCCGCCGGCGTGGATTATGTGTCGATCAACATCGGCATGGATATGAACCCGATCGAGCAGGTGATGGCGACGCTGGCGGCCTTCCGCGCGCAGGTGCAAGCGCGGCCGGATCTGTTCCGCCTGGTCGAAAGCGGCGCGGATGTCGAACGCGCCCGCACCGACGGCGTGCTGGCGCTCGGTTTCGATCTGGAAGGCGGGCTGCCGCTGCTCGGCCGGGCGGAAATGGTGGTGTTGTTCGGCGCGCTGGGCGTGCGGCAGATCCACCTGGCCTATAACCGCAATAATGCACTCTGTGGCGGCTGTTACGATTTGCCGATGGGACTGACCGCGCTTGGCCGCGAGATCGTGGCCGCGATCAACGCCGCCGGTATCTTGATGGATTGCTCGCACACGGGCGAAAAGAGCGCCTTCGAGATTATCGAGGCGTCAAACGCCCCGGTCGTGTTCAGCCATTCCAACCCGCGCGCGGTATCTAATGACAAGCGCAATATCGCGGACTCCTTGATCGATGCCTGCGCGCTAAGAGGCGGCGTGGTGTGCGCCAATGGCGTCGGGCGTTTTCTCGACGATCCCGAAGCCGGCACGCCGTCGATCCTGCGCGCAATCGATTACCTGGTGACGCGCATTGGCCCCCGCCACGTCGGCATCGGGCTCGATTATTCCTATTCGCAGGGAATCGATGACGATCCGCCCGGTCTGAACAAAGATTATTGGTGGCCGCGCGCGGAGGGTTATTCCAACGGCATCAACATCCGCATCGCCACGCCGGAGCAATGGCCGGAGATCACCGAAGGCCTGGTAAAGCTCGGCTACGCAGAAGCCGATATCCGCGCCATCCTCGGCGGCAATATGCTGGCGCTGGCGAAGACGGTGTGGCGGCGATAACGACGCCGCACCCTCGCCGCGACGCTAAGCGTCTAAAGCCCCTCGAATAACGCCGTCGAAATGTAGCGCTCCGAGCAGGACGGCACGATACACACGATCGTCTTGCCTGCGCTTTCCGGGCGCTTGGCGAGTTCGAGCGAAGCCCAGATCATCGCGCCGGAAGAAATGCCGACTGGAATCCCGTCCTTCTTCGACACTTCGCGCGCCGTCTTGAACGCGTCCTCATTGGCGACCTTGATCACTTCGTCCATCAACTTGACGTTGAGGATCTCCGGCACGAAGCCGGCGCCGATGCCCTGCATCGGATGCGGGCCGGGTTTTTCGCCCGATAGAACCGCCGAATCCTTGGGCTCGACGGCGATCATCTTCAGCCCCGGCTTACGCGGCTTCAGGACTTCGCCGACGCCGGTCAAGGTGCCGCCGGTGCCGACGCCCGACACCACGAAATCGACCGCCCCGCCGGTGTCGTTCCAGATTTCCTCGGCGGTCGTGGTGCGATGGATCGCCGGATTGGCCGGATTGCCGAACTGCCACGGCATGACCGCGCCGGGAATTTCCTTCAACAGCTGATTGGCCTTGTCGATCGCGCCCTGGAGGCGCTGCTCCTTGGGCGTGAGCACGATTTCCGCACCGAGAATCGCCAGCATCTTGCGGCGCTCGATCGACATGGTTTCGGGCATCGTCAAGATGCAGCGATAGCCCTTGGCGGCGGCGACGAAGGCGAGCGCGATGCCGGTGTTGCCGGAGGTCGGCTCGACGATCACCGAGCCGGGCTTGAGCTTGCCCTCGGCTTCCATCGCCTCGATCATCGCCACGCCGATGCGGTCCTTGACCGACGACAGCGGGTTGAAGAACTCGAGCTTGAGCAGCACATCGGCGCGCGCCCCGGCGTCCTTCGCCGTGCGCTGCAGGCGGACGAGCGGGGTATCGCCGATGGTATCGGCGATGGTGTCGTAGATCTTGCCGCGGCCACGCGTGTGGCGCGGCGGGGCGGCTTTTGTCTGCTGGGCCATGAGTTTTACTCCGCTGCGGCTTGTTGCGCGCCCGGCTGGGCCTTAGATGCGAGAACCTTAAGCGCGGCCGCGACACCCGAGGCCTTGGGCTTGATCCCTGCGAGCGGCAGCGTCATTTCCACGCCGCAGAGCGCGCCGGCTTGGGTCAGGTCGTTGGTGTCGCCCATGTGCGCGATGCGGAACAGCCGGCCTTTGACCTTGCCCAGCCCGGTGCCGAGCGCCATGTCGAACTGCTCGAGCGCGATCTTGCGCAGCGCATCGGCATCGATCCCCTGCGGCACCACGACGGCGGTGACCGAGTTGGAACGATGCTCCGGAACGGCGCATTGGATGTCGAGGCCCCAGGCCTGCACGGCGGCGCGGGTCGCCTCGGCCAGCCGCGCGTGCCGGGCGATGGTGTTGTCGAGCCCTTCCTCGAGCAGCATATCGACCGCGGCGCGCAGCCCGAACAGCAGGTTGATCGACGGCGTTTGCGGGTAGTTGCCCTCGGTGCTCGGCGTCATCAATCCCCAATCCCAGAAATAGCGCGGCAGCTTGGCGGTCTTGGACGCGGCCAGCGCCTTCACGCCGACGGCGTTGAGCCCGAGCCCGGGCGGCACCATCAGCCCCTTCTGCGAACAGCCGATGGTGACATCGACGCCCCAATCGTCGTGGCGATACTCCATCGACCCAAGGGACGAGATCGAATCCACGAAAAACAGCGCCAGGTGATTGGCGGCATCGATCGCCTTGCGCACCGCCTTGATCGGCGTGACCGCGCCGGTCGAGGTCTCGTTATGCACGATGCACACGGCCTTGATCTTGTGCGCCTTGTCGGCGCGGAGCCTGTCCTCGATCTGCGCCGGATCGGCGCCACGCCGCCAGTCGCCAGGGATGAAATCGACAACCAGCCCAAGCCTGGTCGCCATCTGGCTCCACAGCGTGGCGAAATGGCCGGTTTCCGCCATCAGCACGCCATCGCCGGGCGACAGGGTGTTGCTCAGCGCCGCTTCCCACGCTCCAGTGCCGGAGCCGGAATAGACATACACCGGGCCGCTGGAGCGGAAAATTTTCTTCAGGTCGGACGACAGCCCGGCGGCGAAGCCCATGAACTCGGCGCTGCGGTGGTCATAGGTCGGCCGGCTCATCGCGCGCAGCACGCGCTCCGGGATATTGGTCGGGCCGGGGACCTGAAGGAAATGGCGGCCGGGACGATAGGGCATCGGCAACTCCTGGGCTCACGCCCCGCGCACCGGGGCGGGCGGGAGACTGCGGGTTTGAGCGCTTCCGGTCAAGGCGGGAGGCGTAGCTGGCGGCAAAGGAAGGCTTAACACGCAACTGGCACAGTACCCCCCAATGAATCTCCGAAAGCGGCCAAATTCGTCGCCCCAGAGCCGGAAGCCAATGGCCGCCATAGAATCCATCTACCCAAACAGTCCAGACCATAGCGGCGGCAGCGCTCGCCAATGACGGCGGCACGGCGATCGCCCGCGCCATGCTCGCCGACCTCGGCTATCACCTGCCGGGCGGATTGCTGCGCCAGGCCGATGCGGTGGCGCAGTTGATCGGCCTCGACCTGCGGCTGCCGTTCCTCGATCGGCGCGTGCTCGACTTTGCCCTCGGGCTGGCGCCGCGTCTCTTGACGCCGCGCTCCCGACGCAGCCGCCCGTTCCTCGCCCGGCTCCTGCGCCAGGGCGGCGTTCCGGAAAACATATGGCGCCATGCGCCGCGCCCGCTGCCGGTTTCGGCCGCGCGTCTGCTGCGCACCGAGCTGCGCGGCCTCGGCACTCGCTTGCTTGACCGCGAGGCGGACCGGCTGGCGCCGCTGCTCGATCCGCAAGCGATCCGGCGACTGTGGCGCGCGCATGCCACACGCAAGGCTGATCACGCCCCGCTGCTGTGGAACGCGCTGTCGCTCGCGACCTGGCTTGAGCAACGCGACCAATGACCCTTGGCGGTTGCGGCCTCGACTCCGCGCGGCTAGCGTCCCACCCATGACGGATCGTCCTAATTCGACCGCCGCGCGCGACGTGGCGTATCACCTTCACCCCTACACCGAGCTCAACGCGCATGAGGCGCAGGGGCCGCTGGTGATCACGCGCGGCAAGGGCATTTACGTCGAGGACGACGCCGGCAAGCAGTACATCGAAGGCCTAGCCGGGCTGTGGTGCACCGCGCTGGGCTGGGGCGAGGAGCGCCTCGTCGAAGCCGCCGCGCGGCAGATGCGGACACTTGCCTTCGGCCATGCCTTCGCCGGGCGCGCGACCGAGCCCGCTTCCGCGCTGGCTGAAATGCTGGTGTCCATCGCCCCGCATGCGCCCTCCGGCCCGATGTCGAAGGCGTTCTTCGTCAATTCCGGCTCGGAGGCGAACGACACCCAGGTCAAGCTGGTCTGGTACTACAACAACGCGCTTGGCCGGCCGCTGAAGAAAAAGATCATCGCCCGCAAGCGCGCCTATCACGGCGTCACCGTCGCCGCCGGCAGCATGACCGGCATGGCCTATGTGACCGAAGGCTTCGACCTGCCGATCGATCGGTTTCGGCACACGGACTGCCCGCATTACTGGCGCTATGGCTTACCAGGCGAAAGCGAGGAGGCGTTCTCCGCGCGGCTGGCCGACTCTCTCGAAATGATGATCCTGGCCGAGGGGCCGGACACGGTCGCGGCCTTCATCGCCGAGCCGGTGTTGGGCGCCGGCGGCGTGATCCCGCCACCCAAGAGCTATTTCGAGAAAATCCAGGCGGTGCTCCGCCGCCATGACGTGCTGTTGATCGCCGATGAGGTGATCACCGGCTTCGGCCGCACCGGCCGCATGTTCGGCAGCGAGACCTATGGCATCAAGCCCGACCTGATGTCGGTCGCGAAGGCGCTGTCCTCGGCCTATGTGCCGATCGGCGCCGTGCTGGTGTCGGAGCCGATCTATCAGGTGCTCAAGCAGGGCAGCCGCACGCACGGCACCTTCGGCCACGGCTACACCTATGGCGCGCATCCGGTGGCGGCCGCGGTCGCGGTCGAGGCGCTGAAAATCTACCAGGAGCGCGATATCGCCGCGCGCGTGGCCGACCTGTCGCCGCGGTTCCTGAATGGGCTGAAGCGCCTGGGCGCAAGTCCGCTGGTTGGCGAGGTGCGCGGCGTCGGGCTGCTCGCCGGGCTGGAGCTCGCCGCCGATAAAGCCACGAAACGCTCCTTCCCGCCCGAGAAGAAGCTGGCCGCGCGCGTGACGGCGAAGGCGCTGGCGCAGGGGCTGATGGTGCGGCCGCTGCCGGGGGATGTGATCGCCCTCTGCCCGCCGCTGATCATCACCGAGGCGGAGATCGACCTGATCCTCGACCGCCTCGGCAAGGCGCTGGCCGAAGTCGCCGCCGAGGCCAAGGCCGAGGGGCTGATTTAGCCGCCGCTTGGCATTCTATATTACCGCTATGGCCGGCCGCGGATGAATTGATTATACTCAAGGTCTGGTTAACGGGCGTTAGGCTAGATTCTCGAATGCGCTGGGACCCTCCCGGCCACGCCCGAGGTGAGCGTGCATGGATTACGATCGTTTCTTCGCCGACAGCATAAAGGCCCTCAAGACCGAGGGCCGCTATCGCGAGTTCGCCGATCTGGAGCGCCGCGCCGGACAATTCCCGACCGCGCAGCGCCACACCCCCGATCCGTCCGGCCGCGACCGCGTGGAAGACGTGACCGTGTGGTGCAGCAACGACTATCTCGGCATGGGGCAACACCCGGCCGTTTTGCAGGCGATGAAGGACGCGCTCGATCGCTGCGGCGCCGGCGCCGGCGGCACGCGCAACATCGCCGGCACCAACCATTATCATGTGCTGCTCGAACGCGAGCTGGCGGAGTTGCATGGCAAGGAAGCGGCGCTGATCTTCACCTCCGGCTATGTCGCGAATTTGACCGCGCTGGCGACGCTCGGCGCGCGCCTGCCCGGCTGCGTGATCTTTTCCGATGCGGGCAACCACAACTCGATGATCGCCGGCATCCGCTATGGCAAGTCGGACAAGCGCATCTTCCGCCATAACGATCCGGCCGATCTCGACCGTTTGCTCGGCGAAGTCGGGCCGGATGTGCCGAAGTTGGTCGCCTTCGAGAGCGTCTATTCGATGGAAGGCGATGTCTCGCCGATCAAGGACATTTGCGATGTGGCCGAGAAGCACGGCGCGCTGACCTTCCTCGATGAGGTGCATGCCGTCGGCATGTATGGCGAGCATGGCGCCGGCGTGGCCGAACGCGACGGCGTGATGGACCGTATCGATGTGATCCAGGGCACGCTTGGCAAGGCGTTTGGCGTGGTCGGCGGCTATATCGCCGGCTCGGCCAATCTGGTCGATTTCGTGCGCAGCCATGGCGAGGCGTTCATCTTCACCACCGCCCTACCGCCGGCGATCGCCGCCGGCGCGCTGGCCTCGGTGCGCATCTTGAAGCGCGACCCCGGCATCCGCGAGCGCCATCAGGAACGCGCGGCGACGCTGAAGCGCAAGCTGGCCGAGGCCGGGCTGCCGTTGATGCCCTCGGCCTGCCATATCGTGCCGGTTTTGGTCGGCGATGCGGCACTGTGCAAACAGGCATCCGACGAGCTGCTCACCCGCCACCGCATTTACGCCCAGCCGATCAACTTCCCGACCGTGCCCAAGGGCACCGAGCGGCTACGCCTGACGCCTTCGCCGCTGCATGACGACGCGGCCATCGAGCGGCTGGTCGCGGCGCTGTCGGACGTCTGGGCACGGCTGTCGCTCAAGCGCGCGGCGTAGCCTGTGGTTCAGGTTGATGCGGTGAATGCGCGTCAACCTTCGCTTGCTTCGGTGCGCACCTGCGTGGCATCGTGTCGACCATCCCTTTCCGGGCGCGGCAAAAGATGTATCGCGACAATACGCTGATCCCAACCGAGGCGATTCGACTGGCGGCGCTCGGCCAGCTTGCCGGCGCGCCGACCACTCTGGCGGAGCTTGCGCGCGCGGTGCGCGCCTTCGCCGCCCGCATCACCGGCCCGTCGCTCGACCTGCTCGGCTCAAGCCTTGAGCTGTTGCGCTATGAAGGTTTGGTCGAGCCGGCGCCGGGCACGACCGATGGAAGCGTCCGCCTGACCGAGGCCGGGCACGCGGCGCTGCTCGACCTGTTGCGCGCCAATGTGCGCTCGCCGGTCGATGCGGTGTCCAAGCTGATCCTGGCGTTGAAGCTGCGTTATCTGCATCTGCTGCCGGTCGCGGAGCAGCGCCATCAGCTGGCGTTCATGGTCGAGGCGTCACAGACCGAGCGTGCGCGGATCAATGAACTCGCGACGCGCCATGCGCATGAGCCGGGGCATTTGCTCGCCTTCCTCGCCCACGACCTCGCCCAGGTCGAAGCGCGCATCGTCTGGCTCGAAGCCCTGGTGGCAAGGCTGGGATGACCTAATTCTCTGCCGACTTCCCTGGCACAATTACTTGAATCTCATTCAAGCTTTCAAAAGCGCGGTCATTTGTAACAAGTGCCGCTTCCTCAAGGTACGCGATACACGCGAAAATAAGATCGGCACCTCTTAGGCTCGAGAATTTTTCGAACAGTCGCCGTTCTGAGGCGCGTGCAATAAGCTCCTGATCTACGTCGAATACGATATTCTTGCCGTCTAGTACATACAGGTCCCTTTGGACCTTATGGCCTTCACGATTTCTGCGGGACACAGCGGCCTGAAATTCAAACCACGCGATTGCTGGAAATATGTACACCGAGTCGTTGTGTTCTTGATAAAATTGATAGGACGCTTTGTTATGCTCATCATTCGTATTAACTACCGACGCTAAGGCGGAAGTGTCCCAAACATACCTATTCATTTCGCCCGCCCGCTAAAACAAATGCTGGCCGCCAGTCACAAAAATCTCGGCGCCGGTGACATAGGCGAAGTCGGCGGTGCACAGGCGATAGACGGTCGCCGCCACTTCTTCCGGCGTGCCCATGCGATGCAGCGGGATGCGCGTGATCAGCGGCTCGTATTCGTCGCCGATCATGTCGGTCGCGATCTCGCCCGGCGCGACGGCGTTCACCCGCACGCCCAGATCGGCGAAATCGACCGCCAGCTCGCGCGTGAGCGCCGACAGCGCGGATTTCGAGGTCGAATAGGCCGAGCCGGCGAAGGGATGGATCGCATGGCCGGCGATCGAGGTGATATTGACCACGGACGCGCCGCCCTGTTTCGGCCCGAGCGAGCGCGCACCCTTGGCAAGCGATTCGGCGAAGCCGCGTGAGAGAGCCAATGGCGCGAAGAAATTGAGCTCGAATACGTCGCGCCAGCTGTCCAGATCGCCGTTGAGGCAGCCGAGGCGTTCCTTGAACTCGGTCTTGGGCGATATGGCCGCGTTATTGATCAGAGCGTGCACCGGCGCGCCATTGAGCGTTTCGAGAGCCGCCGCGACGAAGGCATCCGTGCTAGCCGGAAGCGCCAGATCGGTCACGAAATGCTTGGTCCAGTTGGGATCGCGCTTGCAATGCTCGGGGATGTCCTCGCGCGAGCAGGTGAGGATCCGCCAGCCCTCGTCGGAAAAGCGCTTCACCGTGGCGTGGCCGATGCCGCGGCTCGCCCCGGTCAAAACCAGCGTGCGTCGATCCGTCATGGCGCAAGTCTAGGCCGGCGGGGCTGAGTCGGCCAGCGGTTGCGCGTTATCGGCGGCATTGGCAGGGCGGCGGGCGCCGTCTATGCCTGGGGCGGGATTTCTCACGGCAAGCGCGCGACGATGGATGGACCGACCACAACCGGGCAAAGCCCGATGCCGCGCGCGCTCTGGCTCGCCGAGGCGCGGGCGACGCTGGCCCTGGCCGCGCCCTTGGCGGGGGCGCAGCTGGCCCAGTTTGCCCTCACCGTCGTCGATACGATCCTGATGGGCCGCCTGTCACCGCAAGCCCTGGCCGCCGGCACCTTGGTTGGCGCACTCTTTTGGGTGCCGGGGTTTCTCTGCGTCGGCGTCCTCACCGCGGTTTCGCCGCTGGTGGCGGAGGCGCATGGGGCCAGGCAACGCCGGGCCATCGCGCGCACCGTGCGCCAGGGGCTGTGGGCCGCGACGCTGATCGGCGTCCCGTCGGTTTTGGCGCTCTGGAACACGGAGGCGATCCTGCTGCTCTTCGGGCAGGAGAAGGCTAATGCCGCGCTGGCCCAATCTTATATGCGGCCTCTGGTAATGAGCTTCGTGCCGATGATGTGGTTCGCGGTGCTGCGCCAGTTCATCGCCGCCTTGGGCCATGCGCGCGTGGTGCTGGCGATCGCGCTCGGCGGAATCGCGCTCAACGCGCTTTTGGCCTGGGCGCTGATGTTCGGGCGGCTGGGACTGCCGGCGCTGGGCCTGCCCGGGGCCGGGATCGCGACCACGCTGGTCAACTTCGCCATGCTGGCAAGCATCGCCGCCTACATCACGCGCACGCGCGCCCTCGCCCGCTGCCATGTGCTGGCGCGGGTGTGGCGCGGCGATTGGCCGAAGCTCGCGGCCATCTTCCGCATCGGGCTGCCGATCGGCGGCGCGCTCTTGGCCGAGGTCGGGCTCTTCTCCGCCGGGAGCCTGTTGGTCGGGCTGTTCGGGACCGAAGCGCTGGCCGCGCATGGCATCGCGCTGTTATGGGCGTCGCTCGCCTTCATGCTGCCGATGGGCATCGCCCAGGCGGCCACAATTCGTATCGGCATCGCCTCGGGCGCTGGCTCACGCGCCGGCATCGCCCGCGCCGGCGCCATCGCCTATCTGCTCGGCATCGGCATGAGCCTGGCGAGCGCGCTTTTGTTCCTGTCCGCGCCGGCGCTCCTGATCGGACTGTTCCTCGACCAGAGCCAGGCGAACGTCGCCACGGTGATCGAGCTCGGGGTCGCCTTCCTATCCATTGCCGCGCTGTTCCAACTAGCCGACGGCGCGCAGGCGATCGGCCATGGCGTTTTGCGCGGGATCAAGGACACGCGGCTGCCGAGCCTCATTTCTGTCTTCGGCTATTTCGCGATCGGGCTTGGCGCGGCGGCGCTGCTGGCCTTTCCATTCGGCTGGGGCGCCCTCGGCGTGTGGGTCGGGCAGGCGCTCGGCCTCGCCACGGTCGCCCTGCTCCTGCTGCTACGCTTCGCGCGCCAGGCCTGGGTTGGGGGGGACGCATGGCGGTGACCGAACGCGCCGATCTGCTGCTGGTGGCGCGCGGGCTTGCGGCCAGCGCCCAGGAGGCGCAGAGCCTGCTCATGGCCGGACAAGTCTTCAGCGGCGAGCGCCGCATCGATAAGCCGGGGCTGCGCCTCAAAGCCGACGCACCGCTGGAGCTGCGCGGGCGGCCGCACCCCTATGTTTCGCGCGGCGGGGTCAAGCTTGCGCATGCGCTGGATGCCTTCGCCATCGACCCTCAGGGCCTTATTTGCCTGGATGTCGGCGCCTCCACCGGCGGCTTCACCGATGTGCTGCTGCAACGCGGCGCGGCCAAGGTCTTTGCCATCGATGTCGGCCATGGGCAGTTCGACTGGAAACTGCGCAACGATCCGCGCGTCGTGCTGCTGGAAAAAACCAATGTGCGCGGCATCACTCGCGCGCAAGTGCCCGACCCGATCGCGCTGATCGTGTGCGACGTGAGCTTCATCGGTCTGGAAGCTGCGCTGCCGGCGGCGCTGGAGCTCGCTGCGCCCGGAGCGCGGCTGGCGGCCCTGATCAAGCCGCAATTCGAAGTCGGCAAGGCGCAAGTCGGCAAGGGCGGCATCGTGCGCGATCCGGCGCTGCACGAGGAAGTGTGCGCGCGCATCCGCGCCTGGCTCGACGCGCGCCCCGGTTGGCGCGTGCTCGGCTTGGTGCCGAGCCCGATTACGGGCGCCGACGGCAATGCCGAATTCCTGATCGGGGCGGCGCATGACCGCGCCTGAAGCATCCGAAATCGAGGTCGCGATCGACCGCCTGGGAGCCGACGGCGACGGCATCGCGGAAAGCCCCTCCGGCCGCGTGTACGTTCCCTTGGCGGTTCCGGGCGACCGCGTGCGGATCCGCATGGGGCCCAAGCGCGGCGATGGACACGCGGCCAGCGTGCTCGAATGGGTCACGCGCGACACACGTCGCGTGGAACCGCCCTGCCCGCATTACGGCGACTGCGGCGGCTGTTCGGCTCAGCACATCGGCGACAGTCTTTATGCCGAATGGAAGCGCGCCCTCGTGCTCGAAGCGCTGGCGCATCGCGGGATCACCGATCCGCCGGTCGAGGCCTTGCTGCGCACCGCGCCGGGCGGTCGGCGACGAGCAGAGCTTGCGGCTTCACGCGGACAATCGGGCATCCTGCTTGGCTTTCATGCCAAGCGCAGCGAGCAGATTTGCGACCTCAAGACCTGCCATGTGCTGCGCCCCAGGCTCATGGCTTTGTTGGCGCCCCTGCGCCGCGCGCTTGAGGGCGTGTTGTCCAAGCGCGGCGTGGCCGATGTGTTGCTGACCGAAACCGATAGCGGCATCGATCTTTTGCTGACCGCGCCGAACCTGACCAGCGTCGGGCGGACGGCGCTCACCGCCATCGCCGAAGACCAGGATTTGGCGCGCGTGTCTTTTCGCGAGAAAGCGGATGCCCAACCCGAGCCGGTGGCGCTGCGCCGCATGCCGGCAGTCATGTTTGGCGAGGTCGCGGTCGCGCCGCCCCCTGGGGCTTTCCTGCAAGCCAGCGCCGAAGCCGAAGCCTGGATGGTGGGCGCGGTGGAACTCGGCCTTGGGCGGGCGAAACGCGTCGCCGATCTGTACGCCGGTTGCGGCACCTTCGCGCTCGCCCTGGCCACCGACGGCCGCAAGGTGCACGCCGTCGAGGGCGACGCCGCGCAGGTCGCGGCGCTCAATGCCGCCGCCGGCAAGGCGCAATTGGTCAGCCGACTGACAACCGAGACGCGGGACCTCGACCGCCGGCCGCTGTTCGCCGACGATCTGGCCGCCTATGACGCGGTGGTGTTCGATCCGCCGCGCGCCGGCGCCGCCCGCCAGGCGGTCGAGTTGGCGCGCTCGAAGGTGAAGACCGTTGTCGCCGTGTCCTGCGCGCCGGCGAGCTTCGCGCGCGATGCGCGCACGCTGATCGACGGGGGCTATAAGCTTGTGCGCGTGCAGCCGATCGACCAATTCGTCTGGTCGTCCGCAGTCGAGCTGGTGGCGCAATTCATTCGCTAGCGCCCGTTTCCTTCAGTTGTTGACTTTGACGGCCGCGAGCACGGACTCCACGGTGGCCGGGGTCAAGACATCGCCGGGCTGCAGGCAATAAAGCCCATCAAGCCGCCGCGTGCCGTCACCGCGGTCGTGGTTGCCAAACACGATCGCGAACGCGACACAGGACAGGTTATCGCTGTGGAAGCGATGCACGGTGAAACGCCCTAGCCCGCTCACCCGCGTGGTGCGTTCGTCGATTGTGAATGGGCGTTCGCGAAAGTTGCTCCAGCCGCGGATTAAGTCGGTATCCAAATCGCTATAGCCGAAGTAGTAGCCGGGCGGCGCGTTCAGCAGGTTAAGCTGCGCGGACGGAAATTCGCTCCGCGCCGGCCGCCAACTGGCCGTGTAGACCGTATGCCCGCGCGTGCGATCGCGCCCTTTGAAATAGCGCTGCGCGCCGCCGGCCACGGCTGGAAGGGTGAAGCTGAGCTGCGACTCCTCCGCTTTGATCTCGACGAATTCCGCGCCCAAATCGTCGCTGGTCGTACAACCGGCGACAGCGCCGCCGGCAACAACGATCAACAGAAGCGCTATAAAACGGCTAAGGCAGGAACCCTGCATGGGTATTTTCCTCCGCTAGGGCGCGGTGGGCTTCAGTCCGGGAACCGCGCCAGGTTTTTCGCGATGATCGGTTGCAGCAGCGGCGCAACATCTTGGCGTAGCATGCCGGCGCGGATCGCCGGGTCGTACAGGCTCGCGATCAAGACTTTATCCCAGCGCGTGAGCTGCGTTTCGTTGTGAAGATAGCTCAACACCGAACGCACGCGATGCGAATGTCCGAGAAAACCGAATGCATGCATCAATTCATGTCGGATGCAGCGTTGCGCACTTTCCGGGCGAGCGGTGCTCAAGGTCACGTCCATCGTGACCTCCCCGTCGCGCCGGCCGCGAAACGTGGCGTAGCAACTCGCGAGCTGGCCATCGCCGAGCAGAAAGGCTTCGCTGCCGTCGAAGATCACGCGGAAATTTTGGGTTTCCGCAGCAATGGCATCGTTAATGGCAACGCCGGACAAACGCGCGAACTCGGCCAGCGCACTGCGGGCGAAGCCCTCCTGCGCCGGGCTGCGGACACCTTCGAGACGCAGCAAGACCGCCCGATCCCAGCGCCAAATGCGCGCGCTGCGCAGTTCTCCCAGGAGTTGAAATTCGCCCCCAGGCGTCGCGTCGAATGCGGCTTCCATGAAGGTCGTGACGAGCGCGGTTTCACCCGCTGTCGTCGACTCGCAGGCAACCGCGAACAGGAGCGCACCCAAAGCGGCCCAGCGTCCCCAGCATAACGTCATGACTTCGCGCCTCATGCCCCGCCGCCTCGGAATAAATGATGCTAGGGGGCCGGGTGGTACATGTCACGCCGTACAACTATTCGGCGAGATGCAGTCGCCGAAAACAAAAACGGCGGCCAGGAAAACCCGGCCGCCGTCTGCAAATCCTGCAGGACAGGACTTTAGGAGTTCTTGAGGTTGACCGCTGCCTGCTTGCCGCGCTCGGTAGCAACCTCATAGCTGACGCGCTGCCCCTCGTTCAGGGTCTTCATGCCCGCACGCTCGACGGCGCTAATATGGACGAACACGTCCTTCGAACCATCCTCGGGGACGATGAACCCGAAACCCTTGGTCGGGTTGAACCATTTCACGGTACCGGTAGCCATTTGGCCTCCACTCAGTTTGATAACCGGGCTGCGGACGTCCGCGGACCCGCAGTTTCGGCCTCAGACATTCGGTAGCGCGGCAGGAGCAACGCTCGGAAGTGCGGGGGCGGAAACTTGCACACCATGAAATGCAGGATTCCGACCGCGAAGGCAAGTCAGAACTCAGCTGGGGCTATCCAGCCCAGCCAAAAAGCCAGCAGTACCAGCACGCCGAGCGTAACCAGGAGGCCCCAGCCGCCGCCCTGTCCACCATAGGGGGAATGCCGCGAATAGGACAGACCAGTGCTGGGAGCGCCTACGGTGGTGCGCAAACCCTTGCGACCCAGGTTGAGGGTCAGGCCGCGCCCGCCGAGCGCCAAGCTGCCGCCCTTGAGCCCTAGGTTGAGCTTGAGACCGGGCGCGAGCCGCACCCCTGTGCGCCAGCGCAGCCCCATGTCAGGCACCCTCCGCGGATGAGACAGCGACGACTGGCGCCGGATGAGGCCGGATTCCACCTCGCGAAAGATTGTCGAAGGCTGTGTCGGCGGTCACTGCGAATACGCGACGAATTGTCGAGAGTAGGGCTGCTAGGACAGCACTCCGAACACGGGAGACGGGACATGGACGCAATCTACAACGACCTGCTGAGCGGGCTCGGCGTCTGGACGGCCATCCTCGGCGCGTTGGTGATTTTCCTGTAGTTGGCGGGCGAGGTCTAGGAACCCGACCCGCACTGCGCGCGGTGGCGCAGCAGGTGATCAGCCAGCACCACGGCCAGCATCGCCTCGCCGACCGGAACCGCGCGGATGCCGACACAGGGATCGTGCCGACCCTTGGTTGTGATCTCGGTATCTTCGCCGGCGTCCGTCACGGTGCGGCGCGGGATCAGAATCGAGCTGGTCGGCTTGACCGCGAAACGCACGACCACATCCTGCCCCGATGATATGCCGCCCAGGATTCCGCCGGCATTGTTCGACAGGAAGGTGATCTTGCCGTCCTTGCCCATGCGCATTTCGTCGGCATTCTCTTCGCCGCGCAGCGAAGCCGCGCCCATGCCAGCGCCGATCTCCACGCCCTTGACGGCGTTGATCGACATCATCGCCTTGGCCAGATCGGCGTCGAGCTTGTCATAGACCGGCGCGCCCAGCCCGGCCGGCACGCCTTCGGCCACCAGCTCCACGACCGCGCCCAGGCTCGACCCCGCCTTGCGCACCTCGTCCAAAATCGGGCCGAAACGCGCGGCCGCCTCAGCGTCCGGGCAGAAGAACGGGTTGTTCCCGACCTCGGCCCAATCCCAACGCGCGCGATCGATCGCATGCGTGCCCATCTGCACCAACGCGCCGCGAATGCGCACGCCGCCTGGCACGAGCGCATCCAGAACCTTGCGCGCGATCGCTCCGGCGGCGACCCGCATAGCAGTTTCGCGCGCGCTGGACCGCCCGCCCCCGCGCGGATCGCGGATGCCGTATTTCTGCCAGTAGGTGACATCGGCATGGCCGGGGCGGAATTTATGCGCGATCTCGGAATAATCCTTCGAACGCGTATCGACATTGTCGATCACCAGTCCGATCGGCGCGCCGGTGGTCTGCCCGTCATAAACTCCGGACATGATCTTCACCGCGTCCGGCTCGCGCCGCTGGGTGGTGAAGCGCGATTGTCCTGGCCGGCGCTTATCGAGATAGGGCTGGATGTCGGCTTCGCTCAGCGCCAGGCGCGGCGGGACGCCTTCAACCACGCAGCCGATCGCCGGCCCGTGGCTTTCGCCCCAGGTCGTGAACCGGAACAGGTGCCCGAAGCCGTTGCCGGACATCGATTAGCTTGACGCGCTGGCGCGCAGGCCCGAGAGCAGCTCGGCGACCTGCGGCGCGGCATCGACCGCGACCATGCCGACGGCGTGATAGCCGGCGTCCACATGCACGACCTCGCCGGTCACGCCCGTGCCCAGAGGCGAGAGCAGGAACAGCGCCGCGCCACCGACTTCGTCGATGGTGACATTGCGCTTGAGCGGTGCGTTGAGCTCGTTCCAGCGCAGGATATAGCGAAAGTCGCCGATCCCCGAGGCGGCCAGGGTCTTGATCGGCCCAGCCGAAATCGCATTCACACGGATCGCCTTGCCGCCCAGATCGACGGCCAGATAACGCACGCTCGCCTCCAGCGCCGCCTTGGCCACGCCCATGACATTGTAATGCGGCATGACGCGTTCAGCGCCGTGATAGGTGAGCGTCAACAGGCTGCCGCCCTCAGTCATCAGCGGCGCGGCGCGGCGCGCCAGATCGGTAAAGGAGTAGCAGGACACGTCGAGCGTACGCAGGAAATTGGCGCGCGTCGTGGCCACATACTGGCCCTTGAGCTCGTCCTTGTCGGAGTAGGCGATCGCGTGCACGAGAAAATCGAGCCGCCCCCAGCGCTGCGCTAAAAGTGCAAAGGCCGCATCCAGGCTCGCTTCATTGGTGACATCGGCTTCGATCACCAGTGTAGCCCCGAGCTGCTCCGCCAAGGGCCGCACGCGCTTGCCGAGCGCCTCGCCCTGATAGGTGAAGGCGAGTTCGGCTCCCTGGGCGCTGAGTGCGCGCGCAATGCCCCAGGCGATCGAGCGCTCATTGGCCAAGCCCATGATCAGGCCGCGCTTGCCAGCCATCAGCGGCCCGGTCGCCGCCGGTGCGTGTTCCTCGGTCATGGGCTCCTAACTACTCGATCGCGGGCCGTCGCGCCCAAAAATTTTCTCCTTCGGGCATGGGACGGCGCGATCGGGTACAAATGCACATCTTAGGTTGCGTCGCGAGTCGCTCATGCGGTCGATACTGCATCTGTTCACCCGCGCCTCGGTCCGCTTCATGGAGGATCGCTGCTTCACCCTGGCGGCGTCGCTGGCCTACGCCTCGCTGCTGGCGGTCGTGCCAATGGTGGCGTTCGTCCTCGTCGTCTTGACCCGTTTCCCGGTATTCCAGGCCATCCAGAGCGAGGCCGAGCGCGCGATCTTCACCTATTTCACACCGAATTTCGGGACCGAGGTGCAGGCCTATTTGACGCGTTTCGTCGCCAATACCGGCAATTTGACCGCACTCGGGCTGTTTGGCTTGGCCGTTTCGGCGGTCATCCTTTTGATGACCATCGAGGACGCGTTCAACGTTATCTGGCGGGTCCAGGCGCCACGACGCGCCGGATATCGCCTGTTGATTTACGGCGTGGCGCTGACGGCGGGGACGATCCTGGTGGCGGCGGCGCTCACCCTCAGCACTTCCACTTATGCCGCGTCCGCTTGGCTTGGGATCGAAGGCGCCTCGACGCGGCTGCTGCCCCTGCCCCTGACCACGGCCGGCTTCGCGCTGATGTTCTGGCTCCTGCCAGGTCGCCCGGTGCATTTGCGCCCGGCGCTCGGCGCGGCCTTTCTGGTAGCGGCGCTGTTCGAGCTGCTCAAGGCTGGATTCGGCATCTACGTGCGCCTGTTTCCAGCCTATGAGACGATTTATGGCGCGCTGTCGGTGCTGCCACTGTTTCTGGCCTGGATGTATTGCGCCTGGGCCGTCGTCCTATGGGGCGCCGAGCTGGCCGCCACCGCCGAGGAAGAGGCGGGGAAGCCTGCCACCCGTTAGTTTAAGATCTTCCAGCTGCCATCCGGCTGCTGGCAAGCGGTGCCAAAGGCCCGTTCCTCGCGCCCGCCAACGACGACCGTGGTCTGGTATTCTCGACAATACTGGTTGCTGCGGGTGTCGCGGCCCTCACGCGTCGGAGTAACGGTCCCGTAGTGCCCGTTCTCGGGATTATCCCAACGGATCGTCTGACCAACAGGTGCGCGATGCGCGTCCACGGTCGCACGCTCCGCCGCCAATTGATCGGCGCGATCGAGCGAGCGGCCGACTTCATGGCCGATGAAGGCGCCGAGCAGCGTGCCGGCCGCGACCGCCGCCAATTGTCCGCCGCCGCGCCCGACCTGGGCGCCGAGCAGCCCGCCGGCCGCGGCGCCGGCAAGCGTACCGCCGGTCGTCTTGTTGATGCCGCCCTGGCCGCTGCCATCGGCGCAAGCCGTGAGGGCCAGGCTAGAAGCGAGGAGCGCGATACCGAATTTGTGTGCCATGTGCTGTCCTTACATGCTTGCGCCAAGCAAACGAGCGCGCCGCGCGAATTAAGCCTATATGTTATCCCACATCGTCGTTAATGTGCGATAGAACAAGACCCGAATGATACCGCGAACCCCGCGCCCAACACCGCAAGAACAAGCCGCGCCCGCCGCCGGCGCCGGTCCGGCATTGCGTCCGGGCGCGGCCAAGCTCATGCGCCGGGCGACCATGGCCTCGGTTTCGGTCGCTGTGGTGTTGACGGCGGTCAAGCTAGCCGCGTGGCTCGCGACCGGATCGGTCGCGATGCTGTCCTCGCTGGTCGATTCGGTGCTCGATGCCTTCGCCTCGATGACCACCATGTGGGCGCTGGCGCATGCGCTGACGCCGGCGGATCATGAGCACCGCTTCGGTCACGGCAAGGCCGAGCCGCTGGCCAGCGTCGGCCAGGCGGCATTCATCGCCGGTTCGGCCAGTTTCGTGCTGATCGAGGCGGTGCGGCGTTTGTGGCAGCCGACACCGATCACCGCCACCACGCTTGGCATCGGCGTGATGGTCTTGGCGATTGCGGCGACGCTCGCCCTGCTCGTCTATCAACATCATGTCGTGCGCCTCACCGGCTCGCTCGCGATCAGCGGCGACTCGCTGCATTACGCCGGCGATCTGCTGACTAATCTGGCAGTGATCTTGAGCTTGGTTTTGGGAGGAATCTTCGGGTTCACGCTCGCCGACCCGCTGCTTGGCACGGCGATCGCGGTCTATTTGCTGTACGGTTCGTGGACGCTCGCGCGCCGCGCGCTCGCCATGCTGATGGACGAGGAATTGCCCGAGGCCGAGCGCGCCCGCCTAAGCGCGATCATCCTGGCGCAGTCCGAGGTCAAAGCGATCCACGATCTGCGCACCCGCGCTTCCGGGCCGCATCGTTTCATCCAGTTCCACCTTGAGCTCGACGGCGCCCTGAGCTTGATCGCGGCGCATGCCGTCGCCGACCGGGTCGAGGCCGCGGTGCGGAAGGAATTCCCCGAGAGCGAAGTGATCATCCATCAGGACCCGGCCGGGGTCGAAGCCGCCCTCGGCGCCACCCCGGAACGGGTCGTCGCCGGCGATTGATTTGTCGCATGGAGGAATGACCCGCGCCTGCGGTAAATAGCGCCAAGTTTACCGCGGAGAGGTTGCCCCCATGAGCATTGGACTGATCCTTGCTCCCATCTCCGGCCAAGCCAGCGACCAAGCCGCGCTCACGGCCGCTGTCGCGCTCGCCCGCCGCTGGTCGGCGCATCTGCTTGCCTTGCAGGTGCGGCCCGACCCGAGGTCCTATTTGCCGCTGATGGGCGAGGGCCTGACCACCGGCATGATCCAGAGCGTGCTGGCGACCGCCGAGAAAGACGCCGCCGAGCGGGCCAAGAACGCCGCCGCCACTTTCGCCGCGACGACCGGCGGCCTGCCGCGGGTCGAGCACCCGCTGCGCGAGCCTAACGCTTCGGTCGATTACCTGGAAGAAACCGGGGAAGAGACTGAACGGGTCGCCTTTCGTGGGCGATTCGCCGATCTGATCGTGTTGCCGCAGCCGAGCGGCAATGGCCCGGTGACCGCCCAGGTGGTGCTGGAGGCCGCGCTGTTCGAGACCGGCCGCCCGGTGTTGCTCGTCCCGTCGAGTGCTTCCGCCACCTTCGGCGAACGCATTGCGATCGCCTGGAATGGCAACCGGGAAGCGGCCCGCGCCGTGGCTGCGGCCGATGCCTTTCTCGGCCAGGCAAAAGCCGTGACGGTGCTGACCGTGCGCGGCAAGGCCGAGCGTCAGGCCGAACCGGGAGAGTTGGTGCAAGCGCTGGCGTGGCGCGGCATCAACGCCACCGCGAAGCTGGTCGACGCCGGATCAAGCGGCACCGGCCCCGCGCTGCTGGCCGCCGCCCAACAGGCGGGCGCCGATCTTTTGGTGATGGGCGCTTATGGCCATTCGCGCCTGCGCGAATTCGTCCTCGGCGGCGCGACGCGCGAAGCGCTCGAACGCGCGGCCCTGCCAGTGCTACTCTGCCACTGACGTTCGCAACGAAGGAAAGACCGAAGATGCTCTCTCGCATCCGACTCGAACTTGCCCGCACCAAGGATCGCCCCGAAGGCGATCCGGCGCATGGCTACGAGTTCATCGCTCCGCTCCAAGCCGATGGGCATATCAACGCCGAGGCGTGGAAGAAAGCGCGCGGGCGCTGCACCGTGCGCCACTTCGCGCCCGGTCGCGACCAAATGGAAGGCCACCTGATCCACACCAAGGGGCGGCGCTGGGCGTTTCACTATGACACGACCCGCGAGCACGAAGAGGACGAGCCCGGCTGGCGCTTCGATAGCCATGTGTTCCGCGCCGGCGAATACGTCTCGATCACCGAGCACGATGGCGAAACGCGGCCCTTCAAAGTCGTCTGGGCCAAACGCGCATAGCGCAGTTTCCCCCGCCCCCTTGCGGGCGGGGGAGTCGGCTTACGCCGCTTCGGCCTGCACCGCTTCGCCATTGATGGTCAGGCCCTTGGCGCCGGCCCCGACGTCGATGCGCGACCCGTCGGCCAATTTGCCGGCGAGCAGCATCTCCGACAGCGGATCGATCAGCGAGCGCTGGATCACGCGCTTGAGCGGCCGCGCGCCATAGGCGGGATCGAAGCCCTCCTCGGCCAGCCACCCGCGCGCTTTGGCATCAAGGGCAATCGTAATAGTCCGCTCGGCGAGCTGTGCGGTGAGCTTCGCCAGCTGGATATCGACGATCGCGCCCATTGCCTTGCGCGAGAGCCGATGGAACAGCAGGATTTCATCGAGTCGGTTCAAAAATTCCGGCCGGAAGCTCTTGCGCACGATCTCCATCACTTGCGGGCGGAGGCTTTCGACCTTGGCCCCTTCTTTCTGCGCCGCGAGGATTTCGCTGCCCAGATTGGAGGTGAGGACGATCAAGGTGTTGCGGAAATCGACCGTGCGCCCCTGCCCATCGGTCAGACGCCCGTCATCAAGCACCTGCAACAGCACGTTGAACACGTCCGGATGGGCCTTTTCGATCTCGTCGAACAGGATCACCTGATAGGGTCGGCGGCGCACGGCTTCGGTCAAAGCCCCGCCTTCTTCATAGCCGACATAACCCGGCGGCGCGCCCAGCAGCCGCGCGACCGAGTGCTTTTCCATGTATTCCGACATGTCGATGCGCAGCAGCGCACGCTCGTCGTCGAACAGGAAACCCGCGACCGCCTTGGTCAATTCGGTCTTGCCGACACCGGTCGGCCCAAGAAACAGGAACGAGCCCATCGGCCGGTTGCGATCGGCGAGCCCGGCGCGCGCGCGGCGCACGGCGGCCGAGACGGCATGCACCGCCTCCGCCTGGCCGACGACACGCGCGGCGAGCACCGATTCCATTTTGAGCAGCTTGTCGCGCTCGCCTTCGAGCATCTTGTCGACCGGCACACCGGTCCAGCGCGACACCACGGCGGCGATGTCGCCGTCCTTGACTTCCTCGTTGAGCATGCGGTTTCCGCCACTGCCTTCGGCCGCGGACGCAAGCTTCTTTTCCAGACCCGGAATAATGCCATAGGCGAGTTCGCCCGCGCGCTCGAGCCGCCCGGCGCGCTGCGCCGCTTCCAGTTCCTGCCGCGCCTGGTCGAGCTCGGCCTTGAGCTTTTGCGCCCCGGCCAGCTTGCCCTTTTCCGCCTGCCAGACGGCGGTCAGGTCGGCGGATTGTTTTTCGAGTTGCGTCAGCTCGGTCTTGAGCTTGGCCAGCCGGTCCTTGGAGGCCTGATCGCTTTCCTTGACCAGCGCCGAGCGCTCGATCTTGAGCTGCACGATGCGCCGATCGAGTTGGTCGATCTCCTCCGGCTTGCTATCGACCACCATGCGCAGGCGCGAGGCCGCTTCATCGACCAGATCGATCGCCTTGTCGGGCAAGAAGCGGTCGGCGATGTAGCGATCGGACAGAGTGGCGGCGGCCACCAGCGCGCTGTCGGTAATCCGCACGCCGTGGTGCAGCTCGTATTTCTCCTTCAGCCCGCGCAGAATCGAAATCGTATCGGCGACCGACGGCGCGGCAACGAACACCGGCTGAAAACGCCTGGCAAGCGCCGCGTCCTTTTCCACGCGCTTGCGATATTCGTCGAGCGTTGTCGCGCCGATGCAATGCAGTTCGCCGCGCGCCAACGCCGGTTTGAGCATATTGGACGCGTCCATCGCGCCTTCAGCCGCGCCGGCGCCAACCAGCGTGTGCAGCTCGTCGATGAACAGGATCACTTCGCCGGCGGAGGATTCGATGTCCTTGAGCACGCCCTTGAGCCGCTCTTCGAACTCGCCGCGGAACTTGGCGCCGGCGACCAGCGCGGCCAGGTCGAGCGACAACAGCTTGCGCCGGCGCAAACCCTCGGGCACGTCGCCATTGACGATGCGCAACGCCAAGCCTTCGACGATCGCCGTCTTGCCGACGCCGGGCTCACCGATCAAAACCGGGTTGTTCTTTGTGCGGCGCGCCAGCACCTGAATGGTACGGCGGATTTCCTCCTCGCGCCCGATGACGGGATCGAGCTTGCCGCTGCGCGCCGCGTCGGTCAGGTCGCGCGTGTATTTCTTCAGCGCGTCGTAGTGGCCTTCGGCGCCAGCGCTATCGACCGGGCGGCCCTTGCGCAGATCACGGATGGCGCGGTTGAGCGCCTGCGGCGTGGCGCCCGCTTCGGCGAGCGCCTTGGCTGCCGTCGTTCCCGTGGCCAGCGCCAGGGCGAGCAGCAAGGTCTCAGCGCTGACGAAGCTGTCGCCGGCCTTGGTTGCCAGCGCCTCGGCCTGATCGAGCAGCCGCGCGGTGTCGCTGGCCACATAGAGGCTCTGCGCCCCTGGGCCTTCGACCCGCGGCATCTTGGCCAAAGCCTGCTCGGCCGCCATCCGCGCGCGCGCCGCATCCGCGCCCGCATTGGCAAGCAGGGAGGCCGCCAAGCCGTCCTTGTCGTCGAGCAGCGCCTTGAGCAGATGCTCGGGCGCAAAATGCTGGTGCCGCTCGCGTTGGGCGATGGTCTGCGCCGCTTCGAGGAACCCGCGCGCGCGTTCGGTGAATTTATCCAGATTCATAGCTCGCTCCCCTGTCGCTCCCCCTCGCGCACGAGGCCGGAGGCGCGGACCCAGCCTGGGCGTCCGCGCGGTGACGGCGCCCGCCCGCTCAGCGGCTCGCGCGCCTTCTGTCTATATGGAGCGGGGAAGACGCCGCGCAAGAACGCCCACGCGCGGCACGTTAAGCGCGCTCTGGCGAAGACAGGGTTAACGCTAATTACCCTGATCAGTTCGGCTGCGGAGGATCGTTGCTTTCGTCATCGGCGTCGCCGGCGGAGTTTCCCTGGCCATCCTGTCCGCCATTGGTGAGCGGCTGCGGCCCGTCTTCGGGCAGACGACCATTGGTGTTGGGTTGCGGCGGACTGCCATCGCCCGTCTGCGGCGGACGCTGCGTGTTGGCATTGGAGACGCTGAAAATGCGGTAAAAATGCTCGGCGTGCTGCAGCAGGTTCTCGGCCGCCACATGGTCGCCGGAGAGCGCGCAGTCGCGCGCGAGCTGCTGGTACTTCTCGGCGATTTGTTGCGCGTTGCCGCGAATCCGGACGCTCGGGCCATTGCTGTCGAGCACCTGGTTGCGGTTGTTATTGCTATTATTATTGCTGTTATTGTTGCTGTTATTGTTGCTGCCGCCGAACGGACGCCGCCCGCCGCGACCGCGGTTGCGTTTGCCCCCGCCACCGCCCCCACCGCCACCACCACCACCGCTGGGATGGCCGCCCTGCCGCATGCGTCCGTCCATCGGACATCCTCCCGCGCGCATGATCGGCCCTGACGGCCGATACTAGGTATCTGTGACGCTCAGTGTGTCGCGATATTTCCCCGGCTCCGTGCCGACCGTGTCCGGCGTGGCCTCGCGGCGCCACGCCTCGGTCCAGACAAATGCACTGGAGACATGCTCACCCTATGCGCCCGAGCCGGAGTCGCCAAGCCCTTTCTACGACGCCCCGCTGGCGGCCGCGAAAGCCAGGCAGCGTTCGAGGCCGGCCAGATCGTTTCGCCGGGCAAGGAGACGCAGACCGGACGCCTGCGCCAACTCTATGACCGCCGGCCCTTGACCCTCGCCAAGCTCAAGATAGAGCGCCCCGCGCGGCGCAAGCCGCTCGGCAATCGTCGGCAGCAGCCGGCGGTAGGCATCGAGCCCGTCGAGCCCGCCATCGAGCGCCATGAGCGGCTCATGCTCCCGTACTTCCGGCATCAGCCCCGCGATTGCGGCACTGGCGATATAGGGCGGGTTGGCTACGATCACGTCGAAGCGTGCGCCAAGCGGCTCCGTCCAGTCGCCGCAGAGGAACTGGCAACGCGCCGCGACCCCGAGCGATTGCGCGTTGGCCTGAGCGCGCGCGAGTGCCGCCGCGCTCGCATCCACGCCCAGCCCCTTAGCCGAGGGCAGCTCGCGCAACAGCGCGATCAACAGGCAGCCCGAGCCGGTGCCAAGGTCGAGCAGCGACAGCGGTGTGTTGCGCCGCCCGGCAGCGCCCAGTGCCGCGAGCGCGGCTTCAACCAGAACTTCGCTATCCGGGCGCGGGGTGAGCACCTCCGGCCCGACCGAAATCATCATCGACCAGAACTCGCGCCGGCCGATGATCTGCGCCAGGGGTTCGCGCACCTGCCGCCGCGCCACGCCGGCGGCGAAGCGCGTTTCCGCCTCGCCGGCGAGCGGACTGTCGTTGCGCCCGAGCAGCTTCTCGACCGCGGTGCCGAGCACATGCGCGAGCAGGAGCCGCGCCTCGCGCGCGGGCGCATCCACGCCCGCATCGGAAAGCGTGCGCGTGGCGGCGGCGAGAGCGCCGGCAACCGTCGTCTTGCCCGCGAGCATCAATCCTCCGCCGAAAGCTTCGCGGCCTGATCCTCGGAGATCAGCGGCCCGATGACTTCGTCGAGCGCGGAGCCTTCCATCACCAGCGCGAGCTTGTAGACCGTCAGCCCGATGCGATGATCGGTGATGCGGTTCTGTGGATAATTATAGGTGCGGATGCGTTCCGATCGGTCGCCCGAGCCGATCTGGCTCTTGCGCGCCGCCGCACGTTCGGCATCCACCTTGCGCCGCTCCTCGTCATAAATCCTGGCGCGCAGAACCTTCAACGCCTTGGCCTTGTTCTTGTGCTGCGACTTCTCGTCCTGGCACTGCACCACGATGCCGGTTGGCAGATGCGTGATGCGCACGGCGGAATCGGTGGTGTTGACCGACTGTCCGCCGGCGCCCTGGGCGCGGAACACATCGATGCGCAGGTCTTTTTCCTGCACATCGACATCGACCTCCTCGGCCTCCGGCAGCACGGCGACGGTCGCGGCCGAGGTGTGGATCCGGCCGGAAGATTCTGTTTCCGGCACGCGCTGTACCCGATGCACGCCGGATTCGAATTTGAGCCGCGCGAATACGTCGCGCCCGTTGATCGACGCGATCGCCTCCTTGGTGCCGCCAAGCCCAGTGTCGTTATGGTGCAAGAGCTCGAACTTCCAGCCATGCAGATCGGCGTAACGTTGATACATGCGCAACAACTCGGTGGCGAACAGCGCGGCCTCCTCGCCACCGGTGCCGGCGCGCACTTCGAGGATCGCGCTGCGCGCGTCGGCCTCGTCCTTGGGCAGCAGCAGGAGCTTGATCTCGTGTTCGAGTTCCGGCAGGCGCTTTTTGAGCGTATTGAGCTCTTCCTCCGCCATGACGCGCATCTCGCGCTCATTGGTCGTATCGGCGGCGATTTCCGTCAGGCTCTGGAGTTCGCCTTCGAGCTTGGTCAGCTCGCGCACGCGCGCCACCACCGGCCCAAGGTCGGAGAATTCCTTCGACAGCTTGGCGTAACGCTCGACGTCGCCGCCCGGGCTTTCCAGCAAGCGCTGGCCAAGCTCCTCGTAATGGGTGACCACGCGGTCGAGTTTCTCACGCAAATTCACGGCTTCGGCTCTCCCTCATCGCGATCGTCGTCTTCGGTCGTTTTATCCAGCCCGAACAGCCGCGCGGCGCTGTCCTCGAGCCCGGGGTCGCTCCGCAGCGCGCGCGCGGGGCGGTCAAGCAGCCGGCGAATCAGCCAGCGCGTGGCTTCCGCCGCATCGGCCGGCGCACGCGACAAAGCCTCGGCGCGCGCGGCTTCGAACTGAGCATAGAGACGCTTCACGGTTTCGGCCGGCTTGCGTTCCGCGCGCGAGACGATAAACCGCGCCAACTCCGCGTCCACGATCGCCCAGGCCGCCGCCGCCGCGCGCACCCTTGCCGCGCGCGCATCCTCCGCGACCATCTCGAGATCGTCGAGATCGTACAGGAACGCCTCCTCCAGCCGAGCGACCGCCGGTTCGATATCGACCGGAATGGCGGCGTCGATCAAGAACATGGGCCGAAAACGGCGGCGCCGCAAGGCAGCCTCGACCATCTCGGCGCTTAACAGGACGCGCCCGGAGCCGTGCCCGGAGATGACGATATCGGCCGCATCAAGCGCCTGGGCGAGCGCATCGAACGCCACCCCTTGGCAATCGAGGCGTCTGGCCGCGGCGGTCGCGCGTTCGGCCGTGGTCGCGGCGACCATAAGCCGGCCCAGGCCGGCTTCACGCAGCTTAAGCGCGATCAGCTCGGCCATTTCGCCCGGCCCGATCAGCAGCGCCGATGCGCGCGCCAGATCGCCATGAATACTGCGCGCGGTTTGCAAGGCCGAGGCGGCGAGCGTGACCGGGCCTTGCGCGAGCGCGGTTTCGCTGCGCACGCGTTTCGCCGTAGCAAATGCGGCGGCCATCAGCTGCTCGAGCGCATCGCCGAGCGTGCCGGCGGCACGCGCCAGACGGTGCGCCGCCTTGACTTGGCCGAGCACCTGCGCCTCGCCGATGACGACACTGTCCAGGGACGCGGCGACGGCGAACACGTGGCGGACGGCGGCGGTATCAACGAGAGCATACAGGCCCGCCTCGGCCTCGGCGGCGACCTCCCCGGCCAATCGCGCCAGCGCCGTCTTTATGCCGGCGATGGCGATGTCCGGCTCGCCGTGGACCGCCTGGACCTCGACCCGGTCGCAGGTCGAGACAACCAGACATTGCCCGATGCCGGCGCGCTTGAGCGCGGCGAGAAACGCCGGCGCGGCACGGTCATCGACGAAGATCAGATCGCGCAGCGCGGCCGGGCAGCTTGAATGATTGGCGCCGACGACAACATAGCGCGCCGGCGCTATGGCCGGGGCGATCATGGTCGCTACCTAAAAACGGCGAGGTGCCGGGCAAGGGCATCGAGCGGCACTTCGCTCTGCTGGCCGGTATCCATATCGCGCACCGTGGCGACGCCGCGCGCGCGCTCGGTCTCGCCAAGCAGCACAGCCACGCGCGCATTGACGCGCCCGGCGCGTTTCATGCGCGCTTTCATCGAGCCGCCGAAACCAATATCGACCGCGATCCCTTCAAGCCGCAGCCGATGCGCGAGGCCGAAAGCGAGCGCCTCTTCGGCATCGCCGACCGGGATCACCGCAACCGGACGCGGCGCCGACGGCGGAGCGGCCAGCAGCATCGCCAGGCGTTCGATCCCGGCCGCCCAGCCGACGCCCGCAGTCGGCGGACCGCCCATGGTTTCAACGAGCCCGTCATAGCGCCCGCCGGCCAGCACGGTGCCCTGCGCGCCCAGCGCGTCGGTCACGAATTCGAAGGCCGTGTGGCAGTAGTAGTCGAGGCCGCGCACCAGCCGGTCATCGACCGTGTAAGTCAGGTCGAGCGATTCAAGCCCTGAGCGCACGGAGGCGAAAAACGCCGCCGCCGCCGGAGTCAGGAAATCGCCGATCCGCGGCGCATCCGCCACGACCTGCTTATCGCCGGCATCCTTGCTGTCGAGAATGCGCATCGGATTGAGCGCCAGCCGGGTCAGACTATCGGGCGACAGTTCGCCTTTGCGCCCGTCCAGATAGGCAACCAGCGCCTTGCGATAGGCGGCGCGGCTTTCCGCGTCGCCGAGCGTATTGAGATGCAGCGTGACCTGCCCGCCGACGCCGAGAGTCTTGAGAATCTCCGCGCCGAGCGCAATTACTTCGACATCGCCTTCCGGTCGCGCGACGCCAATCAGCTCGACCCCGATCTGATGAAACTGGCGCAGGCGACCCTTTTGCGGCCGCTCGTAGCGGAACATCGGCCCGGCGTAAAAGAACTTCAGCGGCGCGTCCTGCAGCAGGCCGTTCGACAGCACCGCGCGCACGACGCCGGCGGTGCCTTCCGGCCGCAGCGTCACGTCATCGCCGCCTTTGTCGGTGAAGCGATACATCTCCTTGGTCACGACGTCGGAAGTCTCGCCGAGCGTGCGCTGAAAAACGTCGGTGAATTCGAAAATCGGCGTATCGATCGGCTGATAGCCGAAGCGCTCGGCAAGCCCGCGGCCGCTCTCGATCACATGAAGGTGGCGGCGCGCGGTTTCAGGCAGTAGATCGTGCGTGCCGCGGACCGGCTGCAGTTTCTGCAATGCCGTCCGCCCTTGCGCTACGCTACTCGGCCGCGGCGGACGCCGTCGCAGCCGTGGCGGGCTGGCTCTTGGCCTTGGCCTCGATCTCGGCGGCTTTCTTTTCCACCAGCTCGACCAGATGCGAAACGATATCCTGGTCCTTGATGCGGTGATCCTGGTGACCATTGACATAAATCTGATGCGTGTTCTTGCCGCCGCCGGCGAGACCGATATCGGTCATGCCGGCTTCGCCCGGGCCGTTCACCACGCAGCCGATGATCGAGACGGTCATGGGCGTGGTGATATGCGCGAGCCGGTCTTCCACCACGCGCACGGTTTCGATCACGTCGAAGTTCTGCCGCGCGCAGGACGGGCAGGCGATCACATTCACGCCGCGATGGCGCACGCCAAGCGCCTTCAAAAGCTCGAAGCCGACCTTGATCTCCTCCACCGGATCCGCCGACAGCGACACGCGCACGGTGTCGCCGATCCCGGCCCATAGCAAGCTACCGAGGCCAAAGGCAGATTTGACCGTGCCGGTGCGCAAGCCGCCGGCTTCGGTGATGCCGATATGCAGCGGATGATCGGTGACTTCCGCCAACTGCTGATAGGCGGCGACGGCCAGAAACACATCGGAGGCCTTCACCGACACCTTGAATGCGTGGAAGTCTTCGTCTTCGAGCAGTTTGCAGGAATAAAGCGCGCTTTCGACCAGCGCCTCCGGGCAGGGCTCGCCGTATTTTTCGAGCAGCGAGCGCTCCAGGCTGCCGGCGTTCACGCCGACACGGATGGCGCAGTTGTTGGCGCGCGCCGCCTTGATGATTTCGCGCACCCGCTCCTTCGGGCCGATATTGCCTGGATTGAAGCGCAGACAGGCCGCGCCCGCCTCGGCTGCTTCGATCGCGCGTTTATAGTGGAAATGCACGTCGGCAATGATCGGCACATTGGCCGCGCGCACGATTTCCGCCAGCGCCGCGGTCGACTCCTCGTCCGGAACCGAAACGCGCACGATATCGGCCCCGGCCGCCTCTAGGCGACGGATCTGCGCTATGGTCGCGGTCGCGTCGCTGGTCAGCGTGTTGGTCATCGACTGCACGGTGATCGGCGCATCGCCGCCGACCGGCACCTTGCCAACCATGATCTGGCGGCTCTTGCGGCGGTGGATTTCGCGATACGGCCGGTGGCTCAGGTTCATGGGTTCATCCCGCTGTGGCGGCGCGGCGAAGGCGCAGGGCTAAGATGCGCGGGGGCAAGGCAAAGATCAAGCCAGCCAGGTCCACTGTGGTTGTCAGGCTGTCGCGGCACGCCGTCTATTTCGCCGTCGGCGTAAAGGTCCACACCCACCTGCTATTGAGAGCCGTCATGATGATCGACTTGCCGTCGGGCGAGACTTTGATCGGGCCGTCGGCCGGAAGCATTTTGGCCATGGCGAGCATCTGCGGATCGGGCGCACCGATATACTCCGTCGCCGGCAGGACCGCTCCCTTGTAGGGGCGGAGCTTCGTACCGCAAGACTCCGCGACCATCGTATCGGGATGAGCGCGCTTGCCGACGAGTTCGAGGGCCTCGCCCGGCGCGCTTTGCTTGATTTCGACCTTCGACCATTTGTCCGCCGCCGCCGCATCAAAGGCCTGCGCGACGGCTGCCGAAGCAATCGCGCATACAGCGAGAGCGGAAAGCGCGGAAATCAATGCAAGCTTCATGACCTGCGCCCTTGCAATTCAAGAGCCTCTCTAAAGTGCGGCGGCATGAAAGACAATCCTGTCGCCTCGGTCCGACCTCCAGCGCAACGGAAGGCAGCGTTTTCGCCGGAAGTTCGTCGCCGGGGCGCGCGCGAAACGCACGGGGGGGGCCGATAAAGATCAAGCAAGCCGGGAGCGGTTTGCGGGCAGTCTAGCGCGCCTCGGCGTGCCCTTGCTTGAGCGCCTCGGGGTCGAGCGGAATGTCGCGCGTGACCTCGCCTTCGATCCCAATCGGAGGCGCCTTGACGCCGTCGATAGTCAGTTCCAGCCCGCCGGCATTGCCGGTGAGCATCACCAGCCCCGGGCGGTTCGGCACGCGGTAGCTGTCGCCCGCGCGCAGCATGCGGGTGAAAATATCGCTGCGGGATTCGTCGCGCACCTGGATCCAGCTATCGGCCAGGGCCACGATCACGATCCGCGCATCAAGATTGGTCTGCCCATAGACGCGCGCGGCCCCATCGGCTCCGCCCCCGGGCGGAAGCGGAATGGCCGGCTGTCCGGGCTGCTCTAGACCGCGCGGCTCGGGCGCGCGCGCTTCAAGGCGGGCGGCGTTATCGATGGCGGGCGGGGTCGGCGTCTGTTCGGCTGGAGGCGCGGCTGCCACCGCCGGCGCCGGGGGAGCCTCGGGAGCGCGCTCGACCGGCGG
This sequence comes from Alphaproteobacteria bacterium, assembly GCA_009694135.1. Classification (GTDB taxonomy): domain Bacteria; phylum Pseudomonadota; class Alphaproteobacteria; order UBA6615; family UBA6615; genus SHVS01. Next base: position 37,992 of record SHVS01000001.1, read on the forward strand.
GGTCACGGGCTGCGCCAGCGGTGGAGCGGTAACCACAGGCGGCGCGGTCGACCGCTCCTGCGCCACCTCGGGCAGAAAAGTCTGCGCCGCGCCAACGGCCGGCGGCTGCTCGGTCGGGACAACGGCTGTCGCCGGCGCCTGGGCCGGAGGGATCTGCACCCTAGCGGAATTGCCCAGCAGCGGCGCGTCGGGAACATTGGCGATCTGGCGCTGGATCGGAGCCGCAAAATAATACCACCCAGCTCCAGCCGCGCCGGCCAGTATCAGCGACAGGAAGAGTACGGCCGTGGTCGGGAAGCGCGCTTCGTCCCCGGGCGCGACCGGAAAATCGAGATGGGATCGGCCGCGCGGCACGGGCGCATTGGCCGGATAGCGCTTGAGCAAGGCTTCGGAATCGAGGCCGAGGTAATCGGCGTAGGCGCGCAGAAAGCCCTGAACATAGGTCGGGCCGGGGAGATCCTGAAACCGGCCCTCTTCGATCGCCTTGAGATAGGCCATGCGAATGCGCAGGGCGAGCGCGACGCCCTCGAGATCCTCGCCATAGTGCTCGCGGCACTGGCGCAGGATTTGGCCCACATGGGCCGGCCCAATCGGCTCTTCCGACAGTGCCGGATCCTGCGCCCGGCTCGCGGGTCTGTTCCTGAACTTGCGGCCGAACACAGCGCCGAGCCTGGTCATGGCATCGCCTCCGCCGTGTATGCGCTCGCCCGCGTCGTAAACCCACGCTTGCGGCACAGGGGCGTGTTAACAGACTCCCGGTCTGCCCGCAATAAGTCTGGCGGTAATGCGTTAGGGGATCGCTAAAGGCGGCGGGTTTTTTCGGTCCGGGGCAAGGAGTTAATTGGCGTCGAGGCCATAGGCGGTATGCAGAGTGCGGAGCGCCAGTTCGGTGAACTCCTCGGCGATCAAAATGCTGATCTTGATCTCCGAGGTCGAGATCACCTCGATGTTGATGCCCTTGTCGCCCAAGGCCTTGAACATGCGCTGGGCCACGCCGGCGTGGCTGCGCATGCCGACGCCGATGACCGAGACCTTGACCACATTCGAGTCATGGCGGATGCGGTTGATGCCCAATTCCTTGACCAGGGGATTGAGCAGCGCCACGGCCCGATCAAGATCGGAGCGCGAGACGGTGAAGGTCAGGTCGGTCGCCCGCCCGTCCTCGGACACGTTCTGCACGATCATGTCGACATTGACATTGGCGTTGGCCAGCGGCCCGAAGATGGCGGCCGCCACCCCCGGCCGGTCGGAGACCTTGACCAAGGTGATCTTGGCCTCGTCGCGGCTATAGGTGACGCCGCTCACGACATGTTTTTCCACGATTTCGTCCTCATCGACCAGAAGCGTGCCGGGATAATCACTGCCGATTTGCTCGGCGAAGGAAGAAAGAACCTGCACCCGCACCCGGTGGTTCATCGCCAGCTCGACCGAGCGCGTCTGTAATACCTTGGCGCCGAGCGAGGCCATTTCCAGCATCTCCTCGAAGGTGATGCGGGTGAGCTTGCGGGCGCGGGTGACGATACGCGGGTCCGAGGTGTAGACGCCATCAACGTCGGTGTAGATGTCGCAGCGTTCGGCCTTGAGCGCGGCCGCGAGCGCCACCGCCGTGGTGTCGGAGCCGCCGCGGCCAAGCGTGGTGATACGCCCGTCGGCCGTCACGCCCTGGAAGCCGGCGACCACCGGCACCTCGCCGCGCGCCAGCATGCGCTCCAGCTCGTCCGGGACCAGCTCTTCGATGCGCGCCTGGCCATGCGCCGCGTTGGTGCGGATTGGCACCTGCCAGCCGCAAAAGGAGCGCGACGGAATGCCAAGCTCCTGCAAACACAGGGCCATCAGACCGACGGTCACTTGTTCGCCGCTGGCAATCACGACGTCGGATTCGCGCGCGTCATGTAATGGGCTGGCCTGCCTGGTCAGTTCGACCAGCTTGTCGGTCGCGCCGGACATGGCCGAAACCGCTACCGTCAGCTGATGGCCGCGTTCGCGCTCGCGCTTGACCTTCAAGGCCGCGGCCTTGATGCGCTCGATCGTCGCGACCGAGGTGCCGCCAAATTTTTGTACGATGCGCGCCATCGCTACTTCCGTGCTCTTGCCGTGCTCTTGCCGTGCTCTTGCCGGGACGCGCACCGCCCCGCATGATGGGTCATCTCATAGCGGCGCGTTCGCCGGTAGGCAAGACGCGCGCGACATTTTGCGCCTATTCGCGGGGTTAACCATGAAGCCGTCGCCGCCAGCGGACCTGGACGAGGTCGCCCGCTTCGATGCCCTGGGCGATGCCTGGTGGGATCCGCTGGGACCCATGGCGCCGCTGCACAAGCTCAACCCGGCGCGGCTGCGCTTCATCCGCGACCGGCTGTGCGCCCATTGCAAGCGCGATGCCGCCGCCGACCGCCCCTTGCGGGGGCTCAAGTTGCTCGATATCGGCTGCGGCGGCGGGATACTGGCGGAGCCCTTGGCCCGGCTGGGCGCGCAGGTCACGGCCATCGACGCCGCCGCCGAGGCGATCGCCGCCGCCCGCAAACATGCGCAAGCCGCCGGGCTCAACATCGACTATCGGGCCACGACCGCCGACCGGCTGCTCGCCGCCGGAATGGAATTCGATGCCGTGTGCACACTGGAAGTAGTCGAGCATGTGCCCGATCGGGACGCCTTCCTCGCCGAGGCGGGCGCGCTGGTGAAGCCGGGCGGAGCGCTGATCGCCGGCACGCTCAACCGCACCACCAAGGCGTTCCTGCTGGCTATCGTCGGTGCCGAGTATCTGCTGCGCTGGCTACCGCGCGGCACGCATGACTTCCGGCGTTTTGTCCGCCCGGACGAGCTGGAGCGCGGCCTCGCCGCCGGCGGGATCACGGTCACCGACTGGAGCGGCGTGGTCTATGACCCCCTGACCGATCGCTGGAAGCTCGACCCGTCCGATCTCGACGTGAATTATTTGGCGTTTGGCGTGCGGCCGAAGCGCTAACCATCGGTCCGCCGCGGCCAGGCACTTCGACGTGACTCTCGACTCGGCCCGCGCCTTCCTTGACGCTGCGTCCGTCCTCGTCCTCGTTCGCAGCCTTGGCCAAGCGACATGAATTTCTAAAAGGACTCTCGCGGTGTTATGTGCGTGCTCACCTCTGATGTCGCTCGATCCAATTGCCGACCAGGGGCATCATTGGGTGTTGAGACGCAAATTTCCGAAACTCGTCGCGTCCTATCTTTTGCTTAGAAAGGGCAGCCTTCCAGTCGTCTAGGATGCGCACCCAAACATGATCCCGCAATGCCCCCCGTAGTAGCAGACCCGTCGTTGTAGTATCGCGGGCGCAGTCTAACAGAAATAAAACTAAACTTCACCATATCATCTAATGACTTTATACTAGTGACAATAATAGTCTATTTATCAATCGTTGCATCTTCGCTATTTTTCTGCCGAATGTATTGTCCATCAATATTTCCAGGTACAAATTCCGCAAAATCAGAGTATGATTTTCTTCTTTGAGATAAGACACTTTTCAGTTCTATACAAAGCTTACCGCCATTCAATGGATTACTAAAGTATATGTTATCGACTGCATTTAACATTTGCAGTCTATTTATTGCTCGAACGTCTTTTCCAGACTTAACATTAATGCGATTATGACTATCGCACACAATATGATATACTGCGTCGTCGTACATGAGCAATGTGCATCCCGGAGAAAGCGGCAGATAAATAAGCAGCCCTGCATTTGAAAGCCCAACGCCGTAACCTGTAAATTTTCGTCTCCAGAATTGATTGACGCGGACAACGGGGTTGTCTGACGTGATAAAGTCTTCTCGCGTTTTGTTTATTATTAGTATTGGTTTCAAGTCCCACAAAGCTGGCGCCAACTCAAATGCCATCAAAATATTGTGCTGAACAGCGTAATCTTTCAATTTTGATAGGCCATCAGAGATAGAAAATTCCACCTCCGACAATTCTAGATGTCGCGCGACGGTCGTAATACTGTCTGCAATATGGCCAATACCTCGTCATGAAGTAGTTTTGCGTGTACGGTCCGCATGAGTTGTATTAAAACATAATGAAACAAATCTCTTATACTTCCGCCAGTAAGCTCAGCCGCTCCCGCATGTAACAACCCGGCGATGAGCGTTGACGCCCGACCCTCAAATATGGACAGGACATTTTCAAGACTTTCGTCTTTACCGTAAAAGTAATTGTGATAGCACTGGTCTTTTAAAGAAGCCGTCTTGAAATATATTTGTTTGTTTATGTTAAGAACGTTGATCGACCGACCCGCCTTGTCAGCCGCGAAGTGTTTAAGGTAAAATCTGGGAACAGTGTGGTGCTTCTTCTTCATCATAGTCACATTCCAGATTGCGTGTCGCGAGAAAGGCTGAGTCGTTAGAGTGGGATGAAGTTAATCTAAGTCGAGTTGTAAATTCCGAATCGGTCGAGTTATGATTCAACATGCTTGCGAGATGGACGCCAGCATGGATTGACAACCCATATTCTTTGGCCCTGCAAGCAGACGTCATGGCCGGCCGAGGTGCCGGCCATGACGCGATCATTCGTGAGATCGCGCGGAGTTCGACCTAACTATCCGTCCGGCGCGGCCAAGGAAGACGGGCGAAGTCAATGCCCTCCTCGGCCAGGGCGCGCGCCTCGTCGTCCGAGGTTTCGCCATAGATGCCGCGCTTGTCGCTCTCGCCGTAGTGGATCTTGCGCGCCTCCTCGGCAAAGGCGGGGCCGACATAGTCGCAATTCTTTTCGACCTTCGCCCGCATCATATCGAGCAGCTGCCGCATTTCTTGCGCCTTGGCTTGTTCCATTGCGCCTTTGCCGGCGATGGCCGGAGCCATCGGCACCTTGGCGATCTTGGTCGAGCCGCAGGTGGCGCAGGTGATCTGTTTGCGCTTGGCCTGGCGGTCATAGGCCTCGCCCGAGGGAAACCAGCCCTCGAACTCGTGGCCCGCATTACAGCTCAGGCGAAAATGGATCATGCGCGCGTCCCATCCCTCGACGACTCGCAGGTGAAGATCGGCAATCCGGTAAATCTTGACAAGGTTCAGCTAACGAAAGCTTGCGGGCGCGGCGGCGATGAACGGCCGGTCATGGGTGAGAGCCGGAATCGCCAGCCTGGCTTCGGCCACGCGCGCCGGATCGATCTCGGCCATGATCAGGCCGGGCGCGTCGCCCGCATCGGCCAGGATCTCGCCCCAAGGCGAAACGATCAGCGCATGGCCATAGGTGCGCCGCGCGCCGGGATGGACCCCGGTTTGCGCCGGAGCGAAGACATAGCAGCCGGTTTCGATCGCGCGCGCGCGCAGCAGCACATGCCAATGCGCCTGGCCGGTCGTGGCGGTGAAGGCCGCCGGCACCGCCAGATACTGCGCCCCGGCCTTGGCTAGAGCGCGATAGAGCTGCGGAAAACGCAGGTCGTAGCACACCGACAGCCCGAGCCGCCCCCAGGGCGTGTCGGCGACCACGGCGCGCTCGCCCGGCGCGACCGAGGCGGATTCGCGATAGCTTTCGCGCCCCGGCAGATCGACGTCGAACAGATGGATCTTGTCATAGCGGGCGGTGATCTCGCCATTCGGGCGGATCAAATACGAACGGTTGGCGACCCGCTTTTCGCCCGGAAGCCGCACCGCGAGGCTCCCGATCAGGATCCACAGACCCGTCTCGGCGGCGAGTTCGCGCGCCTGGTTGAGCGCGCGGTGCCCGTCCTCGGCCTGGGCGCGGGCGAGCTTGGCGGCGTCGTCGCGCTCCATGAACTCTGTGTTCTCCGGCGTGAGCAGGAACTCCGCGCCTGCGGCCTTCGCGCGCCGCGCCAACTCGGCGATCGCCGCCATGTTGACGTCCGGTTCGGCCCCAGCGGTGAATTGCGCCACGGCGACGCGGAATTTCCCGGCGCTCATGGTCTTGCGACCCGCGCCAGGGTCAGTACGTCGACCGCCGCCGCACCCGAGCGCAACAGCACGCGCGCGCATTCGACCGCCGTCGCGCCGGTGGTCAGAACGTCGTCGATCACCAGCACGCGTTTCCCGGCCACAAGCGGCTGCGCACGGGCGCGGAGGGCAAAGGCGCCCGCGACATTGCGCCGGCGGCCGGTGGCGCTCATCCCCCCCTGCGAGGGCGTGCGCCGGCGGCGGAGCAACAAGTCGGGCACGACGCGACGCCCGCTAAGGCGGCCAAGCGCGATGGCCAGCAATGCGGATTGGTTATAGCGGCGCGCGAGCAGCCGGCTCCAATGCAGCGGCACCGGCACGATCAGCTCGGCCTCGGCCAGCAGCTCGGCCCCGGCGCGTTGCAGCCAGCGGGCAAATGCCGGGGCGGCATCGGTGCGGTCGGCGTGCTTGAAGCGCAGCAACAACCCACGGCTGGCCGCGTCATAACGCAGCACGGCGCGCGCGCGGGCAAAGGGCGGGGCCTCGGCGATGCAAGCGCCGCACAGAGCCTCCGCACCAAGATCGAACTCCTGGGGCAAGCCACAGCAGGCGCAAAACGGGGGCGCGATAAACGACACGCCGCTCCAGCACTGGGGACACAGCGCGCCCGGCGCAGCGACCGCCCCGTCGCAGCCGAGGCAGCGCGGCGGCAACACGAAATCGAGCGCCCTCAGCAGACCGCGGCGGGCGCCCGCCAAGCCCTGATGCAAGCCGATCATGCGCGCCACACAACAGCAGCCGGACGCGCCGGTCAATAATTTGTCAGACGCGGGCGGGCTGCGATAGTGAGGCCCATGTCACACGGCCCGATCGTTTTCGACCGAAAGCGCCTGGCGCAGCAGCGCGAGCGCGCGTCCGCCGGCTTGGGGCCGGTCGCCTGGCTGTTGGACGCGACGCTGGAGCGGCTGGTCGAGCGGCTCGGCGACGTCACCCGCGGCTTCGACCGCGCGCTGGTTCTAGGCGGCTGGGACGGGCGCGTGGCTGCGGCGCTGACGCGTTCGGGGAAGGTCGGTTCCGTTGTCGCCAGCGACCTCGCCCCCAGCTTCGCCAAGGCCTCGCCGGTGCCGTCGCTGGTGGCCGATGAAGAGTTTCTGCCCTTCTCGCCGGCGAGTTTCGACTTGATCGTCAGCCCGCTGGTCATGCATTGGGTCAATGACTTGCCCGGCACGCTGTTGCAGGCGCGCGTGGCGCTGGCCGCCGATGGGCTGTTTCTCGGCGCGCTGCTGGGCGGGGAAACGCTCAGTGAGCTGCGCCGTGCCTGGCTTGAGGCCGAACTGGCGGAGGAAGGCGGGGCGGGCGCACGGGTCGCGCCGACCGTCGACCTGCGCGACGGCGCCGGGCTGCTGCAACGCGCCGGCTTCGCCCTGCCTCTGGCCGACAGCGAGCGTTTGGCGGCAAGCTATCCCGACCCGCTGGCGCTGATGGCCGAACTCAAACCGATGGGGCTGGCGCATGCGCTGATCGAGCGCCGCAAATCTCCGACCCGGCGCGGCACCCTGGCTGCCGCTTGCGCGCGCTACCAAGAGTCCTTTGCGCTGTCCGACGGACGTATTCCGGCCAGCTTTGAGCTGATCTTCCTGTCGGGCTGGGCGCCGCATCCCGACCAGCCGCAGCCGCTCAAGCGTGGCAGCGCCGAGAAACGTCTCGCCGATGCGCTGGGTGCGATCGAGATCAAACCGGAGGACACGCCATAGCCACCTCACCCCTGGCCGCCGCTTATCGCCTGCCAGTCCTCGACACGGTCATCAGCGCCTACAGCTTTGCCCTCCGCGATGGCGAGGCGCTGGCCCGGCTGGCCTTCGGACCCGTGCTGGCGCTTGCGCTGCTGGTCACTTTCGGCACGCTGCTCCAAGCGCCCCACCTAGCCTTTGCGCTGGTGGCGATCGTCGCGCGATTCGCCAGTTTGGTGGCTTTCGCCGTCGCATGCCAGCGGCGCTTTCTCGTGGCCGGCGAACCCGTGGATGTGCTGACGGCGCTCACCTGGCGCCGACGCCATTGGACGTATTTGTTGGCGATGTTGCTGATCGTCGCGGTCACGATCGGGAGCCTGGCGGCCGCCCTTTCGCTGACCAATGCCGCCACTGGAGAAATCGTCGGGCTGCCCGCCGCCGCGATCGGCCTGGGATTGATCGTCGCCGCCCTCTATGCCAGTTCGCGGCTTGCGTCGATGCTGCCGGCGGCGGCCATCGAGGCTCCGGCGGAGGTGAGCATCAGCTGGATGCGGACCGAGGGCAATGGCTGGCGCCTGGTGCTGATCAACATTCTGGCCGCCCTGCCGCCGACACTTGCGAACGCATTCGTCGCCATACTGACCGAACGGGTCGTTGCCACTTATGCGCTGCAGACGAGCGCCACAGCGATCTTTCTTGGCGCGCTGGCGGGCATCGCCTTGTCCTTCGCCGGCCTCGCTCTTTCGTCCCTGGCGCTGGCCGCCGCCTATCGCGCGCTGGTCGCCGCGCGGGGCTAGAGGATATCGCGCAGCGCCGCCGCCAGCGGCAGATCGGCCGGCGGCATCGGATATTCGCTGGCGCGCGCCAGGTTTTCGACCTTGACCCAGGCGAGGTCCTGGCCCTCGCGCGCCGACGGCCGGCCGCTCCAACGCCGGCACAGAAACAGCGGCATCAACAAGTGAAACTCGGGATAGGCATGGCTAGCGCAGGCAAACGGCGCAAGACAGGTCGTGCGCGTTTCGACCGCCAGTTCCTCGAACAACTCGCGCACCAGCGCGACTTCCGGCGTTTCGCCCGGATGCAGTTTTCCACCGGGAAATTCCCACAGCCCGGCCATCGATTTGCCGGGCGGCCGGCGCGCGAGCAGCACGCGATTATCGGCATCGATCAGCGCCGCGGCCGCAACCAGCAGCAATGGCTTGGCGTTGCGCGCGAGCCATGACGCACGCGTCAGCACGAAACCTTCGGCGGGAACATGGCGACCGCGCGCGGGCGCGGTGGGGTCTTGCGCGCCGGTGGGTACGAAGCCGAGCTTGTGCAGCACGCGGATTGACGCGGCGTTATCGGTGAAGGCGCCAGCCGTGATCCGTTCCAGAGCCCGTTCCTCGAACCCGAAACGGATAAGCCGCGCGACCGCTTCAGTGGCGAAGCCGTGGCCCCAATACGGGCGACCCAACCAATAGACGAGTTCGGCTTGGCGTTTGGCGCGCTCGATGATCAGCCCGGAGACGCCAAGCAACGCGCCATCGGCGCGGCGCTGAATGGCGCGTGTCAGCACGCCGCCCGACTTACCCTCGGCGATGACGCTCGCAACCCAACGCTCGGCGTCGGCGGGCGTGCTCGGATAGGGAATGCGCGCGGTGCGGGTCGCCACCGCCGGATCGGCCATCAAGGGCGCGATCGACACGGTGTCGACCGGCTCCAGCGGGCGCAGGATCAGGCGCAGCGTCTCGAGCGAGTCTCCGCCGCAGCCGCCGAGGCCCGGCTGTCTGCCCGCGTTCGTGTCGGCCATGCCATCAGCTTCGATAGGAGCCATTGATGTCGATGTAGCCGTGCGTCAGGTCGCAGGTCCACACCCGCGCCTTGCCGCGCCCGATGCCGACATCGACCGCGATGCGGATATCGCGCGTTTTCATATGCGCGGCGACCGGGGCCTCGTCGTAGTCCTGGCGCGCTTGGCCATCTTCGGTGATCGGCACGCCGCCGATGGCGATCTTGAGCTTATCGCGCTCGGCCTTTTCGCCCGCCTTGCCCACGGCCATGACGATGCGGCCCCAATTGGCGTCCTCGCCGGCAATGGCGGTTTTCACCAGCGGCGAATTGGCGATCGAAAGCGCGATCGTCTTCGCCGCGCGTGGTGATGCAGCACCCGTGACCTCCACGGTCACGAATTTCTGCGCCCCCTCGCCGTCGCGCACAATTTGCTGCGCCAGGTCGATGCACACTTCGTCAAGCGCGCGCGACAACCCGCGCGCGGCCTCTATGCTATCGATCGGCGCGTGTCTGGCCTGGCCGGTGGCGAAGGCGAGCAGCGTGTCCGAGGTCGAGGTGTCGCTATCGACCGTGATGCAGTTGAACGAGCGATCGGCCGCGCGCTTGAGCAATTGTTGCAAAACCGGAGATGTCACCGCCGCATCGGTGAAGACGAAGGAGAGCATGGTCGCCATATCGGGCGCGATCATGCCCGATCCCTTGGCGATGCCGGCGATCGTGACCGGAACGCCGCCGATCTTGATCCTGCGGATCGACGCCTTGGGAAAGGTGTCGGTGGTCATGATCGCCGCCGCCGCATCCGCCCAGGCATCGGGGCCGAGCGCGCGCGAAGCATCCGGCAGCTTCGCGGCGATATGGCCGCGCGCGACCGGCTGGCCGATCACCCCGGTCGACGCCACGAACACTTCGTGCTTGGCGCAACCGAATAGCCCCGCCGCGGCCGCGACCGTGTCGGCGACCAGATCGCGCCCCGACTGTCCGGTGAAGGCGTTCGAATTGCCCGAATTGACGACGAGCACGCGCGCCTTGCCCTGGCGCAGCGCCGCGCGGCACCACTCGACCGGCGCCGAAGCGCACAACGACCGGGTGAGAACGCCGGCGACGCTGGTGCCGGGCGCGAAACGCGCGAGCAACAAATCGCGCGCGCCCGGGCGGCGCTTGAGGCCAATGGGGATTCCGGCCAAGTCAAGGCCGGCAATCGGTGGCAGCACAGGGAACGCGGCGGGAGCGAGGGGTGAAATCACAGGCATGACGGACTCTCGACCAATGATGAGGGGGTCGCTCTGACCCACCCGACGCCCCGCGACTTGCAGGGCGTCGTCAGCGGGCGCGCGGTCCCACTCGTCGGGGCCGGGCCTCTGGCGCTATGCGGCGGTTGTGCGCGGTCATGCCGAGATGATTCCCCGTCGCGGGCTAGCGCCGCTCCGCCGGCGGCGGCGCGGCCGGAGCGGCCAGCGGCGTGCCGTCGGAGTTGAAACGCTGGATCACGGCCGTGGCGCCGAGCGCGCCGACATGCGAGGCGAGCGCGGTGTTCGACAACTCCTGCCTGATGCCGTCCTTCAACTCCTCGAGGCTCGGCGGGGCGGCCGGCCGGCGGTCCTCGACCTTGATGACATGGAAGCCGAACTCGGTTTGCACCGGGGCCACGCCGGTTTCACCCTTGCGCATGGCGAAGGCGGCATTGGCGAAAACCTCGATCATCTCGTCGTTGCGGAAGTAGCCGAGATCGCCGCCGGCCGCCGCCGCCCCATCGGTCGAATACAGCCGCGCCATGTCGGCGAAATCGGCGCCCTTTTTCAGCTCGCCGATGATCTTGACCGCCTCGGCTTCGGTCTTCACGAGAATGTGACGGGCGCGCACTTCTTCCTGTGGCGGCAGGGCGGCGACCATCTCCGCATAGCGCTTTTGCATCGCCGCGTCATTGATCTGCGTATCGATGAAGTGCTGCGTATAAACCAGCTGGATCGCCAGATCCTCGGCCGCGAGCAGCCGCTTTTTCACCTCGGGATCGGCCTGCATGCCGAGCCTGCGGCCCTCGACAACCATCAGCTTGCCGCGAATGAGCTGTTCGAGCAGGGTGGAATAGATGATCTCAAGCGGGATCTGCCGATATTGCTCCGGCAAGCGCTGATAGGCGTCGTTCAAGTCGGCATAGAGGATCGGGCTGCCATTGACCGTGGCCACGACCGTATTGGGAGCAGGCGCGGGCACGGCCTGCGCCTGAGCATACGCAGGTAAACCACCGACGCTGGCTCCGGCGCCTAATACGGCGGCCACAAGGAGGGCGCGCAAGCTGCTCATCGAGGGATCACTTTCCTGGCCGCGCCGCGAGCTGCGCCAGCGGCTTGGAGGCGGCACTATGCACAGCGCTCTGGCCGCCGGCAAGCCGACTTGGACAGGCGCTTGGCAGCACCCACCCAATAGTGGTTCACTCCGCCGCCGCGAGCGAGCGCGCCGGATACCGCTGTACGTAATTAGGAGACGCGATGATCACCGCCCTTGCCAAGCGGGTATTCGGTACCGCTAACGATCGTTACCTCAAGCGCCTGGGTCGCCGGGTCGCGGCGATCAACGAACTCGAGGGCGAGATCGAGCCGCTCGACGATGCGAGCTTGCGTGCGCGCAGCGACCGGCTGCGCGAACGTTTGGCCGGGGGCGAAACGCTCGACGACATTCTCGAAGACGCCTTCGCCACCGTCCGCGAGGCGGCCAAGCGCACGCTCAAGCAGCGGCATTTCGACGTGCAGCTCCTGGGTGGGATCGTGCTGCACAGCGGCATGATCGCCGAAATGAAAACCGGCGAAGGCAAGACGCTGGTCGCCACCTTGCCGGTCTATCTCAACGCTCTGACCGGCAAGGGCGTGCATGTCGTCACCGTCAACGACTACCTGGCGCGCCGCGACGCGGAATGGATGGGCACCATCTATCGTATGCTCGGCCTCAGCGTCGGCGTCATCGTGCCGGGACTTTCCGACGAGCAGCGCCGCGCCGCCTATGCCGCCGACGTGACCTACGGCACCAACAACGAGTTCGGCTTCGACTATCTGCGCGACAACATGAAGTTCCGTCTCGAGGACATGGTGCAGCGCCCGTTCAATTACGCGATCGTCGACGAAGTCGATTCGATCCTGATCGACGAAGCGCGCACGCCGCTGATCATCTCCGGCGCTTCCGACGAATCCTCGGAACTCTATGTTTCGGTCGACAAGCACATGGCGAAGCTCGCGCCCGAGCATTACGAGCGCGACGAGAAGGTCAAGGCGGTGACGCTGACCGAACTCGGCGCGCAGCATGTCGAAGATAGCCTACGCGCCGCCGGGCTGATCACGGAAGGCGGGCTGTACGATTTCGCCAATGCGTCGGTGCAGCACCACGTTCATCAGGCGCTGCGCGCGCATCAGTTGTTCAAGCGCGACACGGATTACATCGTCAAAGACGACCGCGTGATCATCATCGACGAGTTCACCGGCCGCATGATGGAAGGCCGCCGCTTCTCCGAAGGCCTGCACCAGGCGCTCGAAGCCAAGGAAGGCGTCACCGTCCAGACGGAGAACCAGACGCTGGCGTCGATCACCTTCCAGAATTATTTCCGGCTCTATCCCAAGCTGGCCGGCATGACCGGCACGGCGATGACCGAATCGGCCGAGTTCTCCGAGATCTACAAGCTCGAAGTGGTCGATATGCCGACGCATACGCCCTGCGTTCGCCAGGATAACGACGACGAGGTCTATCGCAGCGGCCGCGAGAAGGAGAAGGCCGTCCTCGACCTGATCGAGGAGTGCCACAAGCGCCAGCAGCCGACACTGGTCGGCACGGTGTCGATCGATAAATCCGAACGGCTCGCGGCCGCGCTCAAGGCGCGCAATGTGCCGCATCAAGTGCTCAATGCGCGCTACCACGAACAAGAAGCGTTCATCATCGCCCAGGCGGGCGCGCCCGGCGCGGTGACGATCGCGACCAACATGGCCGGGCGCGGCACCGACATTCAGCTCGGCGGCAATGTCGAGATGCGCGTCAAGCAGGAGCTGGCGGGCGTGACCGATCCGGCCAAGCGGGCCGAGATCGAGGCGCGGATTCGCGCCGATGTCGAGACCATGCGCGCAAAGGCCAAGGAAGCCGGCGGACTTTACGTCATCGCGACCGAGCGCCACGAAAGCCGGCGCATCGACAACCAGCTGCGCGGCCGCTCCGGCCGCCAGGGCGATCCGGGCGGGTCGAAGTTTTTCGTCTCGCTCGAAGACGATCTGATGCGCATCTTCGGTTCCGAGCGCATGGACGCCATGCTGGGCAAGCTCGGCATCGAGGAAGGCGAAGCGATCATGCATCGCTGGATCAACCGCGCGCTGGAAAAGGCGCAACAGAAGGTCGAGGCGCGCAACTTCGAGATTCGCAAGCAGCTGCTGCAATACGACGACGTGATGAACGATCAGCGCAAGGTTATCTACGAGCAGCGGCGCGAGCTGATGTCGGCGACCGACGTCTCCGACACGGTGGCCGACATGCGCGCCGAAGTGCTCAACGATCTGGTCGCGCGCACCATGCCGCCGAAGGCCTTCGCCGAGCAGTGGGACACGCATGCGCTGCACGAAGAACTGATGCGCGTCTTCGCGCTCGATCTGCCGGTCGTGGAATGGGCAAAAGAAGAAGGCGTCGACGACGAACAAATCCGCGAGCGCCTGACCAAGGCGGTCGAGGAGCGCGTCAAGGACAAGGAAACGCGCTACGGGCCAGAATTGATGCGCATGGCGGAGAAGTCCATGCTGCTGCAACTCCTGGACGCGCAGTGGAAGGACCATCTGCTGCGGCTCGACCATTTGCGCCAGGGCATCGGGCTGCGCGCCTATGGCCAGCGCAATCCGCTCAACGAATACAAGCGCGAGGCGTTCGAAATGTTCGACGCCATGCTCGGCCGCTTGCGCGAGACGGTGACGGCGTTTCTATCGCATGTCGAAATCCGCCTCGACGTGCCGCCGGCGACGGTTGAGCATCCCTTGCCGGCAAGCGCGCAGGCGCAGCACCCGGCGCCGGAAAGCCCGCTGCCGCCGCATCTTGCCGGCGCCAATGGCGCGACGCGGCCGCGGTCGCGCGCGAATGGGTCCGGCGCCGCGGCGATGGGCGTGCCCGCCGCCGACGAAGCCGAGGCCGCCGCTCGCTCCGGCCATCCCTATGGCAAGGTCGCGCGCAATGCCGAATGCCCGTGCGGCTCGGGCCGCAAGTTCAAACACTGCCACGGCGCGATCGCGTAAATCAGGACGGCGTTAAATCACCGCGCGTCGGTCTCAGCCGCCCGTCGCCGCCCGCGCCGCCTTGAGCGCCTTCGCCCACCACATGAGCTGGTCGAACAGCGCCGTGCGCGCCTGGTTAAGGTGGTCGTAGGATTCGAGCGTGCGCCCCTCGCGGATGACGCCAAGGAATGGCTCGAGCCCGATATGCACCGCGCGTTGAATCGGCGCCATTTGCAGCTCGATCGCCACCGTCCGGCCGTTTTCGACCGCGCGCGCGGCGCCCACGCCGCCATAACCGACAAAGGCTATCGGCTTGTTCATCCATTCATTATAGGCGCTCTCGAAGGCGTTCTTGAGCACCGCCGACATGGCGTGGTGATACTCGGGCGTCAGCGCGATGAACCCGTCAGCAGTGGCGATGCGCGCGCCCCAGGCCTTGGCCGCCGGGTTGGTGAACACGCCCTTGGCAAAGGCCGGCGGCAGCGGCTCCTCGAAGAACGGCAGCTTAAAGTCGCGCAGGTCGAGCACTTCGAGCGTGAAATCGGTGCGCGCTTTGGCGCCTTCGACGATCCAGTCCTTTGGCTTATCGGCGAAACGATTGGGCCGCGTGCTGCCGACGATGAGGGCGATGTTCAGCATTTTCAGTCCTTTGTTGCGATGGCAGTGGTGAAAGTTAGGCGCGGAAGCGCCGCTTGCTAGCCGGCCGCGCTGGCGGTTTCGAGGAAGCGTTCGCGGCGGCGGGCGCGCAACCGTCCGCCTTCGACGACGCAGAGTTCCTTCAGCGCCGCTTCGATGCGGTCGCCGACCAGTTTGATCATGGCCAGCTTGTCGCGATGCGCGCCGCCGAGCGGTTCCTCGACCACTTCATCGACGATGCCGAATTTGAGCATGTCCTTCGCGGTCAATTTGAGCGCCTCGGCGGCGGTGGCCACTTGGTCGGGGCTGCGCCACAGGATCGAGGCGCAGCCTTCGGGCGAAATGACCGAGTAAACGGAATGTTCGAGCATCAGCAGCCGGTCGGCGGCCGCCAGTCCCATCGCCCCGCCCGATCCGCCCTCGCCGATGATCACGGCGACGATCGGCACGCGCGCGCCCAAGCAGGCTTCGATCGAGCGCGCGATCGCCTCCGCCTGGCCGCGCTCCTCGGCATCGATGCCGGGAAAGGCGCCGGCGGTGTCGATCAAGGTCAGGACCGGAACGCCGAAACGGTCGGCCAGTTCGATCAAGCGCCGCGCCTTGCGATAGCCTTCCGGCCGCGCCATGCCGAAACTGTGCTTCACGCGGGTTTCGGCGGAGTTGCCCTTCTCGGTGCCGAGCACCATCACCGACTGGCCGCGCAAGCGGCCAAGGCCGGAAACGAGCGCCCGATCCTCGGCGAAGGAGCGGTCGCCGGCGAGCGGCGTCCAATCGGTGATCAGGGCTTTGATATAATCCACGACATGCGGGCGGTCGGGATGGCGCGCGACCTGCACCTTCTGCCAAGCAGTCAGCTTGGCATAAGTCTGCTTGAGCTGGCGTTCGACCTTGCCGGTGAGCTTGGCCACTTCCTCGGCGATATTGAGCTCGCCGGTGCTGGCCAGATGGCGCAATTCCTCGATCTTGCCCTCAAGCTCGGCGATCGGCTTCTCGAACTCGAGATAGTTGCGCATCAGGCGGGGGCCGCTGGCGTCGGTCATCCCCGATCTCCCGAGCGTCTGGCGCCAGTCATCAAGCGGTGCGGCCGCGGATTTCGTCCGCCTTCTTCACCAGGATCTCGGCCTGGCGAATCGAAGCGAGATCGATCATCCGCCCGTCGAGCGCGACCGCGCCGCGCCCTTCGGCCTGCGCGTCCTTAAGCGCCAGCAGGATACGGCGCGCCTGATTGACCTCGACCTCGGGCGGCGTGAACACCTCGTTGGCGAGCACGATCTGCGACGGGTGGATCGCCCATTTGCCGTCGCAGCCGAGCACCGCCGCGCGATTGGCCTGGGCGCGATAGCCCTCGGCGTCCGGAATATCGCCGAACGGGCCGTCGAGCGGCCGCAGCCCGTTGGCGCGCGCCGCGACCACGAGGCGCGACAGCGCGTAGTGCCACAGATCGCCCCAGTGAAAGCTCCGCCCGCCGCCATCGCCGGTGGCGTCGGTCAAAACGCCGTAGGACGGGCTGGGACCGCCCATGCGGGTCGTGCGCGCGCGGGTCGAGGCGGCGTAATCGGCCACGCCGAAATGCAGCGACTCAATCCGCCGGCTGGCGACCGCGATCGCCTCGACATTCGCCATGCCTTGGGCGGTCTCGATGATCAGCTCGAAGCCGAGTTGCTTCTTCCAGCCACACGCCTGCTCGACCTGCGTCACCAGCATGTCGAGCGCATAGACGTCCGAAGGGATCCCGACCTTGGGGATCATGATCAGGTCGAGCCGCTCGCCGCCCTGCTCCATGACATCGATCACGTCGCGATACATGTATGGCGTGTCGAGGCCGTTGATGCGCACCGAGACGGTCTTGGTGCCCCAGTCGACCTCGCGCAGCCCATTGATGATGTTCTTGCGCGCCTTCGGCTTCTCATCCGGCGCCACGGAGTCCTCGAGATCGAGGAACACGATATCGGCGGCCGAGCGCGCGCCTTTTTCGAACATTTCCGGTCGGCTGCCAGGAACCGCGAGCTCGCTGCGGTTCAGACGCGGCCGCCCATGCTCAATGGCGGTAAAACTCATCGCCTTGCCCCATTCGGTGAAGGACGGGTGATGTCCCGCCCCGGATCGAATGTCAACCGCCGGCCACTTTACGGCGTTTGGCGAGAGGGTGATGACCAAGCACGAGCCGCTCTTTCCGCCCCGCCTGGACGTGGGTATAGATTTCTGTGGTAGCTATGTCGGCATGGCCGAGCAACTGCTGCACGGTGCGCAGGTCGGCGCCACCTTCCAATAGATGGGTGGCGAAAGCGTGCCGCAAAACATGCGGGCTCAGCCGTCGCGGGTCGATCCCGGCCGCCGCCGCCAAGCTCTTGAGCGCCTGGCCGACGCGCTGTCGGGTCAGCCGACCGCTGGCGCCGCGTCCGGGAAACAGCCAGGGCGACCCAGCCGGACGCTTGCCGCCCGCGCCATCTCGGCGCGCTTCGAGATAGCGGGTGAGCGCCGCCCGCGCCGGCTCCGACAGCGGCACGAGCCGTTCCTTGCCGCCCTTGCCGCGCACCAGGATCATGCGCGGGTCGCGCGCCACGGCCGCCAACGGCAGCGCCACCAGTTCGGAGATGCGCAGCCCGGTGGCGTAAAGCAGCTCTAGCAATGCCGTTAGGCGCAAGGCCTCGGCCTCGGGCTGCAAGACTTCGGCGGCGGCGATCAGCTTGCGGACCTCATCCGCCGCTAAAAGTTTGGGTAGGCTGCGGCCCTGGCGCGGCGCATCCAGCACGGCGGTCGGATCGTCGCCGCGCCGCCCTTCATCGACCAGGAAGCGATAGAACTGGCGCAGGGCCGACAACCGCCGCGCGGCGGTGCGCGGTGCCGCCCCGGAGGCTTCGAGCGCGCCGAGGTAGGAGCGCAGCGCCGCGCTATCGGCGCGCTCCAGGGCCACGGTTTGAGGAGCAAGAAACTGGGTGCAATGCTCCAAGTCGCGCCGATAGGCATCGAGCGTATTGGCGGCGGCGGCGCGTTCGGCCGCCAGCATTTCGAGGAAGGCTTCGACCGCCGCGCTGGTCGGGGAACGCATCGCGGCTAGAAGCCGCGCGCGAGCGCCGCTTCGAGCGCGAGCGAGCGCGCTTCGGCGCTCAGGCCGATGCGCGTCAGTGCCGCTAGCGCGAGCCCGAGCTGCAATGGTGGTGCCTGCGGACCGTCCGGCGCCAGTAACGCCCCGGCGCGCAGCACGGTCTCGCCCACCCGGCCGGCCGCCGCCGCATCGGCGAGCGCGAACCACTCAGCGGCCGAAATCGCCCCGGCCACCGCGGCCGGCTCGCCGGCAAGTATTCCGGCCCACTCGGCCGGATCGAGCTTGGCGCCCAGCCCGGCGAGCAGCGCATAGAGCAGCTCGGCGCGGGCGCGACGTTCCGGCGCGGGAAGATCCTTGAGCGTGTCGAACCAGGCGCGCACCCCGCCGCTCGGCGGCGCGGACGCGGTCTGGAGCCAGAGAAAGGGGGCGAGCGCAGCGGACACCCCAGGATCAGTCCGCGCCACGCGCAGCCAGGCGTCATCGGCCGCGGAGGCTCCGCCCGCCAGTCGTGCGCGCGCGGCTTGCGGCGCCAGCCAGGCGACTTCGGTCCCCGGCGTGATGTCGTCGATCAGCCGGGCGCTGAGACGCCGCGCGCCAGCCAGCGATTCGGGCTCGACTTTCAAGAGCCGCCCGACAGCCTCGGCGCGCCCCACTTCGCCGCGCAAACTGGCGGCCGCTTGATAGAGCAGCGCCAGGGCGCGCGGGCCGCCGGCGCTGATCAACGCCGTCGCATCGGCGCGCTCCTCCGGACTAAAAGGCGCCGCCGCCAGATATGCGGCCAGCTCGCGCGTCGTGATCGCGCCCGCGGCCTCGGCCGCGATCGCCGCCACCAGCTTGAGCAAGGACTCCGGCTTTTCGGTCAGCGCCAACTGGCGCGCGACGCCCGGATCGCTCCGCGCCACCAATGCGGCCGGCAACGCCAGGCCGCCGGCTTCGAACGCGGCCAAGGCCAAAGGTTTCAGCTCGGCCGTCGGATCCTTGACCCCTGGCGCGCCCAGCATCCGCTCGAACAAGTCGAGCAGCGGGTAATCCTCGGCCGGCGACTGATCGCTCAGCAAGGACAGGGCCAGCTGCGCCTGCCGTAGCTCGCCGCTGACCGCCAGGCAGAGCACTTCGGCTTTTTGCCAGTCGCGCCCGGCCTCGACCGGATCGCGCCGGCCGACAATGCCGCAGGCGCGCATCTCGTCGCCGGCAAGAAATGCCAGCTCGGCCGCGGCCCAGGCGATGGACGGGTCGCCGTCGCTGCCGGCGGTGAATTTAAGCAAAGTTTCGGCCTCATCGGCGTCGCCCAGCGCGGCCAGCAGCCGAACCCGCGCTGCGATCAAGCCGGGAGATGGCGGCAGGGGCGCGGTGGTCGCCAGCACGCGGCGCAACAGCGCATTGAGCGTCGGGCTGGCCGCTTTGACCGGCATCCGCGCCAGCCCGGCCGCGAGCGTCTCGGCCGGCGTGCCTTGCCACAGCGTTGGCGGGAAACCGCCTTCGGCCGGGCCGCGGGTGCCAATCACCTCGGCCCCGGGGGCGGGCAGCGCTTCGACCCGCACCGCCGGATTTACCGGCTTTGGCGTCTCGGCCGGAGCTTCCGGGCGCGGCGGGCGCGGGACCAGCGGCACCGGCCCGGCATCTTGCGCCGCCGGTGGCGGGCCTGGGATAAGACAGGCGACGAGAGCAAGCGTCGCGAGGAGCGGCCTAGCGACCCAGCCGCTCACCCGGGATCTCCTTTTCGATCTGGCGCGTCGGCGCCGGGATGTCCCACAGCCAGAGGAACAGGATGAGGCCCGCGATCACTGCGGCGACGCCAATGATGATGAATTTTAACGGACCGCGCATGCCCTTCCACCTAGGACTTCGGGCGGCGACTCGCCCCTGCCCTTATGCTATGTTTGGAACATGTCTCCTACCCCTAAAAGAGTAAACACATCCGCCCTGTGTCGTTTCCGTGGTAGGCTGCGGACGCCGGCATGAGCGCGCCGCAGCCGACGGCGGCCACGGCGCCCTGTCCCTGGCTCGGCCGCACCGTGGTGCTGGTCGGGCTGATGGGCGCGGGCAAGTCGTCGATCGGACTCCGGCTGGCGGGTGAGCTCGGCCTGCCGTTTTTCGACGCCGATGCCGAGATCGAGGCCGCCGCCGGCAGCACCATCGAGGAGTTCTTCGAGCGCCACGGCGAGCCGGCATTCCGCGAGGGCGAGCGGCGGGTGATGGCGCGGCTCTTGGATGGTCCGCGCGCGGTGATCGCCAGTGGCGGCGGCGCCTTCATGGACCCATCGACGCGCGCACTGATCCGCGAGCGGGCGATCTCTGTTTGGCTGCGCGCCGAGCTCGATGTGCTGCTCAAGCGCACCGGCCGGCGCAACAATCGCCCGCTCCTCAAGAAAGAGGACCCGGCGGTCGTGCTGGCGCGATTGATCGAGCAGCGCTATCCAATTTATGCCGCGGTCGACATCACCGTCGACAGCCGGGCCGACGCGACCGAGGAGACGCTTGCCGACGTAATGCAGAAGCTCAAGGCGCTACAGCTCCAGAGCGGGGACGGCACAGCGTGATCCCGATCCGCACCGTCGAAGTTGCGCTCGGCGCGCGCCGCTATCCGGTGCATGTCGGGCCGGGGCTGCTCGATCGCCTGGGCGCCGAGGTCGCGGCGCTCAAGCCCGCGCGCCGCGTGGTGATCGTCAGCGACGAAAACGTGGCGAAGCTTTATCTCGCCCGCGCCGAAGCGTCGCTCAAAGCCGCCGGATTGACGTCCACCTCGGTCGTGCTGCCGCCGGGCGAGGGCTCGAAGTCGCTCGCCACCTTTGGGCGCTTGGTCGAGACCATCCTTGAGCGCGGGATCGAACGCGGCACGCTGCTGGTCGCGCTCGGTGGCGGGGTGATCGGCGATCTGGCCGGCTTCGCCGCCGCCGTGCTGCTGCGCGGCATCGGTTGCGTGCAGGTGCCGACCACGCTGTTGGCGCAGGTCGATAGTGCGGTGGGCGGCAAGACCGGGATCGACTCACGCCATGGCAAGAACCTGATCGGCGCCTTTCATCAGCCGCGGCTGGTGCTGGCCGATACGGCGACGCTCGAAACGCTGCCCCGGCGCGAGCTCTTGGCCGGTTATGCCGAGGTGGTGAAATACGGGCTGATCGACGACGCCGCGTTCTTCGCCTGGCTGGAGGAGAATGGGCCGGCGGCGCTGTCCGACGGCGAAGCCGCCCGCATCCAAGCCGTCGCGCAGTGCGTGGCCGCCAAGGCGCGCATCGTCGCCGGCGACGAGCGGGAGCAAGGCGCGCGCGCGCTGCTCAACCTCGGCCACACCTTCGCCCATGCGCTCGAAGCCGAGTTGGAGTTCGCGGCCTCGCTGTTGCACGGCGAGGCGGTGGCGATCGGCCTGGTGCTGGCCTTCGCCTTGTCGGTGCGGCTCGGCCTGTGCCCGCCGGCCGATGGGGAGCGCATCCGCCGTCACCTGGCGCGCGTCGGCCTGCCGGTTACGCCGCCGCCCGGTCTTGCGCGCACCAAGCTGATCGAACGCATGCGCCTGGACAAGAAGGTCGCCGACGGCAAGCTGCGTTTCGTCTTGGCCCGCGGCATCGGCCAAGCCTTCATCAGCGACGCCGTGCCCGCCGATGCCCTGGCGGCCGCGCTCGACGAAGCGCTTGCGGTGCCGGCCTGATTACCTCCATCCTTGGGCCATGAGCCAACATCACATCCTCACGGTCGTCATCATCGTCGTGCTGCTGGCGCTGTCGGCGTTTTTCTCGCTGTCGGAGACGGCGCTGACGGCGGTATCGCGCCCACGCATGTATCAGCTCGAACGCAAAGGGGTTAAAAAGGCCGGGCTGGTCAACCGCCTGCGCGAGACCCAGGAGCGGCTGATCGGCGCCATCCTACTCGGCAACAACCTGGTCAACATCCTGTCCTCGGCTTTGGCGACCAGCCTGTTCATCGCCTGGTTCGGCGACGCCGGCGTCGCCTACTCCACCCTGGCCATGACGCTGTTCATCGTCTTGCTCGGCGAGATCGCGCCCAAGGTCTACGCGCTCACCCACGCCGACCGCACGGCGCTCGCCGTCGCCACGCCGATCCGCTTCGTGGTGCGCGCGCTGTCGCCGATCACGGCCGGCTTCCACCTCACCGCCATCGGATTGTTGCGGCTGCTGGGGGCCGAGACACGCGCGCGGCGCTCGGCCACGGCGCTCGAAGAGGAACTGCGCGGCGTCATCGCCATGCACACGGTCAGCGACGCCGAAGCGCGGCGCGAGGGGGCGATGCTGCGCTCGATCCTCGATCTGGCCGAGCTCGAAGTCGGCGAGATCATGATCCACCGCAAGACGGTGCAGATGCTCGACCTTGCCCGGCCGACCAGCGAACTGGTGGCCGAGGCGCTCGCCAGCCCCTACACGCGGCTGCCGCTTTATCGCGAGGACGCGGAGAACATCGTCGGCGTGCTGCACGCCAAGGCGCTGCTGCGCGGGATCGCCGCGGCCGGCGGCAAATCCGACGGCATCGAGCTCGACAAGCTGGCGAGCCTGCCGTGGTTCGTGCCGGACTCGACCAGCGTTCTCTCGCAGCTGCAAGCGTTTCGCCAGCGCCACAAGCATTTCGCCGTGGTGGTCGACGAATACGGCTTGTTCATGGGCATCGTCACGCTCGAGGACATCCTCGAGGAAATCGTCGGCGAGATGTCCGACGAACAAGGCTTGTCAGTCGCTGGCGTGCGTCCGCAGCGCGACGGCTCCTACATTATCGACGGCACGGTTTCGATCCGCGAACTCAACCGCCAATTCGACTGGGAGCTGCCCGACGAAGAAGCTTCGACCATCGCCGGACTCGTGCTGCATGAGGCGCGCGTGATTCCCGACAGCGGGCAGGTGTTCGAGTTCTACGGCTTCCGCTTCGAGATCCTGCGTCGCCAGCGCAACCAGTTGACGCTGCTGCGCCTTACCCCGCCGGCCGGCGCCAAGAGCGCGGAACGGGCGGCGTGATCTCGCGCGCTTAAACGGTGGGACTGAGTTATTCCGGCAGTCCGGCCTTGCGCAAGCCTTCGGCGAATTTCTCGACGTCGGTCGCGTTGCGGTTCGACGGCAGCATCTGCTGTACCAGCGCGGACACTTTGAACCCTGGCGCCGCGCGCAACAGTTCGGCGGCCTCCGCCTTGGCCTCTTTGTCGTGCCCGCCGAGCGCGAGCGCGGCGATGAGCGTTTGCCGGCATGACAGCGCCGTCGGCGTGCGCGCGATGCAGAAACGCGCCGCCCTCGGCTTCGGCAAAGCGGCCGAGGCCATAAAGCGAGACACCCATCGTCGTGCCCACGGCTTGCGGATCGATGTTAGGATCGAGCGTCCGCGCCCGGCGGATGAGCTCGACGGTTTCGGCAAATCGCCCGCTGCGGCGCATGATCGTGGCGGCCGCCGTGATCGTGTCCGCGTCATTGGGCGTAAGCGCGAGCGCGGCTTGGGCGGCGGCGATCGCCGGGTCGAACTGGCCATTCGCCGACAAAACGCGGCCCACCGTCACTTACGTGACTGCGTCGCGTGGCGCCAGGCTGACCGCCTTGGCTGCCGCCGCGGTCGCGCGCTCGGCGATGGCCGCGGTCCCGAACTCGTCGTTCCAGTTATTGATGCGGAAGCGATCGTGCGTGAGCGCGAGATAGGCATGGGCCTCCGCAAAACTCGGATCGCGCGCGATCGCCTGTTCCAGCGCCGCGCGCGCTGTCGTGCTGGTGTCGCGGTCGCCGGCGCGCGCGATCATATGCCTGGCGCGCATCGTCAAGTCGTAGGCTGCAAGCGTTTCGGGCGGGGCGGGGAGCGTTTTCACGCCCTCGGCGCGCTTGAGCGTCGGCGCCGCGCTGCCGACGATTTTGTCGGTGAGTTCCTCCAGCACGACGAAAATATCGGCGAATGACCGGTCGTAAGTTTCGGCCCAGACTTCCCCGCCGGTCTGCGTGTCGATGAGCTGCGCTTCCAGGCGCAGCCGCTCGCCCTGCTTCTGCGCCCCGCCTTGAAGCGCGTAGCGCACCTTCAGGTCGCGGCCAACGACCTGCGGGTTGACCGGCCGGCCCTTGTAGGCGAAGGCCGAATTGCGCGCGATCACCAAAAAGCCGGGGATGCGGGCCAGCGCGGTCGTCATCTCCTCGGTCATGCCGTCGCTGAAATATTCCTCGCGGCGGTCCACGGCGAGGTTGGTGAAGGGCAGCACCACGATCACCGGCCGGTCGGTTTCGGCCAGGGCCGCTGCCGGCGCAGGTCGCGCGGCCTGTGATTGAGACGGAGAGGATCGCTGAAAAAGCCACAGCCCGGCGGCGGCGAGCGCGATCGCCAAACCTGCGGCGGCGGCCATGACCAGCTTATTTTGCATGTTCTTCTCTGGGCTCATGCGGCGAGTATAGACAAGGCCCCGCGACGGTTCTACCGCCGGAAGACCTTAGCTTGCCAGCGCCTTGCCGATCGCGTCCAGCGCGCTCTGCGCCTTGGCGACGTCCGGTCCGCCGCCTTGGGCGAGGTCGGGCCGTCCGCCGCCGCCCTTGCCGCCAAGCTCGGCGACGCCGAGGCGCAGCAGATCGACGGCCGAGATGCGTTTGGTCAGATCCTCGGTCACGCCGACGACGAGCGAGGCCTTGCCGTCTTCGATCGCGGCGACCGCGACCACGCCCGAGCCGACCTCGCGCTTCAATTGATCCACAATGCCGCGCAGTTCCTTGGCCGGAATGCCCTCAAGCCGCCGCGACGAGTAGCGGATGCCGTTGATCTCCACTGCCGCCGGCGACGCCGCCGGGCCGGAGGATGCGCCGCCGCCGAGGGCGAGTTTCTTGCGCGCTTCGGCCAACTCGCGCTCGAGCCGCTTACGCTCCTCGATCAGCGCCGCGACGCGCGCCGGCGCGTCTTCCGGCGCGGACTTGAACAATTGACCGATGTCCTGCGCCAAGCGGTCGCGCGCATTGAGATAGGCCCGCGCGGCCTCGCCGGTCAGCCCCTCGATCCGGCGCACGCCGGCGGCGAGCGCGCTTTCGCCGACCACCTTGAACAAGCCGATCTCGCCGGTCGCGCTCACATGCGTGCCGCCGCAGAGCTCGGTCGAATATTCCGCGTCGCCCCCAGCCTCCGAATCCACGCCCATCGAAACCACACGCACCTCGTCGCCGTATTTCTCGCCGAAGAGCGCCATGGCGCCGGCGCCGATGGCTTGTTCGGGGGTCATGAGGCGCGTACGCGCCGGGCGGTTCTTGCGCAGCTGCGCGTTGACCGCGACCTCAACCGCCGCCAAATCGTCGCCGGAAAGCGGCTTCGTATGGCTGAAATCGAAGCGCAGCCGGTCGGGCGCGACCAGCGAGCCTTTCTGCGTGACATGCGCGCCCAGCCGGCGGCGCAAGGCAGCGTGCAGCAGATGCGTCGCGGAATGGCTGGCGCGCAGCTGGGCGCGGCGCTCAGCGTCGACACGCAGCTCGGCCACGTCGCCGAGCTTGAGCGTCCCGCGCGTCACGCGGCCGAAATGCACGATCAAGTCGCCGAGCTTCTTATGCGTGTCGCTGACCGCGATCTCTGTTCCGCCGGCGGTGAACAACGCGCCGGTGTCGCCCATCTGCCCGCCGGATTCACCATAAAACGGCGTCTGGTTGAAGATGACCGCGACTTCGGTTCCGGGCGCGGCTTCTTGCACCTCTTGGCCGCCGGAGAGCAGCGCCTTCACCTGGCCCTCAGCGACAATGGCGTCATAGCCAAGGAACTCGGTCGCACCGACGCGCGCGCGGATTTCGAACCACACCCGTTCGGTGGCCGCTTCGCCCGAGCCGGACCACGCCTTGCGCGCTGCCGCCCGCTGGCCCGCCATAGCCGTCTCGAAGCCCTTGGCATCGACCGATTGCCCGCGCCCGCGCAGTATATCGGCCGTCAGATCGAGTGGAAAACCGAAGGTGTCGTAGAGCTTGAACGCCAGCTCGCCCTTGAGCACGCCGCCCTTGGGCAGCCGTCCGGCTTCCTCCTCCAGAAGCTTCAGGCCGCGGCCGAGCATGTCCTTGAAGCGCTCTTCTTCCAGGCGGAAGGTTTCGGTCACCAGCGCCTCGGCGCGCGTCAATTCGGGAAAAGCCGCGCCCATGTCGCGCACCAGGATCGGCACCAGTTGGTGCAGCACCAGATCGCGCGCGCCGGTCATATGCGCATGGCGCATGGCGCGGCGCAGGATGCGGCGCAGAACATAGCCGCGCCCTTCGTTCGACGGCAGCACGCCATCGGCGATCAGGAACGCACCCGAGCGCGCATGATCGGCGATCGCGCGATGGCTCACGGCATGCGGCCCGTCGGCCGGCGATCCGGTCGCGCGCGCCGAAGCCTCGATCAATGCACGCAACACGTCGGTGTCGAAGATGTCGTGCTTGCCCTGCAGCACGGCGGCGATGCGCTCCAGCCCCAGGCCGGTGTCGATCGACGGCTTGGGCAACGGCAGACGCCGGCCATCAGCCTGCTGCTCGTATTGCATGAAGACGAGGTTCCAGACCTCGACGAAGCGATCGCCATCGCCATCGGGCGAGCCGGGAGGCCCGCCGGCGATATGCGCGCCGTGGTCGTAGAAGATTTCCGAGCACGGGCCGCACGGACCGGTATCGCCCATCGACCAGAAATTATCGTTGGTCGCGATGCGGATGATGCGGCTGTCGGGCAGGCCGGCGATCTTCTTCCACAGGCGCGCCGCTTCCTCGTCCTCGGCATAGACCGTGACGGTCAGGCGATCCTTGGCCAGGCCGTAATCCTTGGTGACCAGGTTCCAGGCCAGCTCGATCGCGCGATCCTTGAAGTAGTCGCCGAAGGAGAAATTGCCGAGCATCTCGAAAAAGGTGAGATGGCGGGCGGTATAGCCGACGTTTTCCAGGTCGTTGTGCTTGCCGCCGGCGCGCACGCATTTCTGCGCCGTGGCGGCGCGGGCATAGGGCCGCGCCTCGGCGCCGGTGAAGACGTTCTTGAACTGCACCATCCCGGCATTGGTGAACAGCAGGGTCGGATCGTTGCGCGGCACCAAGGGCGAGGACGCGACCACTTCATGCCCGTTGCGGCGGAAGTAGTCGAGGAACGCGCGGCGGATGTCGTTCGAATTCGGCATGGCGGAGTGTATATCGGGCTAGGCGCCAACCCGGCAAGGGCGGCGCGAACCTCCGCACATTCCCAGCCTTTCTAGGAGACGGTTATCCATGCGATAAGGCCCGACCGCCGGTAGATACGGGCCAAGGAGTCACGGATGCCCACTCTTCACCTCGTTCCCGAGAACCTTCGGCACCTCTACCACGTTCACGAATGGAGAAACGCCACAGGGATATTGCAAACCGCTTGCCCCGAAGAGTGGGCAGATATTGTCGCGGTCCTGCGTGACTTCAGGCTCCTGCGGTCAGAAGTCACCGCCGAAGGCGGTAACCGCTCCCCAATCTCCCGCCGACTAGATACCGCGTTCTCTCAGCGCGGCTGGGCCGAACGAAATTTCACCACAGCAATTCTTGTCGACGAACGGCGCACCTACAGTCCCACCCACGCGGTCGATTGCTTCAAAGGACGTGTTGCACTAGAAGTTGAATGGAACAACAAAGACCCGTTTTTTGATCGAGATTTGAACAACTTCCGCTTGCTCTTCGATCTCCGGGCGATTGACGTCGGCGTTATCGTGACCCGGGGATCCGAGCTTCAACAAATCTTCAATAAGCTGGGCAAGGGAAAATCTTACGGAAGCGCTACTACACATCACGAAAAATTAGTCCCGCGCCTGGATGGCGGCGGCGGTGGAGGTTGCCCGGTCCTCGCATTCGGAATCTCCGAACGTCTCTACGTCGAGGACTAATCTATCGCAAAAGCGCCGACGCCCCCGAGTTGTGGGCATAAGTCGGCCAGCTGGGCGCATACTCGTTGTCGGCCTCGTGGCCCCAAACGCTCCACCCGCTGCGAGCGCCACGCGCAAAAAGCTCTAAATAGGGGCCGGCGCTGCACGCCTCGATCAGGGCGTACTGCTCGTCCGGCTTGCGGGAATGCTCGCGCTTTCGGCTACTGAGATAATTGACCTGCCGACGACCGGGCGCCAGCGTGCGCGCGTTCTTGCCACGCACGCCAAACAGAAGCATCTCGGTGACATTACGAAAATAGAACCCGACCCCACGCCCGTCCGAACCGCCGTCCCGCCGAATCTTGTGCCAGACGATATTCGTCTTGTACTGAAAGCCCCATGCCGACATGACGTTCAGCCCCTCCGCCAGCAACGCGTTGGGCACCCAAAGGTAGAGGTGCGCCGTGCCAGCGGCCACATCGCCCACCGGCAATGCCGCAATCTCCTCCACCGTCATGGTCGCATAGCGCGACAAGCGACGATGCTCCGGCGCCATCTTTCCGGTTCGATTGGCAAAGCGCCACGGTGGGTCGGCGAGGACCGTGCCGAACCTTCTAGCGCCCGCGAACTTCAACAAATGAGACACCGGCAATCATCCCCCGTCGCTTCTGGCCGATTCCGAATCGCGCGTGCGGGTTGAAGCCTACTCCGCCTCGGCCGGGCCCGCATCCTCGGAACCGCCCTTGGTCATGGCGCCGGCGACGGTGCCGGCATTGGCGCGGATGCGGCGTTCGATCTCGGCCGCGACCTCCGGGTGATCCTTGAGGTACTGCTTCGAGTTCTCCCGCCCCTGGCCGATGCGTTCGGAGCCGAAGGAGAACCAGGCGCCCGCTTTCTCAACCACGCCGGCGGCGACGCCGAGGTCGATGAGTTCGCCCACCTTGGAGATGCCCTGGCCGTACATGATGTCGAACTCGACCGTGCGGAACGGCGGCGCGACCTTGTTCTTGACCACCTTGACCCGCGTCTGCGAGCCGACCACGGTCTCGCGATCCTTGATCTGGCCGATGCGGCGGATGTCGAGCCGCACCGAGGCATAGAATTTAAGCGCATTGCCGCCGGTCGTGGTCTCCGGGCTGCCGAACATCACCCCGATCTTGTGGCGAATCTGGTTGATGAAGATCACCATGGTGTGCGACCGCGAGATCGAGCCGGTCAGCTTGCGCAGCGCTTGGCTCATCAGCCGCGCGTGCAAGCCGGGCAGCTGGTCGCCCATTTCGCCTTCAAGCTCGGAACGCGGCACCAAAGCGGCGACCGAATCGATCACCAGCACATCGATGGCGCCCGAACGCACCAGGGTGTCGGCGATTTCCAGCCCCTGCTCGCCGGTATCCGGCTGCGAGATCAGCAGGTCATCGATGTTGATGCCGAGCTTGGCGGCGTAGCCGGCGTCGAGCGCGTGCTCGGCGTCGATGAAGGCGCAAGTGCCGCCAAGCTTCTGCGCCTCGGCGATCACATGCAGCGCGAGCGTGGTCTTGCCCGAGCTTTCCGGGCCATAGATTTCCACCACCCGCCCGCGCGGCAATCCGCCGATGCCGAGCGCGATGTCGAGGCCGAGCGAGCCGGAGGAGATGGCTTGCACCTCCTGAACCGCGCCCTCGGCACCCAGGCGCATGATCGCGCCCTTGCCGAAGGACCGCTCGATCTGTCCGAGCGCCGCTTGGAGCGCCTTCTGCCGGTCGTTCATGCCATCCTTGTCGACGATCTTGAGCGCGGTAGCGGACATCGCTGGCCCCTTTATTTCACGGCGGAATCGGCTCCGCAATGCAAGCGAGTGTACCCTGTTTGTTCACGGGCGCAAGTTCTTTTTTTGTTCACGGTCGGGTCGAGGATTAGGCGGCTTTCGCGGCCAGCAGCAGGTCCTTGACTAGGCGCGCCAGTTCTACGTGCGAGAACGGCTTGCCGAGGAAGACGAGATCCGGCATCGCGCCGATTTCCTGGCGGAAAGCTTCCTCGGCATGGCCCGAGATGCAGATCGCGCGCAACTACGGTCTTAGCACGCGCACGTGACGCAGAAGGGTCGCGCCATCCATCTCCGGCATCATCACGTCGGTGATCAGAAGGTCGATCGCGCTCTCGTGCCCCAGGAGTTCGAGCGCACGCACGCCGGTGTCGGCTTCGAGCACGGTGTAGCCGCGAAGGCGCAAAGCCTTCGCCGCCGGCTTACGCACCAAATCCTCGTCCTCAACCAGCAATATGGTGCCACTGCCCGTCAGATCGCGGCGTACGGGTCCGGGCGCCGCCGCCGGGCGGACGGTCGGAAGATGCGCGTGACGCGGCAGCAGCACGGTGAAGGTGGTCCCGATCCCCGGCTTGGTGTCCACGAGCAGATAACCACCCGACTGGCGGACGATGCCGAACACCATTGCCGGCCCAAGACCAGTGCCGACGCCGGTCGGTTTGGTGGTGAAATACGGCTGGAAGATGTGCGGCAGCACGTCCGCCGGAATGCCGCTCCCGGTATCGGCGACTTCGATCGACACATACTCGCCCGGCGGCGCGTCCTCGGCGCCGGCTCCGCGCGCGTTTTCAAGTGTCCGATTGGCTGTCCGAATCGTGAGCCGGCCGCGCCCCTGCATGGCATCGCGTGCATTGGCGGCAAGGTTGAAAACGACCTGCTCGAGCTGGGCCTGATCAACCTTCACCGCGCCAAGATCACGCCCATGCTGCATGATCAGTTCGACCCCGGGCCCAAGCACCCGCCGCAGGAAATGCGGAAGATCGCCCAGCGTGTCGGTCACATCTACGATGCGCGGCACGAGAGTCTGCTTTCGCGCGGACGCCAAGAGCTTGGACACCAGCTGCTTGGCGCGATTGACGCCTTGCTGAATCACCATCAGGTCGGCGAATGATGGGTCGGTCGGTCCGTGACGCACGACAAGGGATTCGCAGGCAACACCGATCACATGCAGATCGCGGTTGAATTCGTGGGCGGTGTTCGCGACCAATTCCCCGAGCAGCTTGATGCGCTGGTCATGGGCGGCGTCGCGCTCGATCCGGCGCCGGTCGCGCGCATCCAAGAGATGCAGCACCAGCCCGATGCGTCCGTCGCGCATCGGCAGCGGGCGAGCATAGAGCGTCGCCGGCAGATCGTTTCCGCCCTCCGCCGGCTTGAGCGCGATGTCGAGTGAGTCGCGCGTCGCGTTGCCCGCCACAACTTGGCGCAGCCAAGCGGTGACGCCCGCCGCATCGCCCGGCGCGATCAGCTCGGCAAAAGGACGCTCGCGTACGTCCGCGCCGACGAAAGCGCGCAGCGCCGGATTGGCCAGCACGATGCGGCCCGCATCGTCGAGCACGGCGATCGCGACCGGCGCCGCCTCGAAGGTCTGGCGAAAGCGAGTCTCCGCCCCTGCGACCGGCGATAAAGCGCCTTCCATGAGCTCCGCTTCGCTGCGCCAGATGAGGCCGACCACCGGCGCCTGCTCCCCCGCGCGGGTCACGAATTCGAGCGCGCGACAGGCAAGCGCGCGCCCGTCGGCGCCGCGCAGCAGAACACTGGCGCCCGGCGCGCGCACCAGCCGTCCGCCCAATTCGCCGCCGCGCAAGGACGCGTCGCCGATCCGCGATCCGGGACCGATCGAGGGGCCGAGCCACTCGGCCAACACACTGTTCAGCGCGATGATGCGGCC
This sequence comes from Alphaproteobacteria bacterium, assembly GCA_009694135.1. Taxonomy (GTDB): domain Bacteria; phylum Pseudomonadota; class Alphaproteobacteria; order UBA6615; family UBA6615; genus SHVS01. Next base: position 69,707 of record SHVS01000001.1, read on the forward strand.
GTCGCTGGAAGCCATATACTGCCCGATCCCGGCCACGGCGGCCGCGTCGCCGGTCGTCGGCTCGACGCTCCCGCCGGCGCGGTCGAGCATGGATGGGCGGGCGTCGATCAGCCAGAGCGCGTGTCCACCGGCGTCGCCGAACGCCAATGCACTGATGCGCAGATGTCGTCGGAGCCCGACAGCTGCACCTCGGTCTCGGAACTCCGCCCCTCGCCGATCGCCAAGGAAAGCCGCGCCACGACGCCGGATACGGCATCGCCATCGGCCAGCCGCCGGCGCAGCGCGACCAGCGGCGAGCGCCCGGCCTCGGGCAGCAAGTTGTGAAACGCGTCATTGGCGCGCATCAGGCGCCCGCTGCGATCGACCAGCGCCAGCGCGACCGGCAAGACCTCGGCCAGATCACGCCACAGATGCTCCGCCGCCCGAGCGGCCGCCCGTTGGCGGCGATCGCGTATGACTGTCGTCGCCCCGGCGCCGATGAACGCCGCCAGCGCGCCGGACAGCAGGGCCAGGAGCAGCGTTTCCCGGCTCGACCCGCTGGTCAGGCCGAGCGCGAGTCCCGCCACCACGCTCAGGACGCCGGCACAGGCCAAAAGCCCGGAACGGCTGGGGCGCGGGGCGAAACTGGACAGCGTCAAACCCGACATGGCAACCCTGGCGCTCTGCACTGCGACTCGGTGCGCCTTACCATAAAGCCAGACGCGGCTTCGCGCGCGGTCCGATTTAGCGAGCGACTAGCTCGCGGCCTGGCCCGGTTTGCTCTTGAGCTTGAACACATAGGCGATGATCTGCGCCACGGCCTGATAGTGTTCGGTCTGGATTTGGTCGCCGAGCTCGACCGCGCCGAACAGGGCGCGCGCCAGCGGCGGGTTCTCGACGATCGGAACGCCGTGCTCCTCGGCGATGGCGCGGATGCGCGCCGCCACCAGATCGGCGCCCTTGGCGACCACCTTGGGCGCGGCCATCTTCGGCCCGTCATAGGCCAGCGCAACCGCGAAGTGGGTCGGGTTGGTGATCACGACCGCCGCGCCCGGCACCGCCTGCATCATGCGCCGCCGCGCGCGTTCGGTGCGGATGGCGCGCAGCCGCGCGCGCACATGCGGATCGCCTTCGGTCTGTTTGTGTTCGTCGCGCACTTCCTGCTTGCTCATGCGCAGCTTCCGGATGTGCTCGAAGCGCTAATACATGTAATCGGCGCCGGCGACCACGGTCAGCGCCGCGGTCGTCGCCCCGAGCAATTGGATGATGAGCAGCACCAGTTCGTCGACCGACACCTCGAGCGGCTGCGCCGGGCCAACCTCGAGTGTTCGCCAGGCGGTCGCGCCGACCGCCCAGACGAGCGCCCCGATCAGAACGAGCTTGAGCAAGCCTTTGAGGAGATCGAGGCAGGCGCGCAGCGAGAACAACCGCTTAAATCCGGCCATGGGCGAAATCCGCGACCAGTCCGGCATGATGCGCTCGGGCGCCAGCAAGAACCCGTGCTGCACGAACCCTGAGATGAGCGCGGCCACCACCAGGACAAGCGTCGGCAACAGCAGGATGGGACCGAAATCGCGTCCGATCGCCGTCACCAGGCCGAGCAGCGCGGCCGGATCCATCTCATGCGGGACGGCAAGGAAACGCGCCAGGCGCCAGGATAACTCGCGGCTGATTTGCGGCGCCATCAACAAGGAAAGCCCGGTCGCGGCCGCCAACATGAACCAGGTGGACAACTCGCGCGAACTGGCGACATCGCCTTTGCCGCGCGCCTCGTCCAGGCGTTTTTGGGTCGGTTCTTCTGTGCGCTGTGATTGGTCCTGATCGTCGGCCATCGCTCGCCCCTAGCGCGTCCAGATTTCGCCGAGAGTGCCCTGGAAGCGATCAAGAAACACGAGCATGGAGGTCGATAGCGTCAGCGCCATGATGAACAGCCCCGCCATCACCTGCGCCGGAAGCGCGACGAAGAAAATCTGCACCTGCGGCAAGAGGCGCGCCATCAACCCCATGCCCATGAGCAGGAGCATGGCGACGATGACCGCCGGCATGGCGAGTTCGAGCCCAAGCCGGAAACTGAGCGAAACAATGCGGGTCGCCGTTTCCGCCAAATCGCCGATCGGCAATTCGGCGCCCGGCGGCATCGCCGTATAGCTATCGACGATGCCCGCGATCAGCATGTGATGCATCCCGGTCACGAACAGCAGCGTCACCGCGACCGTCGCGAGAAACGCGCCGATCATGGCCCCTTGCTGGCCGGCGGTCGGGTCGAACATATTCGCCGTCGCCATGCCGACGTGATACGCGACGATTGTGCCGGTGACTTGCACGGTCGAGATCAACAGTCGCGCCATGGTGCCGACCGCGATGCCGAGCAAGATCTCGCCGCCCAGCAGCAGCATGAGCACCATCGGCTGGGCCGGCGGCGCCGGCAACCCGCCGGCGACCACCGGCATCACAATCAGCGACAGCGCCAAGGCGAAACCGAGCCGCACGCGCGCGGGGATCGCCATTTCCCCGATTCCGGGCAGCAGCATGACCGCGGCGCCAACGCGCGCGAACACCAGCATGAGATGGAAGGTGTTGAGAGCAAGAAGCTCGGCGAGCATCGCTGCACCCGTTCTGGGAGCGGCCGCGGCGCGCTAGCCGCCGCCGGTGGCGATGCGGCTGGCAAGTTCCTGCGTGTAAGTGATTAGGGTCGCAAGCATGAACGGCAGGAACAGCAGAAGCGAGGCGAAGATCGCCAGCATCTTCGGCACGAAGGACAGCGTCATCTCCTGAATCTGCGTCAGCGCCTGAAACATCGAAACGACCAGACCAACCGCCAGCGCCGTGAGCATGGCAGGTGCTGAAATCTTGATCATGACGATCACGCCTTCGCGTGCGACGTCGAGCACATCCTGCATTTCCATCGATCGGTTCCCCCCGGAACGGTGTGGCGCGTGCCAGCCGCTAGATCGGCATCCACATGACGTCTTGGTAGGCCTGAACCATGCGATCGCGCACCGCGACCACGGTTTGCAGGGTCAGTTCCGCATTGGCGACGGCGGCGATCACACTCGACATGTCGGTCTTGCCGGCGACCGCCGCCTGCGTCAGGCGTTCCGCGCCGCGGCCGACTTCGACCGCATCCGTCCCGGCGCGGCCGAGAAGCTCGGCGAAGCTCGGACCGTCCTCGGCGCGCGGCTCAATGCCGGCGCCGGCGCCCAGCGCGGTTTGGCGGTAGGCTGACAGCGCTTCCGCGACCGATGCGGCCATGATTCAAATCCATGTTAACGCAGAAGATCGACCGTGCGCGACGCCATGTGACGCGCCGCGTCGATGATTTGCAGATTGGCCTCGTAACCGCGCTGAGCCTCGCGCGCGTCCATCACCTCGACCAGACGATCAACATTCGGCGTGAGCACATAGCCATTGGCATCGGCGACCGGATGGCCGGGTTCATAGCGCTTGATCGGCGGCGAGCGGTCCGGTGCGATCCGCTTGACCTTGACCAATTCGGCGCCGGTCGCGCGGTCGAGCACATTTTCAAATGTAATGGTCTTGCGCTGATAGGGCTTTCCGTTCGGCGAAGCGGCGACCGAATCGGCGTTGGCGATATTTTCGGCGATCACGCGCACGCGCTTGCCCTGGGCAGAAAGCCCGGAAGCGGCGATGGCGAGCGTCTGTTCCAGATCCATAGTGAGTCCTTCCTAGGTGCCGGGCGCCCGATTAGACGCCGCTGCGTCCAAGCGCCGTGCGAATCATCGACAGGTGCTTGCGGTAAAGTTCGACAACGGTGTGATACGCAAGCTGTGTCTCGCCGACCTTGCCCATCTGCTGCTCAAGGTTGACCGAGTTGCCGGATAGGGTCGTTTCGATCGAGGCCTGCTCCTTGGCGACATTGAGTTGCGCCGAAGTCGGGCCGGGCGTCGCGGCGATGTGATGCGCGTTGGTCACGGCCAGCGTCGCCGCTGTCGCCGTGCTGCCGGCGCGCCTGAGCTGGGTCTTGAAGTCGAGCGGCTTGAGGTCGCGCGCCTCATACCCTGGCGTGTCGGCATTGGCCACGTTTTCGGCCAAAATGGCGCTGCGCGTGCGCAGCCATTCGAGCTTGCGGCCCATCATGTCGGCCAACGGGAGTTTCGAGAAATCCATGGATTTGCGCCGCGCTCCACCGTGGAATCCGGGTTTCAGCGGCCAGTGTCATTAGACTATGTAAAAATTTCGTGAACCCGTATACAATCCGGGCCTCGGTTCCCAGCGGGCGGCGAGGCCATGCTCTATCTGACGCGCAAGATCGGCGAATCGATCGTGATCAACGATGATATCGAGGTCACGGTCGTTGAGATTCGCGGCAAGTCCATCAAGCTTGGCCTGACTTTTCCGGCCGAGGCGAGGGTCTATCGCCGCGAGGTGCATGAGCGCATCCTGGCCGAACGCCGCGCGACGGAAGGAGCGCCAGAAGCCCCGCCCGTCGCAGCGGCCGCGCCTGAGCCCAAGGCGCGCAAGACCGGTACCTAAACTCCTCGTCGTCGGCGTCCGGCCCGGCCACACGCCGGACAATGGACCGTCGGCGCCGATTGCACCCAATCCCTAGCGCAAGGCCCCCCCAGCGGACCCCACGGTAACGGTCGCCCGTCAGGCAGCCTTGTCGATCGAACGCTCGACTTCGAGCGCCTGGCGATCGAGTTCACGCGCCAGCGCATCGTTGCCCTCGCTACGCGCGCGGGCCGCAAGGCTGCGCGTCAGCTCGGCATGCGCCCAAAGCCGGGCATCGTTCATTGGTTCGCTCATGCTTATCCCCGGTTGCGACCCGAACCATTGGTAATAAGGGCCGATCCTTGAGAAAGGATTTACCAACGGTCCCGGACAGCGTTGTTGTGCGGCGGTCCGCATGAGACAAACCGACGATTCTTAGGGAGGGCTTAACGAATGCGGCTGGTCAGCTATCGCGCCAGCGGGCGCATGGAATGGGGCGCGGTCAAGGATGGCGGCATCGTTCCCTTGGGCGGAAGCGACGGACGCTGGCCGAGCCTGCGCGCCGCTCTTGCCCAGGGCGGACTCGCCGAGGCAGGGCGCGCGGCTCTCGCCGGGACGCCGCGCTACCGCCTGGACCAGGTCGAGCTGCTGCCGCCCATCCCCGAGCCGGAAAAGATCATCTGCGTCGGGCTCAACTACGCGGCGCATGTGAAGGAAACCGGCAAGGCCTCGCCCGAGCACCCGCCGCTGTTCGTGCGTTACCCCAGCTCGCTGGTCGGGCACGGCCAGTCGCTGGTGCGGCCGCGTATCTCGCGCGCCTTCGATTGGGAAGGCGAGCTGGCCCTGGTGATCGGCACCGGCGGCCGCGCGATCCCGGCCGCACGCGCGCTCTCGCATGTCGCCGGCTATACCTGCCTGATGGAGGGCACGCTGCGCGACTTCCAAGCGCATAGCAGCCAGTTCACCGCCGGCAAAACCTTCTGGCGCAGCGGCGCATGCGGCCCGTGGCTGGTGACCGCCGACGAGCTCCCCGATCCATCCAGGCTTACGCTCGAAACGCGCGTCAATGGCAAGGTCGAGCAGCACTCGCCGGTCAGCGACCTGGTGTTCGATATCCCGACGCTGATCGCCTATATTTCGGCGATCACGCCCTTGGTTCCGGGCGACGTGATTTCGACCGGCACGCCTTCGGGCGTCGGCGGCTTTCGCTCCCCGCCGGTCTATCTCAAGCCGGGCGACACGGTCGAGGTCGAGCTCTCCGGCATCGGCGTGCTGCGCAATCCGGTGATCGACGAGCAGAGCCCCATGGCCGCACCTTGACCGGGTGCGAGCACGACTTTAGCGTCGCCGCCGAACAAAGCACGCGGCGCCTGCGCCGCTCATCCCAAGGACAGGATATGACAGAAGCGACCGCCCTCGATTGGCACCGCGTCGCGCGGACGAGCGACGTTATCGCCGCCGCTCCCAAGCCGGTGCGCGTCGGCAACCGGCTGATCGCGCTCTACCGCATCGCCGGCCAAGTCTATGCCACCGACAATATCTGCAGTCATGAATTCGCCGAGCTGTCGGACGGCATGCTCGACGGCGAATATATCGAGTGCCCGCTGCACCAGGCGCGTTTCCATGTCCCGACCGGCAAGGCCGCTAGCCTGCCGGCTACCGAAGACATCGCCACCTTCCAGGTGAGGATCGAAGGCGACGAGGTTTTGGTCGGCGTCCCGCGCCGCCGGTAGCGCGCGGTGCGTCGGCCCAGCTGCGTCATCGTTGGCGGCGGCCAGGCCGGGGCACGCGCGACCGAAGCCTTACGCAAGCATGGCTATCCGGGCGCGATCACGCTGGTCTCCGACGAGACGTATCTCCCATACGAGCGCCCACCCTTGTCGAAATCGGTGCTGACCGGCGCCGATGAGCCGGTCAAGGCGCGGCTGTTCAACGAGGAGTTCTATCGCACCCAGGATATCGCGCTGCGCTTGGCGACGCGCGCCGAGTCCATCGACCGCGCGGCCCGGCGCCTGCGCCTCGCCGCTGGCGAAAGCTTGGCCTATGACACGCTGCTTCTGGCGACCGGAGCGCGGCCACGGCGTTTGGCCTTGCCGGGGAGCGACGCTGCGTCCCTGTATTATTTGCGCGGCATCGACGACTGCTTGGCGCTGCGCCACCGTCTGCAGCCGGAGGCGCGCGTCGTGCTGATCGGCGGCGGCTATATCGGACTGGAAGTCGCGGCGGCGGCGCGTGCTCGCGGCGCGCAGGTCACCGTGCTCGAAGCGCAGGCCAGTATCCTGGCGCGCGTGGCCGCGCCGGAGGTCGCGAGCGCCATCGCCGCCCTGCATCGCCGCCACGGCGTCGAGATCCGAACCGGCGTGGCCATCGAAGGCTGCGAGCCTGCTGGCGCTGAAACGTCCATCCGGCTTAAGGGCGGCGCGACGCTGGCCGCCGATGTGATCGTGGTCGGCATCGGCATTCTGCCCAATGTCGAACTGGCCGCCAGCGCCGGGCTTGTGATCGACGGCGGCATTCTGGTCGACTCTTTCGGCCGCAGTTCCGATCCAGCGATTTATGCCGCCGGCGATGTCGCCAGCTTCGACCACCCGTTGCTTGGCCGCCGCGTCAGGCTGGAATCCTGGCAGAACGCGCAGAATCAGGCCATCGCCGCCGCACGCGCCATTGCCGGCGCCCCCTTGCCCTATAGCGAGATTCCCTGGTTCTGGTCGGACCAATACGACGTGAATCTGCAGCTGGCCGGGCTGCCGGCGCGCTGGGACCGGGTGGTTCTACGGGGCGACCGCGTGGCGATGCGCTTCACGGCCTTTTACCTGGACGCCGGGCGGCTGGTGGCGGTCAATGCCGCCAACAGCGCGCGCGACATCGCCCCGGCGCGGCAAATGATTGCGCGCGGCATCGCCCCCGACCCGGCGCTGCTGGCCGATCCTTCGGTCGATCTGCGGAGCTTGGTCCGACCGGCGAGCTGACCCCCTCGATATATTGATACCGCGCGGCCGCGACGGAGCAATTCGTAAACTTTCGTCCGGCAGCATGGATGAGCCTTGACCTGACTGGGGGCTCGCATGCGGCAGTGGCGCGCGGCGCACATTCTTCCGATCGTTCTGGTTTCGGTGCTGGCCGTCCCGGCCGCGCCGCTGCCGGCGGCCGAGATCTCGCCGCTGGCGACACTGGCCGCTTACGAGCCGCCGGCCGGTCCGGCCAAGCTGTTGCGCAAGTGGAGCGGCGCTTTTGAGCGCCATGCGCGCGCCATGTCGCCGATATGCGCCCAGGGTCCGGGATGTCCCTCGCTCGCCTGGGAGCAATTGCTCGCCCGGCTGGCGCAGGCCCCGCGGGCGACGCAGATTCTTGCTGTCAACACCTTCGTCAATGCCGCGCCCTATGTCGCCGACGAGGTCAATTGGGGCGAAAACGACTATTGGGAATCGCCCGACGAGTTGTTCGCGCGCGGCGGCGACTGCGAAGATTACGCGATCGCCAAATATCTCTCGCTGCGCGCGCTTGGGCTGAACGCGAGCGACCTGCGCCTGGTGGTGCTGCGCGAACGCACGCGCGGCGAAGCGCATGCCGTTCTGCTGGTCAAATTCGGCGGCGCCACGCTGGTGCTCGACAGCCTCACCACGGAGCTGACCGGGTGGGATGCGATCGCCGAGCGCTACCTGCCCATCTACTCGTTCAACGAGGATACAGCCTGGATCCACTCCGGTCCGGGCTAGACCGCTCTAGGTTTGCAGGAATGATCGCTCCGCGCCGGACAGCACCAGCGCCGTGAGCTTCCCGCCGAAACACGCTCCCGTATCAATTCCAATGCGATTGACGAACACTTCCGGTTCATGCGTCGGCGTATGCCCATGCACGACCACGGCGCCGAAATCCGCTTCCGAGTCGAGAAACAAGTCGCGAATCCACAACAGATCACGCGGCGCCTGCGCATCGAGCGCCACGCCTGGCCGCACGCCGGCATGAACGAACAGATAGTCGCCTTCGCGGTGCAACAGCTTGAGCCGCAGCAAGAAGGTCTTGTGCGCGAGCGGAATGTTGTCCAGCAGCATGTTGCGCAGCTCGGTATCGCCGGATTCGTCACGAGAGATTTCCGGCGGCTTGATACCGTAACTCCAGCAGGTCTCGACCCCGCCATTCATCAGCCAGGGCCAAGCCGGGCCGCCCTGGAGGAAGGACAGCATCAGCTCCTCGTGGTTGCCCAGAAGATGGACCACCTCTATGGGCAAGGGCGGCGGCGCGAGCAGCGCCTCGATCACGTCACACGACGCCGGGCCACGATCGACATAGTCGCCGAGATAAATAAGCACGCGGCGGCTGGCGGCATGCTCGGCCGCCAGCGCGTAGATCGAATCCTGCAACGCGCACAGCCGCTCGTAGCAGCCATGCACGTCGCCGACGGCGACGATCAGCGTGTCGTATAGTATTGCGGGGAGAGACGGCGCGGTCATGCGCGCAGGCTAGCGCGCTTTTCGGGTCAGATCGATAGCCGCCGCATGACCCGGCCCGGCAACAGCCGGATGACGAGCATGATCCAGCGCCAGAACCACGGCGCATAACTAACCGGCCGGCCGGCCGCGACCGCCGCCAGCGCCGCGCGCGCCACGGACTCTGGCGACGCGGCGAGCGCCATGCCGCGCTTCCCCCAAGTGAGACCCGTGTCGGTGAAACCGGGCTTGACCAGCGTCACCGAGACGCCGGCGGGGGCCATCCGCGCGCCGAAACCTTCGACGAAAGCGGCGAGTCCGGCCTTGGCCGCGCCATAGGCGTAGTTGGACCGCCGCCCGCGATCGCCGGCGACCGAGCCGAATACCAGCACGCGCCCGGCGCCTTGCGCCTCCAACAGCGGCGCGAAACTGTCGAGCAACGCCGCCGCGGCTACCAGATTGACCGCGAAACCGCGCCGCAGCAGCGCCCGGTCGGCCTCGACCGCGGCCTGCTCCGGCATGGTGGCGAAGGCGAGCAGAAGATTGAGCGGCCGTGCCGCCTGCTGCACGCCGGCGACCAGCGCCGCGGGCGCGTCCGGATTAGTGGCGTCAAACTCCGTGACCCGCGCATCGACGCCGAAGCGGACGCGCAGATCGGCGGCGCTGTGCTCCAGATCGGCGCGGTCGCGCCCGGCCAAAACGACGTCGGCGCCCGCCGCCGCTACGCGGCGCGCACAGGCGCGCGCAATCGCCGAGGAGCCGCCGACGATGATCCAGGTTCCCGCGCTCATGCCCGTGTCGCCATAAGTCCCAGCCGCTGCGCCATCGCCGAACAGAAGCGCCCATCCGGGTCCACGCGCGCCTTCACCGCGCGCAGCTTTTCGGCCTGCGGATACATGCGCGCAAACTGCGTCGCGCTCAGCGCCGCGTCCTTGGCCAGATAGACCCGCCCGCCGTGATCGAGCGCGATGTCCGCCAATCGCTCAAGCAGGGCCGGCGTGCGGCCGGTCATCGCGACGTCGAGCGCCAGCGTGACACCGCGCAGCGCAAAGGACAGATAGCCGCGGCCCGCGATCCCGAGCGTCTTGATCACCACCAGCGCCGGCGGGACGCCTTCCCGTTCCGGCGCTTGCAACAAAGCGCGCAACCCTGCGGCCGCGCCGGCATCGGGCAATACGCATTGGAACTGGGCGAAACCCTTGCGCCCATAAAGCCGGTTCCAATTCCCGAGCGCGTCGAGCGGATAGAGAAAGGCCTCGGCCGGGACGATGCGCTCTTGCCCCGTCTGTCCGGTGCGCGCGGCATAGAACCGATTAAGCAGCGCAATGCTGGCGCGCTTGACCAACGGCAGCGCGATCGGCACCGACAAGCGGCGACGCGGGCGAAAACTCGGCTGCGGCGGATCGGCGAATTCGGCGGTCTCCAATACCCCGCGCCCGAGCGCACCACCGCGCGCCAAACCGTCGATCCAGCCGACCGAATAGCCGGCCGCTGCGCGCGCCCCCTCGAGCGCGGCAAGGAACGGCTCGAGCCCGGCCATCGGCGCCATCCGCACCTTGAAGGCCGTCGACGGGGCGCGCAGCAGCTTGACGGCGAGCGTGCTCACCACACCGGTCAGGCCAATGCCGCCGATCGTCGCCCGGAACAGCTCCGGATCGCTGTCCGGCGTCACGCGCCGGGTCTCGCCCGAGGCAAGCACCAGATCGAACCACAGCACATGGTCGCCGAAGCTGCCGACCCGATCGTGATTTTTGCCATGCACGTCGTTGGCCAGCGCGCCGCCGAGCGTCGCGAAGCCCGTGCCCGGCGTCACAGGCGCCAGAAAACCGCGCGGCAAAAAGACGGCAAGCAGATCGGCGAAGGTGACTCCAGCCTCGGCCACCAAGGCGCCGCTGGTCGGGTCGAAGGCCAGCAGCCGATCGAGCCGGCCGAGTTCGATGCCAAAGCCCGCGGCACCGAGCGCCGCATCGCCGTAGCTGCGCCCGCCGCCGCGCGCGATGGCGCCGCCGGGGCCGGCAGCGGCGATGGCGCGCCCGATATCCGCCACGCGCTCGGGCCGCGCCAAAGCCATGTCAGCGGTGAGCGCGCGACCCCAGCCGGCGACGCGGCGCGAAGCCCAATCGGACGAGCGCAGAGCGCTCACGGCAGGTAGAGCAGAAGCGCGAACACGGCAAGCCAGCCGAGGGCCGCGAGGCGCAACCCCGGATCGCGCAAGGCCAGCTCGGTCGGAGCCCCGGTCTTTTTCTCGACCAGCATGATCTGCAAGTAACGCAGAATGCCGCCAACGACGAAGGGAATGGTCGCGATCAGCGGCCGGCCGCCGCCGCGCGCAATCACCGCCGGGTCGATCGTGTACATCACATAGGCGACCAAGAGCGCGCCAAGCACGACGGCAACGCTGGTGTCCAAAAAGCGGAGGTTATAGCCGGCCAGGCTCGGCCGCTTCGCGCCGCCGCGCCCGCGCTGGACGTCGTCGTGGCGCTTGCCAAGCGCCACCGCCAGCGCCAACAGCCCGGTGCAGGCCAGGATCCAGACGCTCGCCGCGACGCCGGCCAGCGCCGCGCCGGCCAACACGCGCAACACAAAGCCAAGGGAAACGGTGAGCACATCGATGATCGCGTGCCGGCGCAACACCGCGCTATAGAGCCCCGATAGCGCGACATAGGCCACGAGCAGCGCGAGAAACCGGTTGCTCAGCAAGGACGCGCCGGCCAGCGCCCCGAGCAGCAGACCAAAAGCAACCCCCAGCGCGGCGGACGGCGTGACCGCGCCGGAGGCCAGCGGCCGGTCGCGCTTGGCCGGATGCCCGCGATCCTCAGCGCGATCGTACCAGTCATTGAGAACATAGCCGGCGCTGGCCGCGGCCGAGAAACAAGCGAAGCCAGCCATAGCTACAAGGACGATCTTGGGCGTGACGGCGCCGGGGGTGAAGAACAGTGGCGCCAGAACGAAGCCGTTCTTCACCCATTGCTCTGGTCGCAGCAGGCGCAGAAACGGCGCGAGGCGCCAAACTCCAGCGCCGATCGCGCGCGCATCAGTGTGCTTGGCGCGCATGGCGTCGCCGGTACACCCGGGCGTCGCCGGGGGCAAGTGCGTTAATTCGAGCGCTCGATCACACGCAGCGCGCCCAAAAGCTCTGGCTGCTGCATCGCGCCCGGCGGATGCAGCGGAGCGCCATGCGTCAACCAAAGCGTGAGCGCGAACACCACCATCGGCGGCACCACCATGGCCACACCGGCCGCCGCAAGAGATGAAAACCGCCGCGGAGCCTGTCCGCCACCTGCTCCATTCGCCTGATTCTGCAGCACCGCGCCCTCGCCCAATTCGAAAATAATTCCTAAACCTGCCGCACCAGCCGATAGGGAGTGTCGGCCAAAATCCCTTGAGAAACCATCAGGATTTATAGTTAATTTTTGTTAACGATATACTTAATATGTCGGATTTTATCGAAATTATTCGCGAATTTGTCGAGATATATACTTCAAATTAGTAGAGTTTAATTTTATGATAATATCCATCAAGTCAGAGGGGCCGAGCGACGAGGAGCTGAACCAAAGGACCGGGGGCGACACCTGAGAGCGATCAAAGGGAGCCGCCAACATGGGCAAGAAAGTACAAGGGCCGCGTAACGGCCGTACCAGCGCCGCCGTCAAAGTCGCCTCCATCTTGCTGCCGATCATTGCCGCGCTGACCCTCGCTCCCAGCGTGGAAGCCGTGGAAGAGCCGTCCTCGTCGGCCACGGAGTCGACGGTTGATGCCGCCTCGGCGCTCGAATGCCTGGCTCTCAATATATATCACGAAGCGCGGGGCGAATCCGAAGAAGGAAAGCGCGCCGTTGGCCATGTGGTGCTCAATCGTAGCCTCGACGGCCGTTTCCCGCGTGAATTATGCGATGTCGTGCGCCAAGGCGGCGACAAGCACCTGCATCGCTGCCAGTTTTCCTGGTGGTGCGACGGGTTGTCGGACCGCCCGCGCGAGGCCCAGGCCTGGCAAGAGGCGCTGCGCATCGCCCACCTCATCATGGCCGGAGAATCGGCCGATCCGACTGGCGGCGCGCTGTGGTATCATGCCGATTACGTGCAGCCGTACTGGCAGCAGGCGTTCGAGCGCGGTCCTTCGATCGGTCACCACGTCTTCTACCGCCGCTCGCCCGCGCCGCTGGTGGCCGACGCTTCCCCGCACCGCGTCGCCAGCGCGAGCGTGTCGGTCAAATAGCCCGGCAAAGCTCGCCACCGCATGATGACGATGGCGGAGTGAAACTGCGTATTGTCAGACCCGGTTTTTGTTCTGCCGCCGCCTTAACCCGATCTTAAGCATAATCTCCCTAGGCTTCCGGCCACGGTTTCAATTGGCCAGGAGCGTAAGTCGTGCGCATCACCTTTTCACCGCGGCAAGTTATCCCGGCGGCGCTGATCGCGACCGCCGCTGTCACCGCTGTTTACCTTGGCAGCACCACGGCGACCTCGGTGCCGGCTACAGGGCCGAGCAAGGCCTCCGTTGCCCGCGTCAGCCCGTCGGGTCAGCCCGACTGGCGGACGATCGAGGCGGCTGCCGGTCCGGCCGAAGGCCGCACCCAGCTTGCCCAGGCCGCCGCGCCGCAGACCAACGCGCCGTTGTCCGGCCGCCGGCCGGTGGTAATGCCCGAGGGCCAAGTCCTGACCCCGCCGCCAAGCCGCTCGACCTCGATCATGATTAATTCCCGGACAGTGCAGCCGATCCAGGCGCGTCCGCCGGTCACGCTGTCATTGACCCAGCCGGACGCCGCACCGCTCGCCGCGACGACCCCGGCGGCCACCGATGCGACCCCGGCTCCGACGACGACGGCAGCCGCCGAAACGCCGGCTCCCGCCGCTGCGCCGGCCGTAAAGACCGCCGTCGCGCCCGACCTTGGCCCAGGTTGCGGCGCGCAGCGTCTGGCGCGTGCAGATCGCCTCGCTGCCCAGCCAGGATGCGGCTCAAGGCGTCTGGACCAAGGCGCAGAGCGGCAATATCCACCTTCTGGGCGCGCTCTCGCCCAATTTCGAAAAAGCGGAAATCAATGGCCGCGGGACCTACTTTCGCGTTCAGACCCAGGCCTTTAACGACCGCAAGGCGGCCAACGATCTGTGCAACAGCCTGAAGGCGCGCAACATGTCCTGCCTGGTGGTGCGTACCGCCGGCTAGACAACACCCCGCACGCACACGAAAAAAACGCCGCTTCCGATTGCTCGGGGCGGCGTTTTCATTTCCGGCGACACGCGCCAGCGACTAGGTCCTCGATGCGGGCCTTGCGGCCCCCCCGGCCCGCGGCGAGATTACTCGCGCCCGTATTGGATGTGTTCGGTCCACACGCGCTCGAGGGCGCGCAGCGCCTCGCGCGCCACCACGATGCCGCCTTCGACCTCGTGGTCATTCAGCCGCGCCGCGTGACCGCTTTCGAGGCGCACGAGATGCGCGCACAGGCTGGTGCCTTTCTCGGTCAGGCGCAGCTTGACCGAGCGCCGATCGCGCTCCGAACGCTGCTGCTCGAGATAGCCGGACGCCGCCAGCTGGCGCACGTTGTAGGTCACGTTGGAGCCGATGTAATAGCCGCGCTCGACCAGATCGCGCATGGACAGGTCGGCGGACTGGATATTCATCAACAGCAGCGCTTGCACCGGATTGATGTCTTCCCGCTTGAGGCGGTTCAGCTCAAACCGCACGACGTCGAGATAACGGCGGTGAAGCCGTTCGACCAGGCGCGTTACCTCGGCATAGGCGTGCACCGGGGTCTCGGCCTCGGGGGAAGCGAGGGCTAGAACCGTCGGCGGAATTTGCGGGCCGCGCTGCGGCGTACGTATGTCAGGGGCGGATTTCATGGTTCACCTTCGGCAAGGGCTATGGGACTAGCGCTTCAGCAGCGCCCATTTGGGCGTGACAAAGCGTGGCGGGCTTTCGCTCTGCGTGGGGCTGGGCCGAGCGTCATTATCGGCAAGCGGCTCCTCGGTCTGGCCCGGAGCCGCCGGTTCAGGCTCCGGAGGCGGCTCGGCCGCCGCCTGCAGCGGGCGGAGCGCGTCCACCGCACCGGAGGAAGCGTTATCGGCCGCGGCCTCGCTCGCTACCGCGGATTGGCGATAGAGAGTGACCGCCGCGCGCTGGATGGCTTCCATCGCCTCGCGCCAGCCGCGCTCGTACTCCGTGACCTTGACCTGCTTGATCAGGCGGCCGAATTCATCCAACGGATCTTTACTCACCTTCATCCTCATCGGCTTAACAGCTGCACAACCGTCCCCAACCCGCCCTCGCCCGGACGTCCACCGTTTTGCACGATCGGCCAAGCGGGCCGCCGGAACTACTACCGGGATTACAAAGCAGCGGAAGCGTCGCGAACGGCTGGGCGGGAAGCCATGCCGTTCCCCATGCCAATGCTGGACTTTGCGCGTTAAATCGCGGTTAAACCGCCGGCGGGATAACTATTTATTGGAAGATACTTGCACAAGTATTTATCTATACTTGTAGCAATAATTCGCGGATTTGTATTGGAACCAATACGCCGCCGAAGCCATATTTAATATGGTGAATTATTTAATATGGCGAGTGCGGCAGCTTGTCGGCGTATTCCTTCGCCAGCGCCCTGGCCGCCGATAATTCATCCGGTTGAAACTCGCTCTCCAGCCGGGTCTTGAGCGACGACGCCGGTTCGACGCCGGCGCGTTCGGCAAGCGCCAGCCACGCAAACGCCCGGGCGCGGTCGCGCTTCGCGCCGGCGCCGTTCAAATAAGCGACGGCGAGATTGTATTGCGCTGGCGCCAGCCCGACCTGGGCAGCGGCTTCGTACCAACCGACCGCGGCGATCGGGTCGGCCATGCCGCCCAGTCCGCGCTCAAGCATAAGCGCCAGCTTGAACTGGGCGAGCGGGTGATTCTGTTCGGCCGCGCGCGCATACCAGCTGCGCGCCGCAACCAGATCTTTCGGAGCGTCGATGCCGGCTTCGTATTTGACCGCGAGCAGAAATTGAGCGCGCGCATTGCCGGCGGCGGCGGCATCTTGATACCAGCGCATGGCCTCGGAAAAGCTGCCCGGCCGCGGCGCCGGTTGGGCCACCGCGGGCAGCGCGGCCATGACCACCGCGCAGGCAAGCACCAAGAGGCGGGGGGGAAAATTACGGGACATTGGCGACAGCCCCCATACCAGCTCCCACACTCGGTTCTGGACCAACATGACCAATCAGGCGTGCCCCATCCCCGACCGCCGTCAGTGGCTGCGCATAGCATACCTCGTCCGCGAGCGTGCGGTAGCAATAGACCGGGGTCGCGGGCAGCGGCGGGGCGGCCGACTTGGCCGGCTCGCGCGGCCAGTCGAACCACATGCGCGACAGCGAGCTAGCGGCTACCAGGCTGTAGCTTACCTCGGCGCAGGCCGACAGGGCCAGCGGAAGAGCGATGAGAACAATACGTCCGAGCATGTGAACCCTGCCTGGGTCTTAGGGGCCAGCGGAAACCGGCCCGATGACGATAGTCTCGCCTATCGCTGTTAACGCCGGCTTAGTAGAAAGATGTCTATCCGACTAAATCGTCCCATCTGCGCCGGCAAAGTCTCTGGATCTTGCCGCGACGCTCCATCGGTCGCGCCAGTCGACCGGAAGCGAAAACAGCCTTACTATCTAACGAGGCCAAGGGCGCGAACGGAGCAGCGGAATGGCGGAAAGGTTGTTTATACCGCTTGTGAGTCACGGTATAGTTGAAGTCGCCGGCCCAGATGCGCGCTCTTTCCTGCAAAATCTGATCACTCAGGACCTGGGTACCGTTGGGCCGCGACATGCCGGCTATGGCGCGCTGCTGACCCCACAGGGGCGCTTCTTGCATGATTTCCTGATCGTCGAGCGCGGCGACTCTGTGCTGCTGGAGTGCGAGCGGACACGCATCGGCGACCTGGTCACACGGCTCGAGCGTTATCGTCTGCGCGCGAAACTCACCCTGGCCGACAGCTCGGAGAATTGGGCCGTCTATGCGCTGTGGGGCGAAGGCGCCGCCGCGGCGCTTGGTCTTGAACCCACGCCGGGAGCGGCGCGCAGCCTGGGCGACGGGGTGGCGTTCGTCGATCCGCGCCTGGCGGCGCTCGGCGGACGCGCGTTGCTGCCCGCGGCCACGGACGCAGCGGTTCTGACCCAGCTTGGCTTCGCGCCGGCCGACGCGGGCGATTACGACCGCCACCGTCTGGCGCTCGCGGTGCCCGACGGTAGCCGCGATTTGGAGCCGGACAAGACGGTCGCGGCCGAAGGCAATCTCGATGCGCTCGGCGCGATCGCCTGGAACAAGGGCTGCTATATCGGGCAGGAATTGACGACGCGCTACCGCCATCGCGGGCTGGTGAAACGGCGGCTGTTCCCGGTCGCGATCGAGGGCCCGATGCCGCCCCCGGGCACCCCCGTGCTCGCCGGCGGGAAAGAGGCCGGTGTCATGCGCTCGGGCGCCGCCGGGCGCGGGCTCGCGCTTTTGCGGCTTGAGGCCGCTTCCGGGTCGGAGCCGCTGACCGCCGGCGAGGCGCGGCTCGTCCCGCTCGCGTTTCCGTTTGCGGTTGAGACTTAATCCCCGCCTGCGCCGCCGCCAGCCGGGCAATCAGCACGCGAAACGGCGAGCAGGAAACGTAATCGAGCTTGAGTTGTTCGCAGAAGGCGATGGCGTCGGGATCGCCGCCATGCTCGCCGCAAATGCCAAGCAAGAGCTCTGGCCGGGCCACGCGCCCGCGCGCGGTCGCCAGCGCCATCAGCTCGCCCACGCCGTCGCGGTCGAAAGCCACGAACGGATCGGCGGCGATCACCCCGCGCCGCTCGTATTCCTGCAACAGAGGAGCCGCATCGTCGCGCGACAGGCCCCAGCTCGTCTGCGTCAGGTCGTTGGTGCCGAAGCTGAAGAACGCCGCGGCGCGCGCCAGCTCGCCGGCGCAGAGGGCGGCGCGCTGCAGCTCGATCATGCAGCCAAGGCTATACGCCGGCTGCTTGCCGCGCTCTGACGCGACCGCCGCGGCCACGCCGTCGATCATGGAGCGCACCAGCTCCACTTCCCGGCCGGTGGCGGCGAGCGGAATCATGATCTCGGGCGCTACGCGCGCTCCGCTGTCGGCCTCGGCGTCGAGCGCGGCTTCGAGCAGCGCGCGCGCCTGCGCCTCATAGATCTCGGGATAGGTGATGCCGAGCCGGCAGCCGCGATGGCCGAGCATCGGATTGGTCTCGGCCAGATGCGCGAGCCGCTCGGCGACAATCGTCGCATCCGCGCCGCTTTCGGCGATAAAGGCGCGCGTCGCCGCCTCGCCCTGCGGCAGAAACTCATGCAGCGGCGCGTCGAACAGGCGCACGGTCACCGGCCAGCCGGCGGCGGCGAGGAACAGTCGTTTAAACGCCGCCCGCTGCAACGGCAGCAAGTCGCGCAGGGCTTGACGCCGCCCCTCCGGCCCGGTCGCCAGGATCATCCGCCGCAGCGCCAGAAGACTCGCCGGATCGCGCGTCATCTGCTCGCTGCGCGCCAGCCCGATGCCCTCCGCCCCGAAGCGGCGGGCGCGCGCGACTTCCTCCGGCGTCTCGGCATTGACGCGCACCTTGAGCCGCCGCGCCGCATCGGCCCAACCGAGCAAGGTCGCGAGTTCGGGCGAAAGCTCCGGCTCGATCGTCGCCACGCTGCCGGCGAACACTTCGCCGCTGGCGCCGTCGAGGGTGAGCACGCTGCCGGCGGCGAACACGCGACCACGCGCGGTGAGCTGGCCCTTGGCCGCATCGACCGCAAGCTCGCCCGCGCCGACGATGCACGGCCGCCCCATGCCGCGCGCCACCACGGCGGCGTGGCTGGTCATACCGCCGCGGGTGGTGAGGATCCCCTCGGCCGCATGCATCCCGCGGATGTCTTCCGGGCTGGTTTCGGCACGCACCAGGAGAACGCGCTCGCCGGCTTCGGCGCGGGCCATCGCCTCGGCGGCGGTGAACACAATCGCGCCGGAGGCCGCACCAGGCGCCGCCGGCAGCCCGCGCCCCAGCCGGTCGCGACGCGCGGCAGGGTCGAGGCGCGGATGCAGCAGTCGTTCGAGCGAACGCGGCTCGATCGACACAATCGCGGCCGCGCGCGTGATCGTGTGGCTCTGCGCCAGCTCGACCGCGATGCGGATCGCCGCTGCCGCGCTCGGCTTGGTCGCGCGCGTTTGCAGCAGAAAGAGTTTTCCGCGCTCGATGGTGAACTCGATCTCCTGCATCTGGCCGTATTCGGCTTCGAGCGTGGCGGCGGCACGCTTCAGCGCGCGAAATGCCGCCGGCATGGCCTTTTCAAGGGTGCGCTCGTCGCCGGTCAAGGGCAGCGGCGTGCTCCGTCCGGCGACCAGCTCTTCACCCTGAGCGCGCGGCAGATATTCGCCGCCAAGGCGGTTTTCCCCCGTCATCGGATCGCGCGTATGGGCGACGCCGGTCGCGGAGCGCGCGTCGCGATTGCCAAACACCATCGCCTGCACCGTGACGGCGGTCCCGCCCTCTTCCGCAAGCCCATGCAAGGCGCGATAGGCGCGGGCGCGCGGATTGAGCCAGGAGAGAAAGACGGCGCGGATCGCGCCCCACAGCTGCTCCCACGGATCTTGCGGGAAAGCGTGGCCGGTCGCGCGCGCGACCGCGTCCAGATGGGCGCGGGCTGCATCGGGCGGGCAATCTGCGAAGTCTTCCTCCGGCACGCCGAGCACGACGGTCGCGTACATTGCGATAAAGCGCCGGTAGCAGCCGAAGGCGAATTCAGCGTCGCCGCTGTCCGCCGCCAGGCCAAGCACCGTTTGATCGTTGAGGCCGAGATTGAGCACGGTGTCCATCATGCCCGGCATCGACACCGCCGCGCCGGAGCGCACCGACAACAGCAGCGGACGCTTCGCACCACCGAAACGCGCGCCGGCCGTCTTTTCCAACCTTGCGAGCGCGGCTTTGACCTCGGCCTCCAAGCCGCGCGGGAAGCGCCCGCCCTTGGCCAGGACATGCGCGCAGGCGTCGGTGACGATGGTGAACCCCGGCGGCACCGGCAGGCCAAGCCCGCTCATGCGCGCGAGCGATGCGCCCTTGCCGCCCAAGACCTTGGCAGAACGGTTCTCAGGCGCGACGGCGCGATCCGCCTGGCCGAGATTGAAGCTATGAACCCATTGGGGCATGGACTCGAATTCCGCCGTCAGCTTTCAGCTAACAGCTATCAGCCATCCGCTAACAAGACCGCAACAGGCAAGGCGCGCCGCTACCCTTCGAGCCGGGAGAAATCGGCCACGCGGTTCATGACCGAGGTGATCCGCGCCAACAGCCGGAGGCGGTTTTGGCGCAAGTTCGCCTCGGGGGCGTTGACCGTCACCTTGTCGAAGAAGGCATCCACCGGCCGGCGCAGCCGGGCGAGCGCGCCCATCGCCTGGGC
The DNA here is from genome assembly GCA_009694135.1 of Alphaproteobacteria bacterium. Lineage (GTDB taxonomy): Bacteria > Pseudomonadota > Alphaproteobacteria > UBA6615 > UBA6615 > SHVS01. The sequence continues at coordinate 89,940 of SHVS01000001.1, forward strand.
GAAGTTCTCCGCCGCCAAATGTGCGGCCAGCGCCGTTTCGGCATCACTGAGGCCGCGCCACAGCACGGTCTCCTCCGCCTCGGCCAGCTTGGGGTCGTAATCGGCGCCGGAGTAGCTCGCGGAATCCTTCTTTTCCTCGATGCGCAGGATATTCGCGGCGCGGCGATAGGCGACCAACAGATTGGTGCCGTCGTCGCTCTTGAGGAACACGCCGAGCGCCCGCACCCGCTCCAGCACGCGCACCAGATCGTCGTCGCCGAGCGCGAACACCGCCGCCACCTGGTCATGCGGCACGCCGTCGGTCTTGAGATGCACCTTGAGCCGGTCGCCGATGAAATCGAGCACTTCGCCAACGACCCGGTTGCGGTCCCAGGTCACACCGACTTTGCCCTCGGCGAAAGCGAAATCCGTAAGATTAAATATGCGCCGCAAGGGCAGCCGAAGCTTATTGTCTAGCACCAGCCGGATAATCCCCAAAGCAGCGCGGCGCAGGGCGAAAGGATCGCGTGATCCCGTGGGCTTCTCGCCGATGGCGAACATCCAGAACAACGTGTCGATTTTTTCTGCCAACGCCAGCGCGACGCTCACCGGCGCGGAGGGCGTGCGGTCGTCGGGGCCTTTCGGCGCGTAGTGTTCGGCAATCGCGTTGGCGATATCGGCGCTTTCGCCCTCGGCCAGCGCATAGTAGCGGCCCATGATCCCTTGCAGCTCGGGGAATTCGCCCACCATGCCGGTCAGAAGATCGGCCTTGCACAGCAATGCCGCAGAACGCGCACGCTCGCGGTCACAGCCTGGGATGTATTCGGACAATTCAGCGGCCAGGGTTTGCAAGCGCGTGACGCGCTCGCCCATGCTCCCTGTGATGCCCGGCTCAACATCTTTGAGTTTAGCGTTCCAAGCAATTTGGTCGAGCCTGCCAACCCTCTCTTCGAGCTTGGTCTTGCAATCCAAATCCCAGAAATATTTCGCGTCGGAAAGCCGCGCGCGCAGCACGCGCTCATTGCCGGCGATGATCGCCTTGCCGCCGTCATTGGCTTCGGTATTGGCGATGACGATGAACTGCGGCGCGAGTTTGCCGTCGGCCGTTTCCAGCGCGCAGTATTTCTGATGCGTGCGCATCGAGGTGGTGAGCACTTCCGGCGGCAAGCCCAGATAAGCCGCGTCGATCCGGCCGATCAGAGCCACCGGCCATTCGACCAGCCCGGCGACTTCTTCGATCAGACCCGCATCGGGCTTGAGCGTGAGCCCCTGTTTTTTGGCCAGCGCCTGCGCCTGATCGACAATGATCCGCTTGCGCTCCTCGCGGTCGAGAACGACTTTCGCCGCGCGCAGCTTGGTTTGATAATCGGCGAAGCCGGTGACGGAGAACTCTTTCGGCGCGAGAAAGCGATGGCCAGCCGTCAAATCTGAGTATGCAATGAAATTCTGAGGCGTTTTTTTTGCATTTGCCTCGGCCATGCTTCGTGTTGCGAAACGTCCAACCGTGGGAGTGGGACTGCCAAGGCCAAGTTCCAGAGCGCCGTCGAGAACATTGCCGTCAAAAATTGCGATAATGCGATGCAACGGCCGAACCCATCGGAATTTATTCTCTGCCCACCGCATCGACTTCGGCCAACCGAGGTCCATCAAAATTTCCCAGATCAACTCTGGGAGAACTTTCTTGGTATCGAGGCCAGCTTTCCTACTGATCGCAAAATAAAACTCCGCCTTGCCGATCATGCGTTTTTCGCATTGGTCGAGCGAGGTGAGGCCGGCGGATTTGAGAAACCCTTGAATCGCTTGTTCAGGAGAACCGACGCGCGGGCCCTTGCGTTCCTCGGTCCGGTCCGGCTGCCGCTCCGGCAGGCCGTCCACCACCAGCGCCAAGCGGCGCGGGGTGACAAAGGCGCGCGCGGAAGTGAAATTCAGCCCCGCCGCCGCGAGCTTCTCCGTGACCAGGCGCTGAAGGTCTTCCGCCGCGCGTGCCTGCATGCGCGCCGGGATTTCCTCCGACCGGAGTTCGAGAAGAAGTTCGGGCATGGCGCTAGCTACCCGCGATCCAGGCGTCGCAGCAGACCTTCGCCAGCGTGCGCACGCGCAGGATATAGGATTGACGTTCGGTTACCGAGATCACCCCGCGCGCGTCCAAAAGATTGAACACGTGGCTGGCCTTGATGCATTGGTCATAGGCCGGCAGCGCGAGTTTCGCCGCGACCAGTTGCCCGCAGGATTTTTCGGCGAATTCGAATTGCTTGAACAGCGCGGCCGTGTCGGCGTGTTCGAAATTATAGGCGCTGAATTCGCGCTCGGCGCGCAGGAACACGTCGCCATAGCTGACGCCCGCGCCATTAAAGGGCAGGTCGTAGACGTTCTCGACCCCGAGCACATACATCGCCAAGCGCTCCAGCCCATAGGTCAACTCGACCGCGACCGGATCGCAATCTCTGCCGCCGACCTGCTGGAAATAGGTGAATTGGGTGACTTCCATCCCGTCGCACCACACTTCCCAGCCGAGTCCCCAAGCGCCGAGCGTCGGGCTTTCCCAATCGTCCTCGACGAAGCGGATGTCATGCCGCGCCGCATCGATGCCGAGCGCCGCCAGGCTGGCCAGATACAGCTCCTGCGCATCGATGGGCGAGGGTTTGAGGATCACCTGATACTGGTAGTAGTGCTGCAGCCGGTTCGGGTTTTCGCCGTAGCGCCCATCCGATGGCCGGCGCGAGGGCTGCACAAACGCGGCCTTCCACGGCTTCGGCCCGAGCGCGCGCAAGGTGGTCGCCGGGTGAAAGGTGCCGGCGCCGACTTCCATGTCATAGGGCTGCAGCAACAGGCAGCCTTGCGCCGACCAAAAGGTCTGCAGGCGCAGGATGATGTCCTGGAAGCTTTTGGCCGGCTCGGCGGTTTGGGTCGAAGCACTTGGGGTCATGGGGCGCGGAGCCTAGGTAGCGCCGCCGCCAGCGTCAACGCGCGCGCTCACGCCAGCGGACAATCCTTGCGCTCGCAGTCCTCGCGCGCGCCGGCCGCAACATGGGTGCCGCAGCGGGTGCATTCGACCGTATCCAGCCGCATGGGCGGGCGCGACGATTTGCGCAGCTCGGCCCGGCGCGCCGCTTCCAGCCGCCGGTAGAGCTTGAACCCGTACCAGACCGCGAGCACGGCCACGATCAGAAGCAACAGCTTTCCAGGTGACGGCAGGCCGAACATCCGATCTCCCTCGCGCGCGAGTTGCCTGGGCCCTAATTACGGGGCGCGTCGCGAAATTCCCACGGCGGCATCGAGACGCCGCGAAACATGCCGAGCCTTGCCGCCCGCGCCGCGTCCTCGGCGGCGGCATAGTCCATCGTCTGTGCGCGCAGGGCATAGACCAGGCCGGATTTGACCATCTCCAGGGCCAGATCATCGCCGGCCCCATTGCGGCACCAGGCAAAGCGCAGCGCCCGCCGGGTGCGGTCGGGATCGGCGCGCGGCACACAGGTGAGCGGCCCGAGCGACGCCAACTCCGCCAGTTTGCGCGCCGCCGCCGCGCCGCACTCCCAGCCGACGCCGTCGATGAAGCAGGGCTGGTTCGCCTCCGGGGCGTCGATGCCCCAAAGCTGGAAGCGCGCGCCGCCCACCGCCAGAGCGTCCCCGCCCAACACCTGGCCCTCGCCTTTCAGCTCCTGACCCCACGCCAACGCGGGTATCAGAACGATCGCGGCGGCGGCGAGCAGGCGGCAACGAGAGACCCGGAAGCTCACAGCCCGAAGCGGCTCCACAGCGCGCGCTCCTCGACCGCGGCCAAGATCCCTGCGGTCCACTCGGCGAGCGGCGAGGGATTCGCGCCAACGCTGAAACGTCGGCGCAGCCAGCCGCGACGCTCGCCGACCGGCACCAGCTTCACCGTCTTGCCGAAGCGTTCGCGCAACAGCGTCGGGGCGTCGGCCAGCCCGTCGATCAGCCCCAATTCCAGCGAGCGCTTCCCGGTCCAGAACTCGCCGCTGAACAACTCGCGCTCGTCGCCCGTGAGTTTCTCGGCCCGGCGAACACGAACCAGCTGCTTGAAACTCTCATGCATCTCGCGCTGGATTGCCTTCAGCCGCTCGACGTCTTCGGCGCGTTCGGCGAGGAACGGATCGAGCATGCCCTTGCGCTCGCCGGAGGTATGCAAACGGCGCTCGATCCCATAGCGCGCGATCAGCTCGGCGAAGCCGAAGCCGGCGCTGATCACCCCGATCGAGCCGATGATCGAACTGGCATCGGCATAAATCTCATCCGCCCCCAGCGCAATCCAATAGCCGCCAGAAGCCGCCACATCCTCGACGAAGGCGAGCACCGGCACGGCATGTTCGGCCGCAAGCGCCCGTATTTTTCGCTGCAACAGCGCCGATTGGACCGGCGATCCGCCCGGCGAATTGATCATGAGCGCGACCGCGCGCAGCCGCGGCAGGGTGAAGGCGCGCTCAAGCTGGCGCCCGATCCCGGCCAGCGACAGCCCGCCGTTGCGCAAATACCCGCCGCGATCGCCAATCACGCCCGCCAGCCGCACCAGCGCGACCGTTGGCGCACCGATGCGCTCGCCCATTTTACCCAAGAATCTTATGTGCATGCGGGTAATAAGGCCCCGGCGGGGCGATTTTACAAGGTGAGCGCGGCGCCGTCGCGCAGCACCGTCTGCGCCGCTTCGGTGTAGCTCCCATCCGGGCGGTGCAAGACCATCCCCGGCGCCAGGGTCAGCCGCCCGCGACGGCCCTTGCGGGCCAGCACCAGGATGCGCTTGGCCGGGCGAGCTGCCTTGGGCCAGAGCGGAAACACGACGGTCGCCCCGGCGCGCTCGCCGAGCGCGGCGAGGATTTCATCCAGCCGCTCGGCGAGGTGGATCAGAACCAGCGCCCCGCCCGGCACCGCCAGGGCCAGCATCACGTCGATCCAAGGCTTGATCCCGACCGCGCCTTCGATCACCGCCGCGGTCAGCGCCGCATTTTGCGGTGGCGAGGCCATGGCCGCGTTTCTGAAGGGGGGATTGGCGAACACGGCGGCGAAACGCTCGCGCCCCATGCGGACCGGAGCTTCGGTGATGTCGCCGTGGAAAAACTCCACCCGGTCGTCCACGGCATTGGCCCGCGCGCTGGCGCGCGCCAAACCCACCGCATCCGCCGAGCGCTCGATGCCGCTCACGGCAAGCCCCGGCACGCGTGCAGCCAGGCATAGCGCGGCCGCGCCGGTGCCGCTGCCCAGCTCCGCCGCGCGCTCCCCCCGCTCGACCGGCACCGCCGCCGCCAGCAGCACCGGATCGATCGCGGCACGGTAGCCGCGCTCCGGCTGTAAAAGGCGCACCCGACCGCCGAGCAGCGCATCGAGCGTCGCCCCGCCCTCGACCTCGGGCAATTCGCTGGCGTCGATCAGCCGCCGCTGCGCCTTGGCGAAATCGTCCTCGTCGACCATCAGCCGGCGCGGCAGCGCGCTGATGCTGCCTTCAAGCGCGGCGATATGTCCGTCCAGAAGGACGGATTCGATGCCATCGTCCTTGAGCAGCGCCTCGATAAAGGACAGACGCACCAAATCATTGCTCCGCAGCAATTCGCGCATGGCAAACCAGCCCATCCTTCGGATACAGGTCTTGACCGACCCCGGCTCGGACCTATGCTCGCGGCAGCGTCGCGACCGGTCAACCGGCGACGCAAGTTTGGAGTGGACGACTTGGCCACAGCCATCAAAGCCGAACGGCGCACGCTGACACGGCCAGGCGCGGCATTGGATGCCCTGATCGCGCTGTGCGCCGATGATCTTCGCTTGGTCAATGCGATTGTGCTCGAGCATATGCAATCGGAAGTCGCGCTGGTGCCGCAGCTGGCCGGGCATATCATCGCCGCCGGCGGCAAGCGGCTGCGGCCGATGCTCACCCTCGCCTGCGCCCGGCTGGTCGGCTATGCGGGCCAGCGGCACTTGGCGCTGGCGGCCGCGGTCGAGTTCATCCATACCGCGACGCTGTTGCATGACGATGTGGTGGACGAATCCGGCCTGCGCCGCGGCGCGGAAACCGCCAATGCCCTGTGGGGCAACAAGGCGAGCGTGCTGGTCGGCGATTTCCTGTTCAGCCGTGCATTCCAGCTGATGGTCGCCGATGGATCGCTCGCGGTGCTCAAGGTGCTGGCCGAGGCATCGGCCACGATCGCCGAGGGCGAGGTGCGGCAAATGATGACCGCCAACAACACCGCCACCGTCGAGCGCGAATATCTGGAAGTCATCGAGGCCAAGACCGCCGCGCTGTTCGCCGCCGCCTGCCGCATCGGCGCGCTGGTCGCCGATCGCCCGCAGGTCGAGGAAGAGGCGCTGGCCCGCTTCGGCCGTTCGCTCGGCATCGCCTATCAGTTGACCGATGATGCGCTCGACTATTCCGCCAACAACTTTGATTTGGGCAAGCGCGCGGGCGACGACTTCCGCGACGGCAAGCTGACGCTGCCGGTTTTGCTCGCCTTCGCGCGCGGCGATGCCGAGGAGCGCGCCTTCTGGCGGCGCGTGCTTGAAGACCAGGACCAGCGCGACGGCGACTTCGAGCACGCGCTCGCCATCCTCCGCCGCCACGGAACGATCGCCGAAACGGTCGAACGCGCACGCGCGCAAGGGACCGAAGCGCGCCGGGCGCTGGCGCGGTTTCCCGATGGCCCCACCCGCCAAGCGCTGCTCGATCTGGTCGAATTCAGCGTCGAGCGCGCGCGTTAGGCAATCGGTTTAGCGCAACGATTCCACACTTCCGGGGTGGTTTCGCCGTCGACGAGAAACAGCATCATGGTCTCGTTGACCAGGCGCATCCAGATGTGGCGACCGGCTTCGAGTTCGCCCGTCGGCGCCAGATAGTCGAAGTTGTGCCGGTCGTAGCGGCCATCAACCCGCTCGCCGGCCGGGGTGATGATCACCCGTCCCTGGATGTTGAGCTGACGGCGGCTTTTGCTGGAGCACCAGTCGCCGTCGATGGCGTCGGCCCAAGCCGCGCCCGAGGTCGCCACAGCGAGCAGCACGGCAGCCGCCGCCGTCCAGACTGTCTTTGTGCGCATGCATGCACCCCTGATTGCGTATCCGCGCCCAGCATAGCCAGCGGCGGCGCCGCTGGCGAGCGCCGATCGCGCGCAAGTGCGGCCCCCTGTGGTGCGGCTCCGTGCCTGCCCGGACGGAGCGCGGCAGTTCTTGCGTGGGCCGATACACCTCACGGAAGGATCCGGCGACCCGGCTCTTCCGTGAGGATCGGACCACGCGCGACCGATCCCCACGAGAGTGAAATCTGGTCGGGGAGACAGGATTTGAACCTGCGACCCCCACGTCCCGAACGTGGTGCTCTACCAGGCTGAGCTACTCCCCGGGGCCGGCGGGTTATAGTCCGCGCCCGGGGCCGGCACAAGCACGGCTGCTGCAGCTCGGCTACCTCCAGGCGAGCGCCTTCCAGGCCTTTGCCGCGCCGTCATGCGGCGGGGCGGTCAGGCCGTCATGGATCAGCGCCTCGGCGGCCAGACCGGCCAGCGCCGGATACTGCGCCTCGAAGCCTTCCAGATCGGCGCCCAGCGCCGCGACCACGGCGGCGACCGTATCGGGCGCGAGGCGTGCATGCGCCACCAGCGTGACCGCGACGCCGAAGCTCTCTACCGGCTCGGCATTGCCTGGGTATAGCCCGCCCGGGATCGACGCCCGCGCGTAGAACGGGTTGTCGGCGAGCAACCGGTCGATCTCCGGCCCTGCGACCGCAACCAGCCGCAAATCGCAGGCCTGCGCCGCGCGCGCGATCAGCCCGTTGGGATGGCCGGTGATAAAGGCGGCGACGTCGATCTTGCCGGCGCACAGCGCATCCGCCTCCGCGCCCGGATCGAGATCGAGCAGTGCCTTGAAATCTTCCCGCCGCCAGCCCTGCGCGCGCTGGAGCGCATCCATCAGCACGCGCGCGCCGCTGCCGGGCGCGCCAAAGCTGACGCGCTTGCCTCTGAGATCGGTCAGGCGCGCGACCGTCGCGTCGCCCCGCGCCAGCAGCGTGAGCGGCTCCTTGTAGAGCGACAACACGCTGCGCAACTCGGGCATGGCGCGCGCCTTGCCATAGCCGGCGCTGCCGTGCAGCGCCTGATAGTGCCAGTCCGACTGCACGAGCGCGAATTCGAGCGCTCCGGTGCGCAACCCTTCGAGGTTTTCCTTCGAGCCGCCGCTGGCCAGCGCCACGCACAGCGCGGCATCGGGCGAGCGGCGCGCGTTATAGGCTTGGCAGATCGCCCCGCCGACCGGGAAATAGGCGCCGGTGACAGCCCCGGTGCCAATCCGCAACAGCTGCGGCGCGAGCACTTTCTCAACCACCGGCGCGGGCAGTAAGGCCATCGGGGCGAGCGTCTGGGTGGGCGACATGAAGGCGCTCAGCGCTCCGGCGCCGAGCGCCCCGCCAAGGCCAAAAGCCAGAATGGTCAAACCCCAACGCGACGTGACCGCCAACCGCGCCATCCCCCGGAAATTTCGTGTCCGCGGTAACTATCGCCGCCATACGCGCGTCGGGTCAAGCATCTTGACCGAAATCGGCGTCGCACCCATGTGCCGTCAATTAGTCACACCTGCAATCGGGAATATCATGGCCAGCACGCTGCTAATAATTGGAGATGGGCAATCCGCCAGCGGTGTTCGTTATTTTGGCGGCACTGTAAATCCCAAGTAAGCAACAAACGAACTGAGGTGTGGAATTGAGAACCGCCGTAGCAACAGGCATCAAGCGCTACGCTCCTGTGCGTCGCTGCATTTATTGCGATGCCAATCGCTTTGATTTGTCGAGACACAGACTCTCGGATGAGCACATCATTCCACTTGCTGCCAATGGGAATCTGATTCCGCGCGAAGCCTCTTGCAGAAAGTGCGAATCTCTGACGGCCGCTGCTGAGAACAGCGTTCTTGGAATATCAGCGAAGGCGTACAGGACTCAAATTGGCTATCGTTCCCGTCGCAAACGTCCCAAGGACCTATGGCTACATGACGTTAATGGGTCAGGTCGATCCGTGCTCGTGCCCGCCGAGGACTATCCACCGACGTTTGCGCTTTTTCTTTGGCCGCGGCCAAGAATTCTTTCCGGAAAGACAACAAACGACCACCCAATGAACAAGCTCTGGATCGACTTTGATTCACTCCCGGAAAAACGAGAGGCCTTAAGAAAACGAGGCATCTACACATATCGAGGAGCCAGCATAAGCAACACGATGGTCTTTCGCATGATTGCTAAGATAGCCCATTCGTACGCGGTTGCCGAGATCGGGATCGACCGATTTGAGCCGCTGCTAACTGACTACATCCGAGGCAAACCCGGCGACATCGAGTATCTCATAGGCGGCACCGAACAACCGGAGCCTGAGACCACGGCCCCCTACTCATTGTCCTGCTGGACCGAGGAATGTCGTGGCATTCCACACCTAGTCACGTCTGTAAGATTCTTGGCCGACAAGAAAGCACGGACCTACATTGCGGTCGTGGGTCCGCTCAAGTGAGCGATCACACTGGAATGTAGACGTGGTCAATCAGCGAACGGGTCGCGCACCAGGATCGTGTCCTGGCGCTCGGGGCTGGTGGACAGGATCGTCACCGGGGCCTCGACCAATTCCTCGATCCGGCGCACGTATTTGATCGCGGTCGCGGGCAGCTGCGCCCAAGACCGCGCGCCGCGCGTGGTCGCGGACCAGCCTTCAAGCGCTTCATACACGGGCTCGACTCTGGCTTGCTCGCCGGCCGCCGACGGCAAATCGTCGATCAGTTTCCCGTCGAGCTTGTAGCCGGTGCACACTTTGAGTTCCGCCATGCCGTCGAGCACGTCGAGCTTGGTCATCACCAGGCCGTCGATCCCATCCACGCGCACGGCGCGGCGTACCAGCACGGCATCGAACCAGCCGCAGCGTCGCTTCCGGCCGGTGACGGTGCCGAATTCGTTGCCGCGCTTGCCCAATAATTCGCCGATGGCGTTCGGCTGTTCGGTCGGAAACGGCCCGCTGCCGACGCGCGTGGTGTAGGCTTTGGCGATGCCGAGAATGGTTCCCAGAGCGCCCGGCCCCATGCCCGATCCGGCCGCGGCCTGGCCGGCCACGGTGTTCGACGATGTCACATAAGGATAAGTGCCGTGATCGATGTCGAGCATCACCCCTTGCGCGCCTTCGAACAGGATCCGCTTTCCTGAACGGCGCGCTTGGTCAAGCCGGATGGCGACATTGGCGGCGTAAGGCAGAATCCGACCGGCGACCTCGTGCAACGCATCTTCCAGCGCGCGCCGGTCGGTTGGCGGAGCGCCGAGACCCTGCAGCAGCGCGTCATGGAAAAACAACATCTGATCGAGCCGCGCGCTTAAAGTGGCGCGGTCGGCCAAGTCGCCGACGCGCACCGCGCGCCGCCCGACCTTGTCCTCATAAGCCGGGCCGATGCCGCGCCCGGTGGTGCCGAGCTTCTGCGCGCCGCGCGCTTCCTCCAGCGCGCGATCGAGCTGGCGATGCACCGGCAGGATCAGCGCCGCCGTATCGGCGACGATAAGATTGTCCGGACTGATCGCGACTCCTTTGGCGCGAATCTGCTCGATCTCGTCGAGCAGCGCCCAGGGATCGACCACCACGCCATTGCCAATCACCGCGAGCTTGCCCGGACGCACGACGCCCGAGGGCAGCAGCGATAATTTATGCACCGTGTCGCCGATCACCAGCGTGTGGCCGGCGTTATGCCCGCCCTGGAAGCGGACCACGACATCGGCCCGCTCCGACAGCCAATCGACGATCTTACCCTTGCCTTCGTCGCCCCATTGGGCGCCGACCACCACGACATTCGCCACGGCGCTCAGCCTTTATTGAGTGGGGTCGGCGCACCCGCGCGCAGCACATGCGTGCAACCGAGCCGGCGCCCTTCGCCGTTAGCATCGGCACGCGCGTCCAAACCCTGCACCGCGTCCCAGCCCTCGGCCCGCAAGCGGCGCGCGACATCCGGCGCGGTGTCCTGCGGCAAGAACAGCCGCCGGCGGGGCGTGGGCTCCGGCGCGGCCAGCGCGACCGCATCGAGAAACAAGGTTGCGCCTGTGGCCGCTTCGCCGGCCGGGGTGCGGTAGCGTCCACCGCGGCCAAGTTCGCCGCGCGCCCCGCGGGCAAACAGGCTGAAACTGACGCCGGTCTGGTATTCGAGCCCGCGATATTCGACCGCATCGATCGTGATCGCGAGCGCCGGGGCCACGGCGCGCACGCCGGCGGCAACCGCCTTGAGCCGCGCCACCTCGCGCGCGGCCTCGGCCGGGAGCTTGAGCCGTCCGAGCCGGTCGAGCGCGACCTCCGCCAGACCGCTGGCGGCAATCAGCCCGGCCAGCAGATCGCCGGCCGCCGCATCGCCGGCCAGTACACGCACCGCTGCGGTATCCTTGTGGTCAAGCGCCGCCCGCAACTCTGCGGCGGCGATTCCGTTGCGGCCGATCGCGGCCAGGGTCGCGCCGACGATGGCCGGCGAGTTGAGGTCAAGCGATAGCCCGGCGACGCCCAGGGCGGCCAAGGCCTCGGCGGCCAGGGAGGCGACTTCGACATCGGCCTCCGGCGCATCGCTGCCGATCAACTCGACGCCCGCCTGGGTGAATTGCCGCGCCGTGCGCAGCTGCCCGGCGCGCACGCGCAACACCTCGCCGGCATAGGACAAGCGCAGCGGCCGGGGCGCGGCTTCCAGCCGAGTCGCGGCGATGCGCGCCACCTGCAAGGTCATATCCGCGCGCACCGCCAGCATGCGCAGGCTCACCGGGTCCATCAGCCGGAACACATGATCGCGCAGCCCGGCCGCCTGCCCGGCGAGAAGCGTGCTCTCGAACTCAACCAGCGGCGGCTCGACCCGCTGATAGCCATAGCGGGCAAAACTGGCGAGCAGCGCCGCGCCAAGCGCGGCAATCTGCTCGGCCTCCGGCGGGAGAAGATCGAGCATTCCAGCGGGCAACAGTGCCCGCTCCATAAGCGAGGCGTTTTCGGCCGGCATGTCTTCGGCGGCTACGGACATCGTCTGGATTGCCAACCCGCTTCAACCGACCCGTTCAATCCGGCCAGGCCGGGCACTGTGGCCAGTCGGTTACGTTGTCCGACCAATAGGCTGGATCGCCTCATGACTTGCAACCCTATCCATGACATCGCTCTGTATATCAACGAGTAATGACGCAACCACGCGTCATCTGCGTACGCTCCACGATGGGGCGCGCGGTCCAAGACGCGAGGGGTCGCCGCCGACAGGTGCCGGCGGTTGCACAAGCCTATTTTGGGGACAAAATGCGTGCACTTCGGCTTCTGGGTTTGGCGGGCGCGGGGATGCTGTTCGCACTTTCTGCCGAAGCGGGTCCGTTTACCGGGATCCACGACACCTATAGCGGCATCGATTTGAAGGCCGAAGGCATCGACTTCGATAACATGCTCTACGCCGGCTACGTCAAGCTGTCGCGCGAACGTCGCGACGGCTTCGACCTGACCGACGGCGAATTGTTCAATCACAAGGCGCGCACCGCAGCCCGCCGTTCGGCTATCCAGCCGGACTCGATCGACGATCGCGCCCTGGAGCAGAAAGACTCGGCCGAGCTGTATCAGTCCCTCGGGCGCCTCTATCGCGTGTTCGACCGCGGCGGCCGCTCACGGGCGGCAACTGAAACCGCTAACGCCCAAGTGAGCTTCGACTGCTGGATCGAGGCGGCCGAGGCCGGTCGCGCCGCCGATGTCGCGCGCTGCAAGACGGCCACGAACGAAGCACTGGCGGCAGCCGAAGCCAAGTTCGGCGCCCCGGCGCCGCAGCAGGCGCAAGCGCCAGCCCCAGCACCAGCGGCGCCCCGCCCGGCGCTGGCGACCGAGCCAAGCAACTACCTGGTGTTCTTCGATTTCGACAAGTCCGATATCAAGGCCGAAGCCCGCACGATCATTCAAACCGCGGCCAATGCCTTCAAGTCGGGCAACAAAGCCCGCATCACCGCGACCGGCCATGCCGACCGCGCTGGCAAGGACGACTATAACCAGCGCCTGTCTGAGCGGCGCGCGGCGGCAGTGAGGGCCGAGTTGGTGAAGCTGGGCATTCCCGCCAATGTGATCACGACCTTGGGCAAGGGCGAAACCTCGCCGTTGGTCCCGACCGCCGACGGCGTGCGCGAGCCGCAGAACCGCCGCGTCGAGATCGTGATGTAATTCTCCGCGATAATGCGGACACAAAAAGGGGCGGACCTTACGGTCCGCCCCTTTTGCTTTTGCGTGCAGACACGCGGTTCAGCGCTTCTGCGCGAGCAAAGCCTGGCGAGCGCAGGTGGCCGGCAATACGCCGGCGGCGCCACGCTGCGGTTCGGTTGAATAGCGCACGAGTTCGACCGGCGAGCGCCCGAGCGCTTCGTCGAAAACCACCGCAAGCGTCTTGCAGTAACCTTGATCAAGGCGCACGCGTTCGATCGAGGCCTCGTTGGCGAGCTTCGTGTTGAACGTATTGTATTGCGCCGACGCCCTGGTGCCATGATCGCGCGCGAACATCTCGTTCACGCGCTTGATCGACTAGTCGAGCGTCACTTTGTTCTTGTGAACGAAATCGTTGTAAGCGGCAGAACCCTGACAGCTCAGCGCCGCGACCATCATTTGCGTTTGCAGCCAGCGCAGGTGAGTCGCCTCGGCGTCTTGCGCATTGCGGCATTCAAAAGCCAGCGCGCTGCCGGCATTCATGGACATAGCGACCGCCGCAAGCCCAGCGGCGAGCTGCCGCCGACGGCTTTGCCGCGTGTTCGAATCGCGTGGCGTAGCCGACATATGAATCCCCCTCTTGTCGCCCACCATCGAGTCTTGCAGACGATTTCACGAGACGGCCAAGACTGCCAGAACTTTCAGATTCATGTTGCCGAAAGATAGTTAAAAAAATCGCAGCACTTTCTCCTGCATGACGTGCGGAAGGGCGCGAATCCGCCGCAGAAGGTCGTCGGACGGATCCTGATCGATCTCGACCAGCGCGATGGCATCGCCGCCGACCTTGAGCCGGCCGAGATGGAACGACGCGATGTTCACCCCGGCCTCGCCCAGAAGCGAGCCCAAATGCCCGATAAGCCCCGGCTTGTCCTCGTTCGAGATATACAGCATCCGCCCGGCGAGCGAGGCTTCGAGCGGGATGCCCTTGACGTTGACCACGCGCGGCTTATCGCCGGCGAACAGCGTTCCGGCGACGCTACGCGTTTGCTTTTCGGTCGTCACGGTGAGGCGGATCAGGCTCTGGTAATCGCACGGGCGGTCATGCGCGGTTTCCGACACGGCGATGCCGCGCTCATGCGCCAGCGCCGGCGCATTGACCATGTTGACGCCTTGCAATTGCGGCTCGAGCAAACCCTTGAGCGCGGCGGCGATGATCGGCCGGCGGTTGAGCCGCGCGGCCAGGCCTTCGAATTCGATCGACACGGCGGTGAGGCCGGATTCGGTCAACTGCCCGGCGAAACTGCCAAGCTGTTCGGCGAGCGCCATATAGGGGCGCAGGCGCGGCGCTTCTTCCGCGCTGACCGCCGGCAGATTGACGGCATTGACCACCGCGCCGGTGAGCAGGAAATCCGCGATCTGCTCGGCGATCTGGATCGCAACCGCTTCCTGCGCCTCATTGGTGGACGCACCCAGATGCGGCGTGCAGATCACGCCCGGCAGCGCGAACAGCGGACTCGCTTTCGCCGGTTCGGTCTCGAACACATCCAGCGCCGCGCCCTTGACCTGGCCGCTGGTCAGCGCCGCCGCCAGTGCCACCTCGTCGATCAGCCCGCCGCGCGCGCAATTGACGATCCGCACGCCCGGCCGCATGCGCGCCAGCGCCGACGCATCGATCATATGCTTGGTGTCCGCCGTCAGCGGCACATGCAACGTGATGACATCGGCGCGGCGAAACAGCGTGTCGAGGTCGAGCCTTTCCACGCCAAGCTCTTTCGCGCGTTCGGGCGAGAGATAGGGGTCGTAGGCGACGACCTTCATCTTCAGCCCCTGGGCGCGGTCGGCGACGATCGAGCCGATATTGCCGCAACCGATGATGCCGAGCGTCTTGCCCGCCAGCTCGACGCCCATGAAGCGCGACTTGGCCCATTCGCCGGCGCGGGTCGAGGTGTCCGCCGCCGGAATTTCGCGCGCCAACGCCAGCATCAGCGCGAGCGCATGTTCGGCGGTGGTGGTGGCGTTGCCGAAGGGTGTGTTCATCACCGCGACGCCCGCCGCCGTCGCCGCCTTGACGTCGACATTGTCGACGCCGATGCCGGCGCGGCCGACGACTTTCAAACGCTTCGCGGCCTTTAACACCTCGCCCGTGACCCTGGTCATCGAGCGCACGGCGAGCCCATCATAGCCGCCAATGACGGCGAGAAGTTCCGCCGGCTTGAGCCCGACCTTGCTCTCGGCCTCGACCCCGCGGGCGGCGAATACTTCGAGCGCCTTGGGCGACAATTCGTCGGCGATCAAAACTTTGGGCATGCGTTTAATCCGTTAAGCTGTTTGCGTGCTGGCGAAGGCCCAATCGAGCCAGGGCAGCAGGCGTTCAATTTCCGCCACCGGCACGGTCGCGCCGGCCCAGATGCGCAAACCCGGCGGCGCGTCGCGATAGGCGCCGATATCGTAAGCGACACCTTCGGCTTCGAGCAGCGCGGCCATGCGCTTGGCCAGCTCGGCGGTTTTGTCCGCAGGCACGGCGTCTTTGAAGCCTAGGCACACCGAAGTGGAGGAGCGTATCTCCGGCCGCGTGGCGAGAAACCGCGCCCATTGTGAGCGCGCGACCCAGGCATCGATCAGAGCCAAGTTCTTTTGGCTGTTGCGGATTAGCGCCGGCAACCCGCCGCAGTCGCGCGCCCAATTGAGCGCATCCAGCTGATCCTCGACGCAGAGCATCGACGGGGTATTGATCGTCTCGCCGCGAAACAGCCCATCGATCAGCTTGCCGCCCTTGGCCATGCGAAAGACCTTCGGTAGCGGCCAGCTCGGGTTATAGCTCTTGAGCCTTTCCGCCGCGCGCGGCGACAGCGCCAGCATCCCGTGCTGCGCTTCGCCGCCGAGAACCTTTTGCCAGGACCAGGTGACGACATCGAGCTTGTCCCAGGGCAGCTCCATGGCGAAGACCGCCGAGGTCGCGTCGCAGATCGACAGCCCCTGGCGATCGCCCGCGATCCAGTTGCCATCGGGCACGCGCACGCCCGAGGTGGTGCCATTCCAGGTGAACACGACGTCACGCGACCAGTCGGTCGCGGCCAAGTCCGGCAATTCGCCAAAAGCCGCCTCGCGCAGGCGCACGTCTGTGAGCTTCAGCTCGCCCGTGATGTCGACCGCCCAGCCCTTGCCGAAGGCCTCCCATGCCAGCACTTCAACGCCCCGCGTGCCGAGCAGCGACCACAGCGCGGCTTCGATCGCGCCAGTATCGGAGGCCGGCATGATGGCCAACCGATAGTCCGCCGGTAGGCCAAGGATGGCGCGCGACTCTTCGATCACCCGCCGCAGGCGTTCGACGCCGGGGGCGGAGCGATGCGAGCGCCCGGTGAGCGCGCCATCGAGCGCGCTCGGCGTCCAGCCCGGCCGCTTACGGCAAGGACCGGAGGAAAAATTCGGATTTTCGGGCCGATTGAGCGGCCGGTGCGGCACAGTCATCGTTCCAACCAAGACTCCAAAGAAGCCGCCATGCTGGGCAATTCATGCGCCAAGGGCAATGCGGTGCGGCAATTCGTCGAGCCGCGCGGCCCGCGCAAGACGCGGTTCGGCGCCCATCCCACCCATTACGGACGTAAACTGCCCTGGCGCGGTTATTCCCCGGCGAAGGGGGCGACGGCGAAGGAGTGGTTGAGCGCGCCGCGGCCTTGGCCGTGACCGGGCGCCGCGGCCAAGGCCTGGCGCACATAGGCACGCGCGCGCTGGATTGCCGGGCGCAACTCCATGCCCTGCGCCAGCCCGGTCGCGATCGCGGCCGCGAGCGTGCTGCCGATGCCACGCGTATGTTGCGTGTCCACGCGTGGGGCGGAGAACACCTCGACCCCATCGGCGGTGGCCAGCACATCATGCATCTCCGGCCCGGTGCCATGCCCGCCTTTGATCAAAACCGCCCGCGACCCGATGGTGCGCAGCATCTCGGCGGCGGCGCATTGCTCTTCGAGAGTTGTGATCAGCTCGCCGCCGCACAAAAGCACGGCCTCCTCCAGGTTCGGCGTCAGGAGCGTGGCGACAAAGGCGAGCCGGCGAGTCAATGCCGCGTGGCCTTCGTCGTCGAGCGACAGGGTCCCGCCCGTGGCGGTGAAAATCGGGTCGAGCACGAGCGGCACGCCCTTCGCATCGGCTTCGAGTACATTGGCGATGGCGTCCACCACCCCTGCGTTAAGCACCAGCCCGACCTTGACCGCATCGGCGCCAAGATCCTGCAGCACGACGCGCATCTGCGGCGCGACGAATTCGGGCGGGATGTAAAGCACGCCATGCACGCCGGTCGTGTTCTGCGCCGTGATGGCGGTGATCGCCGGCATGGCATAGCCCTTGAGCGCGGTCACCGCTTTGATGTCGGCGGGAATACCGGTGCCGCCGCTCGAATCCGAGCTGGCGACGACGAGAACGCGCCCCTTCATGCGCGCGCTCCGCCTTCAGTCGAAGCCGCTTCAATGGCCGCCGCGACCGCGGCAACCACATCACCGACCAGCTTCGAATCGGCGCCTTCGCCCATGACCCGCACCACCGGCTCGGTGCCCGAGGCGCGGATCAACAACCGCCCGGTGCGGCCGAGCCGCTCCTCGCCGAGCTTAATCGCCGCAAGAACGGTTGCGGCGCGCAACGGATCGCGCCCGTGCACGCGGATGCTGGTGAGTTTCTGCGGCAGCGGCGCGAAGGTATGCCCAAGCACGCTCAAAGGCTTCGCTTCGGTCACCAGGACCGCCAGCACCTGCAGCGCGGCCAATAACCCGTCGCCGGTCGTCGCCAGATCGGTGAGCAGGATATGGCCCGACTGCTCGCCGCCCAGGGTGTAACCACCGGCACGCATCGCCTCGAGCACATAGCGGTCGCCGACCTTGGTGCGCAAAAGCTTGAGCCCGATGGTTTCGAGATAGCGCTCCAGACCGAGATTCGACATCACGGTCGCGACCACCGTCCCGCCCTTGAGCCGTCCGTCCTTGGCGAAGACACGTGCCAGCAGCGCCAAGACCTGATCGCCATCGACGATCGCGCCGGTTTCGTCCACGAGTTGCAGGCGATCGGCGTCGCCGTCGAGCGCGATGCCGAGATTGGCCTTTTCCGCCACGACGCGGCGGGCGAGCGCCTGCGGCTGGGTCGCGCCGCAGTCCTGATTGATGTTGGTGCCATTCGGCTCGACGCCCATGGCGATGACGGTGGCGCCCAGTTCGTGCAGTACCGCCGGCGCAACCTTGTAAGCGGCGCCATGCGCGCAATCGACCACCACCTTGAGGCCGTCGAGGCGGCGGCCGCGCGGGAAACTCGCCTTGACCGATTCTATATAGCGGCCGCGCGCGTCTTCCATGCGATAGGCGCGGCCAAGCTTCGCGCTTGTCGCCAGTCCGACAGCGGGACCGGCGGCGAGATTGGCCTCGATCGCCGCCTCGGTCGCATCCGACAGCTTGTAGCCGTCGGGCCCAAACAGCTTGATGCCGTTGTCCTCGAATGGATTATGCGAGGCGGAGATCATCACGCCCAGATCGGCGCGCAACGAATGCGTGAGCAGCGCAACCGCCGGAGTCGGCATCGGCCCGACCAGCACCACATCCATGCCCACGGCGGTGAAACCCGCCTGCAACGCCGGCTCGAGCATGTAGTTGGACAAGCGCGTGTCCTTGCCGATCACGACCACATGGCGGTGGTCGCCGCGCGTGAAATGACGGCCGGCCGCCATCGCCACCTTGAGGGCGGTCATGGCGGTCATCGGCTCCTGATTGGCCGTGCCGCGAATGCCGTCGGTGCCGAACAAGGTGCGGGTCATACAAGATCCTAAGCCGACTCGGGGGCTCGCCGCCGTCATAGCGCGGAGACGGTTCCCCGGACAGTAATCCTAAATTATGCGCGCAACGCCTTAGTAAGCCATTGATGAATTCCGGGCTTTATACCGTTAATCGCGGTTAATCGCCCGCCAGACGGCAAGCGCCTGTTTGGTCTCGGCCACGTCATGCACGCGCAGGATCTTGACCCCGGCAGCCACCCCGGCCAGCGCGGCGGCGAGCGATCCCGGCAACCGCGCCTTGGGCGGGGTTGCCATCCCGGCGATCCGTTCGATGAAGCTCTTGCGCGAAACGCCCAGAACCACGGGGCAGCCCAGCCCCTGGAACACCGAGAGACGCCGCAAAAGCTCGCTATTATGCGCCAGCGTCTTGCCGAAGCCGATGCCCGGATCGATCGCGATCCGGTCGTGGCTGATGCCCGCTTCGATACAGGCATCGATCCGACCGGCGAGGAACGCATACACCTCGCCCACGACATCGGCATAGACCGGCTCGCGCTGCATCGTGCGCGGCTCGCCCTGCATATGCATGAGCACGACAGACGCGCCGGTTTCGGCGACCGCCGCCAGGCTTCCCGGCCCACTCAGCGCCGTGATGTCGTTGACGATGCTGGCCCCGGCCTTGCGCGCCGCGCGCATCACCCCGGCGCGGCGGGTATCGATCGACACCGGCCCGTCCGCCGCCAGCGCCTGGACCACCGGCAATACACGGCGCAGCTCCTCGTCCTCGGCCACCGGCTCCGCCCCGGGCCGGGTCGACTCCCCGCCGATGTCGAGAATCGCTGCACCGGCGGCGCGCAAGACCCGGCCATGCGTGATCGCCGCCTCGGACGTGGCGCAATCGCCGCCATCGGAAAAACTGTCCGAGGTGACGTTGATCACCCCCATCAGCGCCGGCTCGCCGAGATCGACGCCGGCAAATGTGGCTGTTTTGCTCATGGACCTGAGGGCATACGCCTTTTGCCCAGCCGCGTCATGGCCGCGCCGCCTTTGTTCCCTTGCGGGCAGCGGCCTAACCGCGGGCGACGGCGAGGGCTTCTTTTTTGCGGCCGAGCGCGGCCAAAACGGTCGCGACGATATTGGGCGCTTTCAACCCTGCCTGCGCGTATTGCGCCTCCGGCTTGTCGTGCTCGATGAATTGGTCGGGCAGCGTCATCGGCCGGAATTTGAGGCCAGTGTCGAACAGTCCGGCATGCGCCAGCAGATGCGACACCCGCGCGCCGAAGCCGCCCACTGATCCCTCCTCGATCGTCACCAGCACTTCGTGCTCGCGGGCCAAGCGGCGGATCAGCTCCTCGTCCAGCGGCTTGGCGAAACGCGCATCGACAACCGTGCTGGACAGCCCGCGCGCCGCTAGTTCCTCCGCCGCCTTGAGGCATTCGCCAAGGCGCGCGCCGTAGGACAGGATGGCGACCGCCGCGCCCTCGGTGAGCACGCGACCGCGCCCGATTTCGAGCGGCTGACCCAGGGCCGGCAGCACGACGCCCATGCCCTCGCCGCGCGGAAAACGTAAGCCCGACGGGCGGTCGTCGATCTGCACCTGCGTCGCGACCATGTGCATCAGCTCGGCTTCGTCCGCCGCCGCCATCAGCACGAAACCCGGCAGGCAGCCGAGATAAGCGACATCGAAGCTGCCGGCGTGGGTCGCGCCATCGGCCCCGACCAGCCCGGCGCGATCGAGCGCGAAGCGCACCGGCAGCCCCTGGATAGCCACGTCATGCACGACTTGATCATAGGCGCGCTGCAAAAAGGTCGAATAGATCGCGACAAACGGCTTCAGCCCTTCGCAGGCAAGGCCGGCGGCGAAGGTGACCGCGTGCTGCTCGGCGATGCCGACATCGAAGCAGCGGGTGGGGAACTTTTCCGCGAACAGGTAGAGCCCCGTGCCCTCCGGCATGGCCGCGGTGATGGCGACGATCTTTGGGTCCCGGGCGGCTTCGCTGATCAGACTTTCAGCGAAGACGCGCGTATAGGCCGGGGCGATGGCGGCCGGCTTGGCCTGCACCCCGGTCACAACGTCGAAACGCGCGACGCCGTGATATTTGTCGTCCGAGGCCTCGGCCGGCGGATAGCCCTTGCCCTTCTTGGTCACGACATGGACGAGGACCGGCCCCGCATCGGGCGCATCGCGCAGATTGCGCAGCACCGGCAGCAGATGGTCAAGATTATGACCGTCGATCGGCCCGACGTAATAGAAGCCGAGTTCCTCGAACAACGTTCCGCCGGTGACGAAGCCGCGCGCGTATTCCTCGGCGCGCAAGGCCATGCGCTCGATCCGCGCCGGGAACTGATGCGCAACTTTCTTTGCCGCGCGCCGCAGCGAGCGGAAGCTCTTCGACGACACCAGCCGCGACAGATACGCGCTCATCGCCCCAACCGGAGGCGCGATCGACATGTCATTGTCGTTGAGCACGACGATCAGCCGGCTGTTCATCGAGCCGGCATTGTTCATCGCCTCATAGGCCATGCCGGCGCTAATCGCCCCGTCGCCGATGACGCACACGACGCGGTTGGCGCCGCCGGCCAGATCGCGCGCGACCGCCATGCCGAGCCCGGCCGAGATCGAGGTCGAGCTATGCGCCGCGCCGAAGGGGTCGTATTCGCTCTCGCTGCGCTTGGTGAAGCCGGACAGCCCGCCGCCCTGGCGCAGAGTCTTGATGCGGTCCTTGCGGCCGGTCAGGATTTTATGCGGGTAGGCTTGGTGTCCGACGTCCCAGATGAGCCGGTCGCGCGGGGTGTCGAACACATGGTGCAGGGCCACGGTCAGCTCGACCACGCCCAATCCGGCGCCGAGATGACCGCCGGTGACCGACACCGCCTCGATCGTCGCCAGGCGCAATTCGTCGGCCAGCTGATGCAGCTCGGCGCTTGAAAGCCCGCGCATATCCTCTGGGCTGGCGATGCGGTCGAGCAGCCGCTGATTGTGAGTGCGATGCACGCCGGTCTGACCCCCGTTCACGCCATTCTATAAGTTAGGCCTTCCGCTCGACGACGAATCGTGCCGCCTGGCGCAGAAGGTCCGCCGCCGACCCGAATAAATCAAGCCGAGATACCGCGCGGCCCGACAGGCGTTGCGCCTCCGCCCGCGCCCGCTCGAGCCCGAGCAGCCCGACGACGGTCGCCTTGCCCGCGCCGGCGTCCTTGCCGACGGCTTTGCCGACCGTCACCGCGTCGCCGACGGCATCGAGCAGATCATCCGCGATCTGGAACGCCGCGCCGAGATCCGCGCCAAAGGCCCGAAGCGCCGAGCGCGCTTCTTCCGGCGCAGCGGCGAGGACCGCGCCGACTTCCGCGGCACAGGTGAGCAGCGCGCCGGTCTTGCAGCGCTGCAAACGCAATACGGCGTCGAGCGGGTGCGGCGGTTTGCCCTCGGCCGCGAGATCGAGCGCCTGCCCGCCGACCATGCCGGCGGCGCCGGACGCACGTGCGAGCAACGCCACCAGCTCGGCGCGAACATCGCCTTTGGGATGCGTCCGCGCATCGGCCAGCACCTCGAAGGCGAGGGTCAGCAGCGCATCGCCAGCCAGGATCGCGGTCGCCTCGTTGAACTTCTTATGCACGGTCGCCCGACCGCGGCGCAGATCGTCGTCGTCCATCGCCGGCAGGTCGTCATGCACCAGCGAGTAGCAATGCACCAATTCGACCGCTGCGCCTGCACGCAAAGCCCGATCGCGCGGAGCCCCGCACAACTCGGCGCCGGCCACGGCCAGAAACACGCGCAGGCGCTTGCCGCCGTCGAGCGTCGCATAGCGCATCGCCGCCGCCAGTTCCGGCTCGGCCGGCGACGACGCCTCCAGCACGCCGGCCAAAACCGGCTCGACCTCGGCCGCGACGCGTCTGAGCGCCGTGGCAAAGTTCTCCAGCAAGACGGCCGCGCCGGTCAGCCGAGATCCTCGGGCTTGGCCTCCACCCCGCCTTCGGGTGTCAGCTGGATGCGTTCGACCTTAGCCTGCGCCTCGCGCAGCTTGGTCTCGCAATGGCGGCGCAGCGCGACGCCGCGTTCATAGGCCTCGATCGCGGAATCGAGCTTGGCCTCGCCGCTCTCAAGCGAGCGAACGATGGTTTCCAGCTCGGCGAGCGCGTCTTCGAAGCTCATCTTGGCGATTTCGACTGGCTTGGCCATCGGATCTCCGGCGCGGAAGGCAGGGAGTCTAGATGCCCCGCCCGCAAGGCTCAACCGTCGCCGCTTGGCGTTACCCGAGCAGCGAACCCGGGCGCGTCCGGATGGCCCGGGCTCGGGGCCCAGGTAATCCTTGTGGCGAATGAGGAGCGTGCTCACGGCTTCATCAATTGAAGGTGATTTAAGCCTCTTGTGTATATTTTACCGCTGGATCGGCCGCATCCCACACTGGGAATCGACGGAAACTCTGAGCAGAAGGCGTGGACGCGGTAACTGTTGGCGACCAAGGGGCGGGTACATGACAAGCCCGCGCCCGCAGGGTAGGATTTCGAGGGTAATCGGAACTTGGGGGCGAGGCCAGAATGCGCTTGACCACTTTCGCCGGCAGAATGCCGGCCGCAGTCGCCATACTGGCCGCGTTTTTGGCGGGCGGCGGCGCTTGGGCGCAAGGCCGCCCTGGCGGCGGCGGCCCTGGCGGCGCCGGCGGCGGGCCGCTGGTCGCGGCCGATCCGGTCAAGCTCGAGATCTTTCGCCAGACAGTGCCGGTGCTTGGGCGCCTGGTCGCGCGCCGCGCGGGCTCGGTCGCCGCGCGTGTGGCCGGAGCCGTCGCCGATCTCAAGGTCGATGTCGGCGATCGGGTCGCGGCCGGCGATGTCATTGCCGTGATCAACGCGGACAAGCTGAAGGCCGCGCGCGACGACGCCGCCGGGCTGGCCGAGCAGCGCAAGGCGCAGTTCTCCACCGGCAACGCCACCTTGGCTAAAGTCAAAGGCGAGTTGCAGCGCATAGACGCGCTGCGCCAATCGACCGCCTTCAACAAGGCCAAATACGACGACATGGCCGCCGACGTTTCCATCGCCGAAAGCCGGCTGCTGGAAATGCGCGCGCAGGTGCGCCAGGCCGAAGTGCAGGTGGTCCAGGCGGAGCAGGATCTGATCAACACGGTCGTCAAGGCGCCCTATGACGGGATCGTCACCGCGCGCAACACCGAGATCGGCGCCTATGTGCAGACCGGTGCGGCGGTGGTCGCCTTGCTCAACGACCGCGAAATCGAGATCGAGGCCGAAGTGCCGACCGATCGGCTCACCGGGCTGGCCCCCGGCGACACGATCGATGTCGAGCTCGACGATAAGACCGCGCACACCGCCAAGGTGCGGGCGATCGTTCCGCAGGAAAATCCGACCACGCGTACGCGCACCGTGCGCTTCACGCCCTCCTTCGGCAAGACGACCAAGGCGCTCGCGGCCAACCAGAGCGTCAAGGTGTTGATCCCGGCGGGCGCGGCGGAGAAAGTGCTCACCATCCAAAAGGACGCCGTACTGCTGCGCGCGGGCAGCACGGTCGTCTATGTGCTTAAGGACGGCAAGGCGGAGGAACGCCAAGTGGTGCTGGGCGCGGCCGTGCGCGATCGACTGGTGGTCAAGAGCGGCCTCAATGCTGAGGAGCTGGTGATCGTTCGCGGCAATGAGCAGCTCCGCCCGGGCCAGACGGTGCGCGTCGCGGCCCAGGGATAAGCCAGCGACTCCACATGGTAGCCCACCAAGCGCCGGTTTGAGCGCAAGAGGACTGACGGCATGAATCTGATCGCCCTCTCGATCCACCGCCCGGTCGCGGTTTTGTCCGTGGTGCTGATGGTGGTGATCTTCGGCTGGGTCGCGCTGACGCGCATCCCGATTCAGATGGCGCCCGACGTGCGCCGGCCGGTGGTTACAGTGCGCACCAATTTTCCCGGCGCCGCGCCGCAAGAGGTCGAGCGCGAAATCCTGATTCGTCAGGAGGATGTGCTGCGCACCGTCGAAGGCTTGCAGACGATGAATGCGACCGCGCGCTACGGCAACGGCTCGATCTCGCTCGAATTTTCGCCAGGCATGAATATCGATCGGGCGATGGCGCTGATTTCCAGCCAGCTCGACCGCGTCACCGGTTACCCGGCCGATGCCGAGCGGCCGCGGCTCATCACCTTCAGCAACGAGGACGAGCCGATCGCGTCCTTTATCATCACCCGCTTGCCCGGGAATACGGTGCCGATGCTGAATTTCGGCGAGTTCCTGACCGAGGTCGTGGGCGATCGGATCGAGCGCGTGCCCGGCGTTTCCGGCATCGACATCTTCGGCGATACGGCGCGCGAGCTGGAAGTGATCGTCGATCCGGTGCGGCTGTCCAGCTACGGCATCACCGTCGACGACGTGATGAGCAAGATCCGCACCGAGAACGCCAGCGTCGCCGGCGGCAATTTGTCCGAAGGCAAGCGCCGCTACGGCATCCGCACCCAGGGCGCTATTTCGTCCCCCGAAGATGTGCGCGCGATCGTGCTGCGCTCGGACCAGGGGCGCGGCCGCGTCACCATCGGCGACGTCGCCGACATCGGCGTGCGCTTCCGCGACATGCGCACAGTGATCCGCGCCATGGGCGAATCGGCGATGCGGCTCGACGTGCTGCGCGAGCAGGGCGCCAATGTGCTGCAGGTGATGCGCGGCGTGAATGCCGCAGTCGAGGAACTGCGCACCGGCCCCTTGAAAGACGCGAAGCTGGACATGCGCGCGTTCTATGACGAGACCGTCTATATCGAGCAGGCGATCGACCTCGTCATCCGCACCATCTGGGAAGGCGGCGCGCTGGCCGCGATCATTTTGCTGCTCTTCCTGCGCTCGTTCCGAGCAACCATTGTCATCGCGGCCGCGATTCCGGTGTCGATCATCGGCACCTTCGTCGCGCTCGCGGCTTTCGGCCGCTCGCTTAACGTATTGAGCCTGGCCGGGATCGCCTTCTCGGTCGGCGTCGTCGTCGATAGCGCGATCGTCGTGCTCGAAAACATCTATCGCCTGCGCGAGCAGGGCATGTCGCGCGTCGAGGCGACCTATCGCGGCACGGTGCAAGTCTGGGGCGCGATCCTGACCGCGGCGCTGACCCATGTCTGCGTCTTCGTGCCCATCCTGCTGATGGATCTGGAAGTCGGCCAGTTGTTCCGCGACATCGCGGTGGCGATCACGGTTTCGACGCTGCTGTCGCTCTTGGTGGCGATCACCATGCTGCCGGCGCTGGCCAACCGCGTGCTCGACGACGACGCGGCGGCGGCGCATAAATTCCGCATTCCGATCGTCGACGATTTCGCACGCTATTTCGTCAGCTTCTGGCAGGGCTATTCCTGGCTGGTCTCGCGCCGCAAAACCGTGGCCTTGGCTTCGGTTGCCGTAATCGTCGGCGGCACCGGTTTTTACACCTGGAGCGCCCTGCCCAAGCTCGACTATTTGCCGACCGGGACGCGCAATTACGTGACCGGGTTCCTGTCGCTGCCGTCCGGCTATAATTTGGAAACCGTCGCGGTCCTCGCCCAAGGCATCGAGGACAAGATGAAGAAATACTGGGTCGACGACAAGGCGCCGATCCCCGACCCCGCCACGGCCGATCCGACCCAGCCAGAAAACGTGCGCCTGACGCGCTTCGTCATGGTCGCGCGCGACGGCTTCGCCTCATGGTCGGGGGTCGCCCAAACCAGAGAGCAGCTTCCCGGCATGATCAAGCTCCTGTCCAATCAAGTCGTCGTCGAGCCGGGCGCGACTTCGTCCGCTTTCCTGCCGTCGCTGTTCGGCCGCGGCGTCGGCGGCGGGCGCGCGATATCGATCGACGTATCCGGCCCGGATATCGAAACGATCTTCGCCATGGGCGCGATCGTGCAACAACGCGTGCAGCAGGTTCTCCCGCCGTCGGAGGGCCACCAAGTGCGCGCGTTTCCCGGGCTGACGTTCAGCTCGCCGGAGCTGCGCGTGCTGCCGGACCGGGTACGGCTGGCTGATAACGGGCTCACTGCGCGCGACCTTGGCCTGGCGATCGACGTGTTCAACGATGGCGCGCGCGTCGCGGAAATCTCGGTCGACGGCAAGCGCATGGAGCTGATTTTGCGCGGCCCGCACAGTGAGACAACCAAAACGCAGGATATCGCCGGCCTGCCCGTGGTCACGCGCAAGGGGGAGATCCTGCCGGTCTCCAGCTTGGCCGATGTCATAGTCACTGCTGGCCCGACCGAGATTCGCCGCCTGGAAGGCTCGCGCGCGATCTCGATCCGTGTTTCCCCGGCCGAAACGATGCCGTTGCAGACGGCGATGGACGTCATCCAGCGCGACGTCATCGACGCGCTCAAGGCCGATGGGGTGCCGCCCGGGGTCACCTTCGCCATGTCGGGCACCGCCGACCGCCTGACCCAGACCTGGAACGCGATGGTCGCCAATCTGATCATCGCCGCGCTGATCACCTATCTGGTGATGGCGGTTTTGTACGAAAGCTTCCTCTATCCGTTCATCATCATGCTCTCGGTGCCGCTCGCGACCGCCGGCGGCGTCGCCGGGCTGCAAATGCTCAACATTTTCTCCAAGACGCCGCAGGCGCTCGACATGCTCACGCTGCTCGGTTTCGTCATTCTAATCGGCACCGTGTGCAACAACGCCATATTGCTCGTGCACCAAACCTTGCATTTGGTGCGCGAGGAGGGCGTAGCGGTCGAGGCAGCGATCCGTCAGGCGACCGAAAATCGTGTCCGGCCGATCTTCATGTCCACCATGACGTCGATCTTCGGCATGGTGCCGCTCGTGGTCAGCTCCGGCGCCGGGACAGAACTGTATCGCGGCCTCGGCGTGGTGGTGATTGGCGGGTTGTCGCTCTCCGCCGTGCTCACCCTGGCGATCATTCCGCCGATGATGTCGATTGCCGTCGGATTGCGCGAACGGCGGGTCGGGCTGCGCGCTGGTCCAGCGAGCAAAGTCTCCCGGCTTGCCCCACGCGAGGCGGCTGAGTAGCAAGCAGCCCCGCTGCCTGCGCGTTTTTCGGGCACGACCGGCACCGATCGCTCCCGAAGGCCGGTCAGGGGGTATTTTCGTCTTGCGGCGCGTGGCTATAGGATGGCGCCCGTGACGCAAAGAACCCCCGCCTCCTCCGCATCGCTTGCCGGGAGCACGCTCCTGGCCGAGCTGAGCGAGCCGAGCCGGCGCGCGCTCGAGCGCCGCTGCCGCTGGCAGCGCTACCCGACCGGCGAGCAAATCATCGATCGGCACAGCGACAGCCGCGACATCTATTTCGTCGTCGAAGGCAGCGTGCGCGTGGTCAATTACTCGCTGGCCGGGCGCGAGGTGACCTTCGACGAGTTGCCGGCCGGCGGACATTTCGGCGAGCTGGCGGCAATCGATGGCGCGCCCCGCTCCGCCGCCGTTGTCGCCTTGCAACCGACCCTCGTGGCCGCCATGCCAGCGAGCGTTTTCGCCGAGTTGCTGGCGCAGGAGAGCGGCTTCGCCGTACGCGTGATGCGCGATCTGACGCGCATTATCCGCGCCTCGACCGAGCGGATCATGGATTTGTCCACGCTTGGCGCGCACAACCGCGTCTATGCCGAAATCCTCCGGCTCGCGCGGCCGAATGAGCGCGGCGACAACACAGCGGTGATCCGGCCCATTCCGGTGCATGGCGATATCGCCAGCCGCGTCAGCACAACGCGCGAGACAGTGGCGCGCGTGTTCGGCGCGCTCACGCGCGTGAAGATCCTCAAGCGCGATAATAATGCGCTCCTGGTCAGCGATGTTGCGCGCCCGGCCGACATGGTCGAGCAATTCAAGGACATGTAGGACGCGGGATTTTCCTGCACCCCGCCCCTGTGACGCGCGTCACTTTTCACTTGTGACGACAGTCACTTCGCAATCTCCGCTTCCGGCTTAGGGTTAATCATCGGTTTCGGCATGTAGCCGGGATCGAGAACCGGGACGCGGGTGGCGAGCGACGGGACAAGTCAGTCCCAAGACTTCGCCAAGGAACATGGCCTTGCCCCCGCGCCCCAGTTGCCTTTCGGCCTGGCCCAGGATGGCCATGAGGCCGCAAGGCCACCTCCAAATGGCTCCGCTTATGGCGGCTGGGTCCCCCGACCCAGCCGCCACTCTCCCGTCCGTCGCAAGGCAACTTATTAACCGGCGCACGGCACAATTCAGGCCGCAAGCATTGGCATTTTCGGCAACGGCAGGCGCAATGGCCGAATACAATTTCGAGCGGTTGTCGGTTCTGGTCGCCGAAAGCAACGCCTATATGCGCGGGCTGCTGCAATCGGTGATGCACAGCCTGGGCGTCGGCCATGTCACGCTGGTGCGGAACGGGCAAGAGGCCGTGCGTCGCCTCCGTCTGGGCAGTGCGATTTCTCCGAAAGCAGGGCCGCTCGCTTTCGACATCGTGATCGCCGAACGCAGCCTGGATGAAATCGACGGCATCACGCTGCTGCACTGGCTGCGGCACCATCGCGAATCATCCAATCGATTCACGCCGATGATCATGCTCAGCGGCGCGGCCAGGTCGCAGGACGTCGCCTCGGCGCGCGATACCGGCGTCAACGAGTTTCTCGCCAAGCCTATTTCCGGACCGGCGCTGGTCGAGCACATGATCGAGCTGATCGAGCACCCGCGGGCCTTTGTGTACTGCGCCAGCTATTTCGGCCCGGACCGGCGGCGCCATGTCACCGGCATCGATCGCGACCGCCGTCAGATGACCGACAGCAACATCCGCATCGTGCACGGCGAACGCCAGCCGCCAGCGCTCACCGAGCTCGGTCATGCCGTCTGGAGGTTTTATTTACCGAATCGCATTCGCGCGAAAGTGTTGAACGGCGATCCGACCACGCCTCCGACTGTTCATGCCGATCTCATCGCCAAAGCTAAGCAGGCGATCGAACAGGCGAGCGAGAATCATGCCGAGCTGGTCAAACACGGGATCAATGAGCTGTATGCGAGTTTCGACGCTTGCGCCAAAGATCCCGGCCGCCCGGAGCGCGCCCTGGCGCGCATGGGCGACACGGCCCGCGGTTTAAGCGAACAAGGCAATGCCTTCGGCTACCCGTTGGTGACGCATTTCGCCCAGCTATTGACCGAGTACCTGAATGTCATGACGGGCGGTCATCCGCATCGGTTCGAACTGCTCAAGGCGCATATCGACGCCATCAATGCCGTTGTCCAACAGCGCGTCCATGGTGACGGCGGGGCGGTCGGCGCCACGCTGATCAGTGGGCTGCGGGTGGCCAAACAGCGTTACGAGGCGCGCGCCGCCTAAGGAATCCCGTGCCGGCGCCGGCGCGCGCGGCGCGACCTTGCCAAAGCCAAGCCCGTGGATTAGGCCCACAGCGCGTTCAGGAGCGGTTCACCCTGGCCGGCCTAGGAATGCGCCCATGCGCAAGTCGCTACTCGCCATCATCGCAAGCGTGCTGCTGACCGTCCTGCCGGTGGCGGCCCAGCAACGTCCGGGCGCGCGTGGCGCCGGGCCACAAGGCGGCCCACAGGTGGACGACGTGCAGCCCCTGAATGCGGTCCTGCAAGGCTTGCGCGGGCGGATTACCGGCCGAATTTTGGACGCCAATCTTTCGGCCGGGCAAGGCGGGCGCAGCATCTATATCGTCCGCACGCTGGAACGCGACGGGCGCGAACGCGTCTTCACCATCGATGCGCGCTCGGGCGAAGTCCTGGGCGAGCGCGGCGGGCGCTGATGCGCCTCCTGGTCGTCGAGGATAACAAGGATCTCGCCCGCCAAGTGGCCGAGGCGCTCAAGACCGCCGGCTATGCCGTCGATGTCGCGCATGACGGCGAGGATGGGCATTTCTTGGGCGATAGCGAGCCCTATGACGCGATCATCCTCGATATCGGCCTGCCGGTTTTGGATGGGATCACCGTCTTGTCGCGGTGGCGCAAAGCCGGGCGCATGACGCCGGTTCTGATCCTGACCGCGCGCGATCGTTGGAGCGAGAAGGTGGCCGGCTTCGATGCCGGCGCCGACGACTATCTGACCAAGCCGTTCGTGATCGAGGAATTGCTGGCGCGCGTGCGCGCTTTGCTGCGCCGCGCCGCCGGCAACGCCTCGAACGAGCTGACCTGCGGGCCGCTCAGCCTCGACGTGCGCGGGGCGCGCGCCACGATCGACGGTGCGCCGCTTAAGCTTACGGCGCTCGAATACCGGCTGCTCGCCTATTTGATGCATCATCAAGGCAAGGTCGTGTCGCGCACCGAGCTGACCGAACATTTGTACGATCAGGACTTCGATCGCGATTCGAATACGATCGAGGTTTTCGTCGGCCGGCTGCGCAAGAAACTTGGCCAGGACATGATCGAGACCGTGCGCGGGCTCGGCTATCGCTTTTCACCGCCCCCCCGATCCGGCGCGACCGAGCCGACGCCGCATGCTTAAAGCTGCTTGGGGCGGCGGCTCGCTCGCGCTCCGGCTGCTGATCAGCGCCACGCTTTGGAGCGCGGTTGCGCTGGCCATCGGCGGGTTCGCGCTCTCGGCCCTGTTCCGCGACGCGGTCGAAAGCCGGCTCGATGCCCAACTCGCGACCCTGGTCGAAACGCTGGTCGCGACGGTCGCGATCGACGCCCAAGGCAAAGTTACGGCCATCCGGCCGCTCGGCGAAGCGCGCTTCAACCAGGTGTTTTCCGGCTGGTATTGGCAGATCGCCGATGCCAGCGGCCCGCTGTTGCGCTCGCGCTCGCTGTTTGACGAAGAACTCACGCTGCCGCCGATCACGACCGCAAACGAAGCCCGGCTGCTGGCGACCGGCCCGAACGAGCAACACTTACGCATGATCGCGCGCCGCATTTCGCTCGCCGATGCCGAAGCGCCCTTCGTCTTCGCGGTTGCCGCCGATCACGCCGAGATCGAGGACGAGGTGCGTGGCTTCAATGGCACGCTGGCCGGCGCGCTTGGGCTGCTCGGGCTTGGGCTGATCGCCGCCATGGTGATCCAGGTGCGCTACGGGCTTTCGCCGCTGCGCCGCATCGGCGAAGCCTTGGCGGAGATTCGCGCCGGGCGCGCGGATCGGCTGACCGGCCCGGTCCCGCGCGAGCTTGCGCCGCTGACGCATGAACTCAACGCGCTGCTCGCGCATAACGCGCAGGTGGTCGAGCGCGCGCGCACGCATGTGGGCAATCTTGCCCACGCGCTCAAGACGCCGCTGTCGGTGATTGCGAATGAGGCGGCGACCGCTTCCGGTCCGCTCGCCGCAACGGTCGCGCGGCAAGTGGCGGCGATGCGCACCCAGGTCGATCACCATTTGGCAAGGGCGCGCGCGCTCGGCAGCGGCCAGGTGCTCGGCGCGCGTTGCCGCGTCGAGCCGGTGCTGCAAGACCTGGTCCGCGCCCTGACGCGCATCCATGCGGCCCGCAATGTATCCTTGTCGATCGATTGCCCGGCGGAACTCGCCTTTCGCGGCGAGCGCGAGGATCTGGAGGAAATGGCCGGCAACTTGCTCGAAAACGCCTGCAAATGGGCGCGGGCACGCGTCGCTGTTCGCGCCTCTGTGCAAGCAGGCGAGATGCTGACGCTCACGGTCGAGGACGACGGCCCCGGCATCGCCGAAGGCGAACGGGCGCGCGCGATCGAGCGCGGCACGCGGCTGGATGAAAGCGTGCCCGGCACGGGACTCGGCCTCGCGATCGTGCGCGATATTTGCGCGCTCTATGGCGGGACGATCGCGCTCGGCGACGCCGAGTTGGGCGGGCTTTCCGTCCGCGTGACCTTGCCGGCCGCATCCGCACAATGAACGGCGGATGAACCGCCCGTTCAGGGGTGATACAAGCGCCGCTCGCTAGCCTCTCCCTCAGCATCGGACAGCGGATCGATCGGATCCGTCGCCGAAACTGGCAGAAGGGGAGGAACCCATGAAGGCCACACGCACCGCAATTATCGGCATCGCCGCGCTTTCGCTCAGCGCCTGCGCCGCGGATCAATCCGGCTATGACATGCACAACGGCCGCCAGGTCGGCGGGACCTTGATCGGCGCCGCCGCCGGCGGGCTTTTGGGCGCGCAGTTCGGCCGCGGCTCGGGCCGGCTCGCGACCACCGCCGCCGGCACGCTGGCCGGCGCCTTCATCGGCGCCTCGATCGGCCGCAACCTCGACCGGCGCGACCGCTATTACGCCACGCAGGCAACCGAGCAGGCGCTCGACTACGGCCGGCCGGGCGACTCCATCGTCTGGAACAATCCGGAAACCGGCCACCGCGGCGAGGTCCGCCCGGGCCGCGTCTATGCCACGCCGCAAGCGCCCTATTGCCGCGAATACGAGCAGACGATCACCGTCGGCGGCCGCGCCGAGCGCGGCTATGGCCAAGCCTGCCGCCAGCCCGACGGCAGCTGGCAGATCATCGGCTAGTCACCCCGAACAAGAGGCCCGACCATGTCCTCGACCCGCACATATCCCGCCGGCGCGGCGCTTGCGCTGACCATCGCCCTCGGTGTCACTGCGCCCGCCTTGGCCGATTTCGATCGCGACCGGCACTGGACGCCCGGCCCGCCGCCGCAAGCCTGGCAACCGCATCACCCGCCCGCTGACGGTTATTACCGGAACGCGCCCGGCTGGGTCTGGGTGTGCGGCCACCACGCGTGCGGCTGGCTGCGCGACACGCGGCGCTATGCGCCGCCGCCGCATTATGCCCAGCCCTATCCGCGCCACCGCCTGCCGCCGATCGCCTGGCAGCCGCCGCTCGGCTCGATTTATTGGGAGCTGCATTTCTGGTGAGACACGCTTTGAGCGCGATCCATCTTGCGCCGACGGATAGCGCTCTAGCGCCCGGACGCCCCGGCGGCGAATTGCTCCATGATCTCGCGGAAACGGCGGGTGTTATAGAGCAACGACCCCAGCGCGCCGAGCAGCAAGGAGCCGATCAGCGCCGTCGACCCGGCGTAGAAACTCGGCAGGAAAAGCTGGCACTCCGCGGCGCTCGGCACGGCCGACGCCGCCGGAGCAGCGGGGCGGGCGGCGGCCGGCGCCGCGCCGGGAGTCGCCGGCGCGCCAACACCGGGAACCGGGACCGCGACCGGAGCGGGCGCCTGAGCCTGAGCCCGGACCAGGCCGTGATCGCGCAAGACGCAGTCGACGGCGCTGGTCAAAGTCGATTCGGCCCCGACGCGCGGCGGGAGCAACTCGATCGCCGCCACCCCGCCGATCATCAACACGAGCACCGCCGCAAGGCGTAACAATTGCACCATCGCACTCTCCCCCGGTAGCGCATCGGTCCCCGCGCGATCCTGTCACTCTTGCGCGCATCCGGTCAATGGACCACCATTAAGCCTGTATGCGTCAGCCACGCCACGGCTGATTGATAACATGTCTGGCACGCGAGCGCCGAAAGACTACATTTCAAGCCGAAGCCACGACAAGATCGAGGACCGTGATGGAGCGAGCGACGTTTGCCGCCGGCTGCTTCTGGGGCGTCGAGGATATCTTCCGCAAGACCCCGGGCGTGATCTCCACCCAAGTCGGCTATTGCGGCGGAACGAGCGCCCAACCGAGCTACGAGCAGGTCTGCAGCGGCCGTACAGGTCATGCCGAGGCGGTCGAGGTCGAGTTCGATCCGCGGCAGGTCAGCTACGAGGCCCTGCTGGAGGTTTTCTGGGGGCTGCACGATCCGACCACGCTCAACCGCCAGGGCCCGGATATCGGCACACAGTACCGCTCGGCCATTTTCACGCACTCGGCCGAGCAGGAAAGCGCAGCGCTGGCGTCGCGCGCGCAGGCGCAAGCGGGCCTCAAGCGTAGCATCGTAACGGAAATTACCGCAGCGCCGACTTTCTACCGCGCGGAAGACTACCATCAGAAATATTACGATCGGCATGCCCCGGTATGTGCGCCGCGGTTGTGACGGCCAGCAAGCCGCGCGGTCGCCGCGGATCTCCTAGACCATTACAATATCTCGTAAATCTGCCAAATAAACGCCGCTAGATCCACGCGATCATGCATGCGCTTTGGCGGAATAACTGCTAGCCTGTAACCGTTATTGGTTCGTACGAGGGAAGTGGGCGGCGGGCTGGCCGCCCTTGATCGGAAGGAGACCAGGCATGGTCAGATATCTAGGTCCTATCCCGGTGATGGTCCCGGAAGGCGGCAGCTCGCTGCGGGCTGCCGAGACCGGTTCGGCCCCCAATGCAGCCAAGCGCCTGTGGCAGCGCGTGACCTATGTCGCGGCGACGCTGATGACCGCCTCGCTGGCCTTTATCGCCCTGGCCGCGGCCGACGATATCGCGAACGCCGCGCAGGAAATGTATTTCCTGAGCCTGCGGGTGGTGGGCGGTCTGACCGGCATCTAATGCGCTAAGCGCAGCCAATTTCTGCCTATTCTCTATTCACTCTGCCCATACTTTAGGCGAAACGCGGTATGGATGCCGGCGCTGCCACGCTGGTTCCTGCCGCGCTTTCGTTTGTTTTACAGTGGCACAATTCCTGCGTATTGCCTTGGGACGAGACCGCGCCGTGGGCGCGCGCAGCTAAACCCAGGCCAGGAAGTGTCAGCCGATGAAGAAAATTGAAGCCATCATCAAGCCGTTCAAGCTCGACGAGGTCAAAGAGGCGCTCAATGCGATCGGCCTGCAGGGGCTGACGGTGATCGAGGCTAAAGGCTTTGGCCGGCAGAAGGGCCACACCGAGCTTTATCGCGGCGCGGAATATGTGGTCGATTTTCTGCCCAAGGTGAAAATCGAAGTGATCCTCGACGACGCCATGCTCGAGACGGCGGTCGAAGCGATCCAGAACGCCGCCCGCACCGGCCGCATCGGCGACGGCAAGATCTTTATCTCGACCGTTGAGGACGCCATCCGCATCCGCACCGGCGAGCGCGGCAAGGAAGCCGTCTAGCCTTACAACCCGTTGCGGCGCGCGAATTCGTCGAGGATCGCGGCGAGAGACGGCTCCGCGCCGCTTTCCGCGAATTGATAACGCGCCCGCACCACCGGCTTGCGCAAGGCGAGCAGCGCGGCCAAATCCATCGGCGTGGCCGAGACGACCACCTCGGCGCGCGAGTCCTCGATCGTCGTGCGCAAATCCGAGCGTTGCAGGGCGCTATAGCCGAGCGCCGGCAGAACCGGCCCGATATGCGGGTATTTCTCGAAGATCGCCTGGATGTTGTAGGGCGCGGACTCGCGCGGGTCGATCAGCACCGTGCCCTTGAGCCGGCGCACGGCGACCGCCCCGGCGCCATAGGCCATGCCGCCATGCGTCAGCGTCGGCCCGTCCTCGACCACCAGCACGCGCTTGCCCTCGACCGCCGCCGGATCGTCCAGCACGACGGGCGAGTATCCGTTCACAATCGCCGCCTTGTTGTTCAGCCGGTGCGCGGCGAAGGCGGCCGCCTCGGCCTGCTCGGGCGTGGTCGCATCGGCCTTGGCGACGACGATGACCTTGGCCATGCGTAGCACCGCTTCGCCCGGGTGATGCGTGTTGGTCTGATCGGGGCGCAGCGCATCGACCAGCACGATATGCAGCGTCGGCTTGATGAACGGGAAATCGTTATGGCCGCCGTCCCACAGGATCACTTCGGCTTCGGCCTGTGCCGCCGCTAGAACCCGCGCCGTATCGATGCCGGCGAACACCACGCTGCCATCGGCCAGATGCGGCTCGTATTCCTCGCGTTCCTCGATGGTGCAATCCGCGAGCATCAGATCTTCGCGCGTCGCGAAGCGCTGCACGGCCTCTTTGTCGAGATCGCCGTAAGGCATCGGATGGCGCATCACCGCCACCTTGCGCCCGCGCGCTTTCAGCAGCTGGGCGAGGTAGCGCGTAACCTGCGACTTGCCGCAGCCGGTGCGCACGGCGGAAACCGCGATCACCGGCTTGGACGAAGCCAGCATCGTCCGCTCCGGTCCGGCGAGCAGGAAATCAGCGCCGGTCGCCAGCGCGCGCGAGGCGAGATGCATCACCTCGAGATGGCTCACATCGCTGTAGGCGAATAGCGCGGCTTCGACCCGATGCGCCTTGACCAGGTATTCGAGCTGGTCTTCCTCCATGATCGGGATGCCGCCGGGATACAGCGGCCCGGAGAGCGAGGGCGGATAGCGCCGCCAGGCGATGCCCGGAATCTGCCCCGCCGTGAAGGCCACGACTTCGACGCTCGGATCGTCGCGGTAGAGCACATTGAAATTGTGAAAATCGCGACCGGCCGCGCCGAGAATGACGATTTTGCGCCGCGCGGCCATGCCACCTCCAAAGCTCTCAGAATGGAATATTGTCGAGCGATAGGATCGCCGGCAGCGCCAGTTGTGGATTGCGCGGCGCCGGGTTCGGCATCGCCGGCCTGAGCGCCTGGCCCCAGCCCTTGGGGCCGATGATTTCGCCGTCGCGCATCACCACGCGCCCGCGCACGAGCGTCATCGCCACCGCACCCATGACCGCGCGCCCTTCGAACGGCGTCCAGCCGGCGCGCGTCTTCAGCCCGGACGCGGTGATCTGGCCGGAGCGGTTGAGATCGACGAGCGCGAAATCGGCGTCAGAGCCGATCGAAAGCGCGCCCTTTTGCGGATACAGTCCGAAGGCGCGCGAAGGGTTTTGCGCCGTGAGCCGCGGCAGATCGGTGAGCGCCAGCCGCCCTTCGGCGACTTCAGTCAACAGCAGCGGCAGAAGCGTTTCGAGGCCGGGCAGACCGCAGGCGCAATCCCACACCCGCGCCGCCGATTTTTCGACAGGCAGATGCGGCGCGTGGTCGGTGGCGATCAGGTCGACCGTCCCCTCCGTCAATGCGCGCCAAAGCGGATCCTGATTGCGCGGCGCCCGGAGCGGCGGGTTGACGCGCAGCCGCTGGCCGCCGGACGCGCGCATCGCCTCGGCGGTGAGCAGCAAATATTGCGGGCAGGTCTCGGCGGTGACATCGACGCCATCCGCCTTGGCCGCGCGGATCAGCGGCAGCGAGCGCTCGGCGCTGACATGCGCGATATGTAGCCGCGCGCCGGTGACGCGGGCGAAGGCGAGCGCGCGCGCGAGCGCCTCTTCCTCGGCCACTTCCGGTCGCGAAGCGAGATGCGCCAGCGCATCGGCCCGACCCGCGGCCTTGAGGCGCGCCTCGCGCCGGGCGATCACCCCGCCGTTTTCGGCATGCACGGCGCAGCGGAGGCCCAGCCGGGCGATGGTTTCGAAGCCTTCCAGGATCGCGCCGTCAGACGGGATCGGCAAGTCGCCGGTGGAGGAGCCCATATACAGCTTGAAGCCGATCGCGCCCGCATCCTTGAGCGCTTCGAGCTGGGCGAGGCTGTCCTCGGCCAATAGCGCATAGGCGCCGAAATCGACATGCGCCTTAGCCGCGGCCAGCGACAGTTTTTGCTGCAGCGCCGCGACGCTGGCGGTCGGCGGCACCGTATTCGGCATGTCGAGAACGGTCGTGACCCCGCCCGCCGCAGCCGCCGCCGTGCCGCTCGCCCAGTCTTCCTTGGCCGTCATGCCGGGTTCGCGCAGGTGGACATGCACATCGACCAGCCCGGGCAGAATATGCAGCCCTTGCGCGTCGAGGCGCGCGGCCGCCTTGGGCATCAGGTCTTCGGCCCCGATCAGGGCAATGCGCCCCTCGCGCACGGCGATCGACGCCCGGAATACCGCCTCGGGCGTGACCAGCGTCCCGCCATGGATCACCAGATCGACCGCGCTCATGCCTTATGCCCTGCTGCCTGTGGAGGCGAAGCGCGCCAGAATCCCCCGCGACGCCGCTAATGCAAGGGTTTAGATTCCCTCGGGGCTTAGATGGGTTGGGCTTTAGATTCGGCGCCCGCCGGGTCAATATCAGGGGCTAGGGCCAAGGCCCAACCCGGCCGCGATCGAGGGATTATGAAAACGCGCATCCAATGGGCGGAGGACCGCAGCTTCACCGCCCAAACCGGCAGCGGCCATCTCATCGCCGTCGGCACGACCAAGGATGCCGAGGGGCGCACCCTCGCCCCCAGCCCGATGGAGCTGGTGCTGAGCGGCGCCGGCGCCTGCTCGGCTTTCGACGTGGTGCATATCCTGGAGCGCGGACGAGAAGCGATCACCGGCTGCGTCGCCGAGCTGGAGGCCGAACGTGCCGAGACCGAGCCGAAGGTGTTCACGCGCGTCCACATCCATTTTGTCGTCACCGGGCGCGGCCTTGCCCGCGAGAAGGTCGAACGCGCGATCCAGCTTTCGATCGAGAAATACTGCTCGGCCCTGGCCATGATCGCCAAGACCGCGACCATCACGCATGACTTCGAACTGGTCGAGGCGCCGTGAGCAAGCTCACGCTGCGCATCGAGCTGGGCCCGCATTGCATGCTCGGCCATGGCAAGGTGCGGCTCCTTGAAATGATCGGCGAGACCGGCTCGATCGCCGCCGCCGGACGCGCGCTCGGCATGTCCTATCGCCGTGCCTGGCAGCTGGTCGATAGCCTCAACCACGGGTTTTCGAAGCCGCTGGTCGCGACCCAATTGGGCGGGCC
Organism: Alphaproteobacteria bacterium; assembly: GCA_009694135.1. GTDB lineage: Bacteria > Pseudomonadota > Alphaproteobacteria > UBA6615 > UBA6615 > SHVS01. Next base: position 129,175 of record SHVS01000001.1, read on the forward strand.
GGGCGGCGGCGGCGCGCAGCTCAGCCCCTTCGGGCGCGAGGTGATCGCCGAATTCCGCGCCATGGAGAAAGACGCCAAACACGCCGTCGCCAAGCATCTTGCGCGACTGGAGCGCGAAGTCGCCCCCGTCCCCACCGGCCCCCTGCCCGACAGCGGCGACGAGGAAGAGGATTAGCCCCGCGCTCGCTTAGCGCCCCGCCACCGCGCCCATGCCATCCAGCGCGACGCTTTTGATCACGGCGGTGACCTCGCGGCCGGGGGCGAGGCCGAGATCCTGCACCGATTTGCGCGTGACGAGAGCGAGGATCCGCTGACCGCGCACTTCGACCGCGAGTTCGAACACGCCGCGCCCTTGTTCGGCCACTTCGACGATGCGGCCGGGCAGGAGATTCAGCGCGGAAACTCCGGTCAAAGCCTGCGTGGCGATCATCACATCGCGCGCGCGGATGCGGGCGCGGAGCCTGGCCCCCGCCGGCAGATCGAGCCGCGCGACCGAAAGTAATCCCGCCGCCGTTTCCAGCCGCGTGATGCCGAGCGCATCATCATGGCCGGCGACCACGGCATCGAGCACCGCGCCGGCCTCCGCCGGGCCGGCGACGGGGAGGAAATCGAGCCGCCCCATCACCTCGCCGACCGGACCGATGGCGGACACTGTGCCGTGCTCCAGCGCGACGATGATCGAGGCCAGCCGCGCGACTTCCGCCACCGAATGGCTGACATAGACAATCGGCACGCGCGCCTCATCCCGTAGCCGCTCGAGATAGGGCAGGATCTCGGCCTTGCGCGCGTCGTCGAGCGCGGCCAGCGGCTCGTCCATCAGCAGCAAGCGCGGATTGGCCAAAAGCGCGCGGCCGATGGCGACGCGCTGCTTCTCGCCGCCCGAGAGCGCGCTCGGCCGGCGCGCGAGTAACGCTTCGAGCCCGAGCAGCGCGACAATGCCATCCAGCTTTGGCGCCTTGTCGCCGCGCGCATTGAACCATTGCCCGTAAAGCAAATTCCCGCGCACCGACAGATGCGGAAACAGCCGCGCGTCCTGGAAAATATAGCCGAGTCGCCGCCGATGCTTGGGCGTGAAGATTCCGCGCGAAGTATCGACCAGGGTTTCGCCGTCCACGACAATGCGGCCTGCGTCGGGCCGCACCAAGCCGCCGATGATATTGACCAGCGAGGTCTTGCCGGCGCCCGAGCGGCCGAACAGCGCCGTCACTCGCCCGGCGCTGGTGAAGGCCGCATCCAGGGTGAAATCCCCCAAGCGATGACGGATCGCGACCTCGAGCGTCATGCGCCACCCAAACGGCGCGCGAGCGCCCGCGCGAGCAATTCAGAACCGATCAGCGCGGCGACGGACACGGCGATCGCGATCAGCGTCAGCCGCAGCGCGCCCAGATCGCCGCCGGGATTTTGCAGCAACAGATAGATTGCGGTCGGAAGGGTTTCGGTCTCGCCCGGGATCGCCGACACAAAGGTGATCGTCGCGCCGAATTCGCCCAGGCTGCGGGCGAAGGCGAGGATCATGCCGGCGATGATCCCCGGCAGCATCAGCGGCAGGGTGATGGTCGCGAACACCGCCCAAGGCGGCGCGCCGAGCGTGCCGGCGGCTTCCTCCAGCCTTGTATCGATGGCCTCGATCGACAGGCGGATCGCGCGCACCAGCAGCGGGAAGCCCATCACCGCCGCGGCCAAAACGGCTCCCGTCCAGCGGAAGGCGAAGACGAGTCCGAAGGTGTCGGCAAGGAAGCTGCCGACGGGCGCGCGCCGCCCAAACACCAGGAGCAACAGATAGCCGGTCACCACCGGCGGCAGCACCAGCGGCAGATGCACCAGCCCATCGAGCAGAAGCTTTCCCCAGAAACGCCCGCGCGCCAGCAGGAACGCGACCGCTATCCCCGGCGGCAGGCTGGCGGCCATCGCCCAGAAGGCAACTTTCAGGCTGAGGCGCAGCGCCTCCCATTCATCCGCGGTGAGCTCAAACATGCGCGCGGCTCATGCGCCGGGGGCGGTGAAGCCCCAGCGGCGGAAAATCGCCTGCGCCGCCGCCGCGCCAAGATACGCCAGCAGCGCGCGTGTTTCCGGACGATCGCGGCCGGCGACAATCGCCGCCGGATAGACGATCGGCGGATGCAGGCTGGGTGCGAACGCGGCCACCACGCGCACGCCCTTTTCGGCCAGGGCATCGGTCGCATAGACGATGCCGAGCATGGCCTCGCCGCGCGCGACCAGCGCCAGCGCCGCGCGCACATTTTCCGCCTGCGCCACTTGCCCGGAGACACTGGCCCAGACGCCGAGCGCTTCCAGCGCGGCGCGGCCATAATGCCCGGCCGGGACCGCCGACGGCGATCCCATCGCCAGCTTGCCGCCGGCGAGTGCGCGCGAGAGATCGACCCCGGGCTTTAAGTCCAACGCCAGCGGATTGTCGAGGTGCGCCACAAGCACCAGCCGGTTGCCGAGCAGGTCGTGGCGCGTGGCGGGCAGGATCAGCTTGCGCTCGGCCAGGTAATCCATCCAGTCGCGGTCAGCGGAAATGAACAGATCGGCCGGCGCGCCGGCTTCGATCTGGCGTGCCAGCGCCGAGCTGGCGGCATAGGACGCGCGCGGGCGCCCTTCGCCGCTCTTCGCCCATAGCGCGGCTACCTCGTCGAGTGCCGAGCCAAGGCTCGCGGCGGCGAACACCAGCACCGATGGGGCCTGCGCCCGTCCCGGCCGGGAGCCGAGCGTGACACCGGCCAGCAGCAACCCGGCGGCGAGCACGCCGCGACGTGAGATCTGCGCGCGCATGGCCACCCTCGCGTTACGCTATATTCTTATAAATATAGCGTCGGCCGGGGGCTCACAACGTTAATGCGCGGCCAGACAAAGGCGGGGGCGGCCATGGCCAAGATAATTAGGTCAGTTGTCCTGTCCCATCTTGCTTGCTAGTCTGGAAGTCGCGCGCCGATACTCTGGCCGTGCTGACCGGGGGCTGAATATGGACTGGGGCCAGTTCCTTCTGTTCATCGTCGTTGGCTTTGCCGCGCAGATGGTCGATGGCGCCATCGGCATGGCCTATGGCATCTCGGCCACGACAGTTTTGATGTCGCTGGGCGCGTCGCCGGCGACGGCTTCGGCCTGCGTCCATGCCGCCGAGGTCTTCACCACCGCTGCTTCCGGCATTTCGCATTGGCGGCTGGGCAATGTCGATTTCGCCCTGCTGCGACGCCTCGCCCTGCCCGGCATGCTCGGCGGCGCTCTGGGCGCCTATGCGCTCGCCAATATCGACGGCAATCAGATCCGCCCCTTCATCAGCGCCTATTTGCTGCTCATGGGTGGCTATATCCTGTGGAAAGCGCTCAGCGAAAACTCGGCCGAGCGCGAGCCGCCGCGCCATATCTCGCTTCTCGGCTTTGCCGGCGGGTTCCTGGATGCCATCGGCGGCGGCGGCTGGGGGCCGCTGGTCGCCTCGTCGCTGATCGGGGCGGGGACCAAGCCACGCTACGCGATCGGCACGGTCAATTTGACCGAGTTCCTGGTCACCGCCACCACGACCGCAACTTTTGTGTTCACCATCGGACTCGAGTTGTGGCCGATCATCCTCGGCCTGATTGTCGGCGGCGTGCTGGCAGCGCCCTTCGCCGCCATGGCGACCAAAAAAATCCCCGACAAGCCGATGATGTTCCTGGTCGCGGCGGTGGTGATTTTGCTCAGCCTGCGCAATTTGGTGCTGACGCTCACCTAGCCGGCATTGGCCGCCGCGATGCCGCATGCGAGAGTGGCGCATGCCGCGCGTTCTCCTGACCGTCGTTGCTGTGCTGCTGTCCGCCGTGGCGCTGGCCGCCGAGCGACCGCCACTGTCGCTCGCCGAGCGTCTGACGCCGGAGGTCCGCGCCACCGTCTGGCCGGGTGACGCGCGCATCGGCCCGGCGGAGGGAACGCCCCCGGCCGCGCCTGTCTTCGTCGGCGAGGAGCTGGCCGGATATATTTTCTCCACTCTCGATGTGGTCAGAGCCTCGGGCTATTCGGGCGTACCCTTCGATGTGATCGCCGGCGTGGATTTGACCGGCACGATCACCGGCGCGCGCGTCGTGTTTCACGCCGAGCCGATCCTCGAAGGCGATCCGATCCGCCAGCCGAAGCTCAAAACCTTTCTCGACGCGCATCGCAGCTTTCATCTGTTCGGCGCCAATCCCGGCGCGCTGCCGCCGGATTTTGTCGCCGGGGCATCGATCAGCTCCAACTCGATGCGGGCGGCGATCGTGGATGCGGCCACGATCATCCTCGGCCTCAGACTGCCGCGTGCGGTAGTGACAAAACCGACGCTCGATCTCGATGTCTTCCGTCCGGCCAGTTGGAGCGAGCTGGTGGCAGCAGAGTCGGTCGCCCGCATCAACTTGAGCAACGCCGCGGCAGCGCGCCTTTTCTCCGCTGCGGGCGCGCGTTTCACACCGGAAGGCGCAGCGGAGACGAACTTTGTCGAACTTTATGCCGCGCTCGGCACGCCGCCGACCATCGGCCGCAATCTGCTCGGCCGGCGCGCGCATAACAATAATCTGGAATTGGTCCCGGCGGGTGGAACCGCGATAATTATCGCCACCGGCGGGACATTCGATTTTCTCGGCAAGGATTATCAACGCGCCGAGGACGATTATGTCTTCCCGCGTTTGCGCGTGATGCAAGGCGGCCGGAGTTTCACCTTCGACAAAGCGCATTTCGAGCGCATCGGCACCAATGGCAGCGATGGCATCCGCGCGCTGACAGCGGCCGGGTGGTTTACACTCGATGCGGACGCCGGCTTCGATCCCTTGGTGCCATGGACTGTCGAGATCGCGCTCGATGAGGCCGGTACGGTGAAACGCGCGCTCGATTACGTTCTGCCGGCCGAGCATATTCTTCTTCCGCCGGTGCCGCGGCGGCCGGCATGGATGCAAGCCTGGATCGATGCCCGCGGCGCTCTGGCCTTGCTTGGCGCGGCGTTGGTCGCACTGACGCTGATCCTCGTTTTCCAAGCGCGGCTGACACAGAGACGCTTATGGCATCGGGTCACGCGCAAAGGCTTTCTGCTGTTTACGCTCGTCGGCATCGGCTGGGGGCTGGGCGCGCAGCTGTCGATCCTGCATCTTGCCAATTATCTGCAAGCGCCGCTGCGTCATCTCGATCTCGGTTTCTATTTGATGGAACCGCTGATCGTGGTCATCGCGGCTTATGCGCTGCTCTCGCTGCCGCTGCTCGGACGCGGCGTGTTTTGCGGCTGGCTCTGTCCGTTCGGCGCGCTACAGGAACTCACAGCCCAGCTCGGCCAGGTGTTGCGTCTGCCGCAGTGGGCGCCCGGCGAACGGGCGGCGTGGTGGCTCTCCTGGGGCAAATACGTCAGCGCCGTCGCGGTTTTGGGCGCAACGCTGTATTCGCCCGCCTGGGGCGCGGCCGCATCCGAGGTCGAGCCGTTCAAGACCGCGATCACCTCCGGCTTCATGCGCGCCTGGCCCTTCGCCGCCTATGCCGGCGTGCTTGTTTTGACGAGCCTGTTCGTTGAGCGCGCCTATTGCCGGTTTCTGTGCCCCTTGGGCGGAACGCTCGCCGCGCTCGGGCATTTCCATGCCCTCGACCCGCTGAAGCGCCGGGCCGAATGCGGCAAGCCGTGCCGCTTGTGCGAACGCGCCTGCCCGGTCAAGGCCATCGAACGTTCGGGGCGGATCGATGCGGATGAATGTTTCCTGTGCCTCGACTGCCAAGTCGAATATGCCGACCCGGCGCGCTGCCCGCCGCTCAAAGCCACACGCCAAACGCGTTTGGCGTCCATTGCTTGACTTGAATAAGCGACTCAGAGCTTGGGAGGAAGAATGACGCGTCATCAGGCGAACCAGCCGCCGGTCGCGGTCCAGGGTCTGGCCCCTATCGGCATTCGCGTGCACGACCTTGCGCGCTCGGTGCGTTTCTACGAGCTCTTGGGCTTCACCAAGACCGTCGGGCCGGTCGGGCCGGAGCCGGTCGCGATCCTCGATCACCCGAGCGGTGTGGAGATCAACCTGATCCTCAATGCGCCGGCGGCGCACGTGTAAGCGCCGGAGTAAAAATCCCTCACTGAAGCGGCCGGGGAGTCCGGTTGCGCCGGAGTAAAAATCCGGCAGCAGAAAGCCTTTTGCCCGGTGGGCCGGGGGCGGAGGGATGAAGGGCGTGGAGTTATATGGACGGGTGCGCCAT
>SHVS01000030.1 GCA_009694135.1 Alphaproteobacteria bacterium
GGCTGCCGCGATCGGAATGGAAGATCAGCCCGGATGCGGGACGCCGCCGGAACCAGGCCATCCGCAAGGCGTCGATGACAAGCTGGCGCGTCATGCGCTCGTGCATGGCAAACCCCACGACCTGCCGACTGAACAGATCAATGACGACACCTTGCGCATGAGCCGGCGCGGGCAAAAACGCGGCGAGCGCAACCAGCACCGCCGGCAGGATCCGGTGAAACCGCATGGCTTCCTCCCGATGCGCTTGGCCTTATCCGGCCTTGAGCGCGTCCTTAAACGCCTGGCGCACCCCAGGTCCGTGGATGCGTTCGTAGTCGCGCTTCTGCGGCCCGGTCGGCTCGACCTTCAGCGCAACGAACACGGGTCCTTCCTCGGCCAGGATCGCGCCGACCTGCTGCTCGAAAATCTTCAGATCGGAAAATTCATAGACGTTGCGGTAGCCCGCCGAACGCGCCATGCCGGCGAAGCTGACCACGCCGCGGCCCGGCGTCGGATGGCCGCCGTTGGCTTCGTAGGTGCCGTTCTCGCTCACGAAATGGAAAAAATTCTTCGGCGCGAGCGCAGCGGTGGTCACCAGCGTGCCGATGTTCATCAGCAGGCTACCGTCGCCGTCGAGCACGATCACCCGCTTGTCGGGACGGCCGAGCGCGAGGCCGAGGCCATGCGAGGATGCAAGTCCCATGGCGCCGTGCGCGGTATAGTTGAGCGGGCTCGGCCTTATATCGAGCCAGTCGAAAGCAGTCGAATAGACCGGCAGCACGATGTCGTCGTCGGTGACGTGACGGGACAGCGATTTCAGGCAGGCGTCGCGTTTCATCATGATGCGGTGGGCCTCTGTCCGATCAGCATCACGATCGGTTTCGATTGCGCATAGGCCCGGTCGATTGCGGGCCCGATCTTGGCGACGTCGCTCTGTTCTTCAATTTCTTCATAGGCAATGCCCATGGCATCGAGGATCGGCTCGACGATCCGTACGCCGTAGCGCTTGGATTGGCGCGGCCGGATCCCGACCTCTTTTTCCAGCAGCCCGACCATCATGCAGATCGGCAGCGAATATTCGACCGCTACGCCGCGGATTGCGTTGATCGAGTCGAGCAGGCCGGTCTGCTGGATCAAAAGCAGCGATCGCTTCTGGGTGTGCGCAAGGCCGGCGCAGATCGCCACGCCCTCGTCCTCCTTGCAGATACGGACCAGCTTCGGCGCGGTCCCCGCCGCGAGCGGCCGCAATAGCCCCTCACTGGTGGTGATGTCAGGGACCGAGACCACGAATTCGATCCCGCTTGCCTTAATTTGTTGGATGATGCTTTCGCCAGAGATTCCCGCCACCGGCCTCCCGTCAACCGCACTTGCACGCACTTCCATTCACGCCCCCGCCAGCGAAGTTGATTGCCATGTCAGCAAATCGATACTGCCGTTACAAGCACAAAAGCAATCTTTCGACGGTTCTAGCGGAGCGGGGTGGCGCGGCTGGTGGCGGCGATGCTGGCGATCGGGATCGCGATCGCCCAGCGGAGTCCTTCGACCAGGAAATTGAGGCGTGCGTCGCCGTCGAGCGCCTTCGGCACCAGCTGCGCGATCACCATGTGGCCGAATCCCTCGCGCCGCGGCGACGCTACCGGCGGTCCGCCGCTCTCATGCCAGGCGATCCGCAACTGTTCCGGTTCGGAACCCTCGGCCGCAACCGTCCAGCGGATCGAAACGGTGCCGGCCGGCGCCGATAGCGCGCCATACTTGGTGGCATTGGTCGCGAGTTCATGCAGCGCCAGGCCGATATGCTCGACCGCCTTCGGGCTCAACAGCAGTGCCGGTCCCTCGATCGTCGGCCGGCTTTCATCGCGCTGCCGGAACGGTTCCAACTGGGTCCGCACGACATCGCGGATATCGGCGCCGCGCCGCCGGTGAACACCAGCCGGGTCGCGCCGCGCACGCCGACCAGTTGGGCACCGGTCGGCAGCTTGATTTCGCCGAGACGGTATTCGCCGGGGCCAAGAACCAGCGGCACGCGGGAGACCGCGGTCTGGTCGATCGCCGATTGCAGCATCCGGGTCTGGTCAGCGCCGCCGCCGGCGCGCACGCCGAGCTGGGTGGCGTCGACACCGAGCGTCGAGAGCGGGGCTCCCATCGCGGGCGTTGCCAACGCCGTGATTGACGTGGCGCCGGTCAGCGCGGACAAGGCGATCAGGCGGCGGCGATCGATACCCATGATGACACTCCGATTGAATCTCGGAGTCGGAGGTTCAAGTTCCAGGCCAGGAATCCTGTGCCGGACCGGGACAGAAACGGCCATGCGCGTCAGGGTTACGGCGCAAGCGTGCCGCAATGGGAATGGTGGGGCGCTCAGACCCCCAGCGCTGTCGCGATCTCCTCGACCGCAAGCGTCGCCGACAGCCGCCCGTCGGCGACCGCCTCCTCGATCTGCGGCAGCTTGGCCCGCAGCGCCGCGTCGGAGCGAAGCCGCGCGAACATGCGGTCCTCCAGCATCGCCCACATCCATTTGACCTGCTGCTCGCGCCGCCGCGCCGCGAGCTCGCCCGACTGCGTCAGCGCCTCGCGATGCGCCAGCACCTGCGCCCATAATTCGTCGATGCCGGTCTCGGTGAGCGCCGAATAGCTGATCACCGGCGGCGCCCAGTTCGGCGATCGAGGATTGAGAATGTGCAGCGCGGCGCGGTATTCGGCGGCGGCGGCGTTGGCGCGCTTGAGGTTGTCGCCGTCGGCCTTGTTGACCGCGATCATGTCGGAGAGCTCGACCAGTCCCTTCTTGATGCCCTGCAGTTCGTCGCCGGCGCCGGGCAGCATCAGGGCGAGAAAGAAATCGGTCATGTCGGCAACCGCGGTCTCCGACTGGCCGATGCCGACGGTCTCGACCAGGACCACGTCGTAGCCCGCGGCCTCGCAGATCAGCATGGTCTCGCGCGTCTTGGCGGCGACGCCGCCGAGCGTACCGGAGGACGGCGAGGGCCGCACGAATGCGTTGGGGTCGCTGGCGAGCCGCGCCATCCGCGTCTTGTCGCCGAGGATCGAGCCACCGGTGCGGGTCGACGACGGATCGACCGCCAGCACCGCGACCTTGTGGCCCTTGGCGGTGAGGTGCGTGCCGAGCGTGTCGATGGTCAGAGATTTGCCGACGCCGGGAGCGCCGGTGATGCCGACGCGGATCGCCCGGCCGGTCTGTGGCAGCAACTCCTGCACCAGTTGGTGCGCGGCCTTGCGATGGTCAACGCGCTTACTCTCGATCAGCGTGATGGCGCGTGCGAGCGTGGCGCGGTCGCCTGAGCGGACACGGGAGGCGAGGTCGGGGCTGCTCATGGCGCGGAAACGGGAATGAGAGGGATGTTCAGCCTGGCCGCAGTGCGCCTCATCGCGCGGTTCAACGTGCCAAGTGTCGCCTGTTGTTGGAACGCAAGTTGCACATAGGCTGCGTCGTAACTGGTGAGGTTGTAAGTTACCGCAAATCGCGACAGCGGACCGATCTCGTCGAGATCAATTGGCGGCTGTACCTGGATAGCCAGTCGATCAAGCCGCTCCATAATGACATGGAAGTCGGAAATGGAGAGCTTGTTGTCCCGCAGATCGGGCCGCAGCGTATTGGAAATTTCCAGGGGCCAATGACAGGGAACTATTACCGCAGAGCCCGAGAGAGCGTTGTCGATATCGGTGAATGCTAATTGTGGGCTCTGGTCAAAGAGCCATTCGATCGCCAGCGAAGCATCAAGGACGATCAACGGCGCCCCTCTTCGATGCGGGCTTTAATCTCCTCATGGGCCAGGCCGAGTTTCAGCTTGCCGGCGATCTCCCGGATTTCCCGAATGGCTTGCCGACGCCGTTCGATGACCTCGGGACTGAGCCGGTTATCGGTCCGCACCAGCCGCGCCACGGGCTTGCCGTGACGGGTGATGATGATCTCGCCGCCCTTCTCGACCTCATCGACGAGGCTTGAAAGGTGGGTTTTGGCCTCGAAAATCCCGACTTGTTTCATAGGTTTATCCAAAATTCTAGTCTAACTAGTTTGACTAGACCAGAATATCTAAAGCTGTCCGGAAAGCCAAGCCTTTTCCTCAGTTTTCCGCTGTTAGCCATGAACCTATGAGCCGCTCGCTGCTACCAAAGGGTTAATGTATTCTTAACGCGGCGGCGGGGGTGTCATGCGTCGGTCGGTGGCTGCTGCGTCATTGATGGTGTTGGCCTGCGCGGGCCTGGGATTGGGCCCGGCGTCGGCCGCCGATCTCGTCTGGGAGGTCGAAAGCCCGTTCCGGCTGTTCAAGCCGACCCAGTCGTTTTCACTGCACGAGGTTGAGGGAGTGGATTATGTCGGTGGCCACTGATGCGTAAGTGAATTGAGTGTTTTCGATACCGAAAAATATCTCATTAAGTTTTTCCGGAAATCGACATAGCCGATTGCCTTCATGTAACCCAACTACTCCGCCGCCTCGTTCGCGTGCCCCAGCCGCTTGCCCAGCGTCTCCAGCAGCGACACTGCGGCGTCCGCGATCACCGTGCCGGGCGGGAAGATCGCTTCGGCGCCGGCTTTGCGCAACACCTCGTAGTCCTGCTGCGGCACCACGCCACCGACCACGATCATGATGTCGCCGCGGCCCTGCGCGGTCAGCTCTTTCTTGAGCTCAGGCACCAGCGTCAGATGCGCCGCCGCGAGCGACGACACGCCGAGGATGTGCACGTCGTTCTCGATCGCCTGGCGCGCGGCCTCGGCGGGCGTTGCGAACAGCGGGCCGATGTCGACGTCGAAGCCTAAGTCTGCAAACGCGGATGCGATCACCTTCTGGCCGCGGTCGTGCCCGTCCTGGCCGATCTTGGCGACCAGGATGCGCGGCCGGCGGCCCTCGTTGGCCTCGAAAGCCGCGACCAGCTTCTGCACGCGCTTGACAGTCCCGGTCATCCCGACCTCCCGCTTGAACACGCCGGAGATCGAGCGGATCTCCGCGCGGTGACGGCCGAACACCTGTTCCAGCGCCGATGAGATTTCGCCAACGGTGGCCTTGGCGCGCGCCGCATCGACCGCGAGCGCCAGCAGGTTGCCGTTGCCGCCCGCGGCGTTGCGCGTCAGCGCTTCGAGTGCCGTCTTGAGCTGCACCGGATCGCGCTCGCGGCGCAGCCGGGCCAGCTTTTCGAGTTGCATCGTCCGCACGGCTGTGTTGTCGATCTTCAGCACGTCGACCGGCGCTTCGTTCTCCGGCTTGTATTTGTTGACGCCGATCACTGACTGCTGGCCGGCGTCGATTCGCGCCTGGGTCTTGGCCGAGGCCTCCTCGATGCGCAGCTTGGGAATGCCGGCCTCGATGGCGCGCGCCATGCCGCCGAGATCCTCGACCTCCTGAATATGCGTCCAGGCCTTACGCGCCAGATCGTCAGTCAGCCGCTCGACGTAGAACGAGCCACCCCAGGGGTCGGCGATGCGCGTAGTGCCGCTTTCCTGCTGTAGCACGATCTGGGTGTTGCGGGCGATGCGGGCGGAGAAGTCGGTCGGCAGCGCCAGCGCCTCGTCGAGCGCGTTGGTGTGCAGCGACTGGGTGTGGCCTTGCGTCGCCGCCATCGCCTCGACGCAGGTGCGCGCGACGTTGTTGAACACGTCCTGCGCCGCGAGCGACCAGCCCGAGGTCTGGCAATGCGCGCGCAGCGACAGCGAGCGCGGGTCCTTCGGGTCGAACTCCTTCATCAGCTTGGCCCAGAGGAGGCGCGCGGCGCGCATCTTCGCCACCTCCATGAAGAAGTTCATGCCGATGCCCCAGAAGAACGACAGGCGAGGGGCGAACTTGTCGACGTCGAGCCCGGCCTTGATGCCGGCGCGCACATACTCGACGCCGTCGGCGAGCGTGTAGGCGAGCTCCAGGTCCTGCGTCGCGCCCGCTTCCTGCATGTGATAGCCGGAGATCGAGATCGAATTGAACTTCGGCATGCGCTCCGAGGTGTAGGCGAAGATGTCGGAGATGATGCGCAGCGACGGGCCGGGCGGATAGATGTAGGTGTTGCGCACCATGAACTCTTTGAGGATGTCGTTCTGGATAGTGCCGCCGAGCTTCTCCGGCGGCACGCCCTGCTCTTCGGCGGCGACGATGTAGAGCGCCATAATTGGCAGCACCGCGCCGTTCATGGTCATCGACACCGTCATCTGGTCGAGCGGGATGCCGGAGAACAGCGTGCGCATGTCATAGATCGAGTCGATCGCGACGCCCGCCATGCCGACATCGCCCGAGACGCGCGGATGATCCGAGTCGTAGCCGCGGTGGGTGGCGAGATCGAATGCGACCGAGAGGCCCTTCTGTCCGGCGGCGAGATTGCGGCGGTAGAAAGCGTTGGAATCCTCCGCCGTGGAGAAGCCGGCGTATTGCCGGATGGTCCAGGGCTGGGTCACGTACATGGTCGGGTAGGGGCCGCGCAGGTAGGGCGCAATGCCGGGCATGGTGTCGAGGAAGTCGATGCCGTTGACGTCGTCCGGCCCGTACACCGGCTTCACCACGATGCCTTCGGGCGTGAGCCAGGACGCGCTGCTCTCCTGCGCCGCACCGGCCGGCGGCGTTTTCCAGTCGACAGAGGCAAAGTCCGGAATTCGGCTCATGACTGCGCCTTCAACTCCTTCAGCCGCTTCTCGCGCACCGCGATAGCGTGAGTGAAGAACTCCTCATCGCTGCGAAATGGGTAACGGAATCCATGTGGCCCATCATAGGTAAAACCCCATCCCATGTCCTTGCAGAACCAAGCCGTCAGTCCAGATGCGACGAGCAGCATGGTCAGGAGGAAAAACTTAGCGAAGCTGTCGCCGTCGTTTGTGGCGATGGAATAGAGCAGAAGCCCGAACGCAATGGCGAGGGTCGCCGCGCCGCCGTACTTGAACGTAAGCCACATCCGCTGCGCGTTCACCCGCATGTTGGCGTAGCGCTCGTGGAGTAGCGCCAGATCGTGCTCGAGATTGGCGACCTCGACGTAGGCCGGCATCCCGTTGTTGCGATCGATCACGCTCATGACAGGCGGAGAATATCATGGACCTCCCGCAGCGTCGCCAGCGCATCGCCACCGGCGAAAATGAAGGTGCCAACGCCCGCGGCCTTCATCGCATCGGCGTCGCGCGGCCGTCCGGCGAGACAGATGTGGATCGCGCCGGCCGCCGCGAGCGCCTTCGCGGCGTCGGCGGCTTCCTTTTCATAGATGGCGTCGGTCGAGCACAGGCAGGCGATGCTCGCGCCGGACGCTTTGAACGCGGCCAGCATGTAATCGCGGTTCTTGAATCCGTCGTTGCCCTCAGCCGCAATACCGCCGGCCTCGAAGAAATTCTTGGCGAAGCTCGCGCGGGCCGTGAAATCGGCGACGGCGCCGAGTTTGGCGAGGAATATCTTCGGCCGCGCGCCCTTGGATGCCAGCATCCGGTCGGAGGCATCGCGCAATCGCTCAAACGGCTCGGCCAGCCGCAGGCGCGGCATCGGCGCGAACGCGATCGTGGTGGGCGCGGGCGCGGGTGTGGACGGCTTGACGTCGAGGACCTTCACCGGCACCTCGGCGAGATTGGGAAAATCGCTGGTGCCGGTCAGCGCATCGCGGCCGCGTGCGACCGCGGCCTGCCGCGCGGCGCGCACCGCCGCCACCTTGTCCTGAATCAGACCCCGTTCGAGCGCCGCCGCCGCGCCGCCGGCCTTTTCGATTTCCTGCACCAGCGTCCAGGCTGCGCCGCAAAGCTTTTCGGTTAAATCCTCGATGGCGCCGGAGCCCGCGACCGGGTCGGCGACCTTGGCGAGATTGGATTCCTCGAGCAGCAGAAGCTGGGTGTTGCGGGCGACGCGGCGCGCGAAGCGGTCCGGCAGCCCGAGCGCCGCGGTGAACGGCAGCACGGCGACGGCGTCGGCGCCGCCGAGCCCGGCCGAGAACACCGCCAATGTCGCGCGCAGGATGTTCACCCACGGATCGCGCTGGGTCATCATTCGCCAGGCGGTCTCGGCCGAGACATAGGCGGGCTTCGGCGCCAGGCCACAGGCCACTTCGACGCGCGACCACAGTTTTCGCACCGCGCGGAATTTGGCGATGGTCATGAGTTGGTCGGCGTCCGCGGCCAGCCGGAAATAGATCATGCTCCGCGCCGCATCGAGCGCGATGCCGTTCGCCTCGAGCGCGCGCAGGTAGGCGATCGCGCTCGTGATCGCGAACGCCAACTCGTGGGCCTCGGAGCCGCCGGCGTTGTGGACGATGCGTCCGTCGGCGACCGCGAACGGTCCGCGAAATCCCGCGCCCGCCATCTCGCCGACGAACGCGGCGAAGCCCGGCGCGAGTTCGTTCCACGGCTTGTCGCTGCCGCCGGCCGCGGCCATGCCGCCGATCGGATTGAGGCTGGCGCGCAAATCGACCGAAGCCGGATCGAGCTTGCGCTCCTTCACCAGAGCGGCGAAGTGCCGGACGATGCCCCTTGTCTCAGAGCCGACATTGAAATCGATGGTGATGCCGTCGAGATGGACGCCCTCAAGCACGCGGGTCAGCGTCTTGGCCGAGCCGTCGATGCCGTAGCCGTCGGCATTGATCGAGCCGGCACAGACCAGTGTCAGACCGGTCGCGCCGTTTTCGAGATCGTGCAGCGCCTCGGCGTTGGCCGCCGCCGGATCGGGATGATCGACGCGCTGCATCAGCGCCCAGTCCGCGCCCGGCGCCCGTCCCGCGATCGGCCGCGCATCCGCCGCCCGGGAATAGAGCGGCTCGATCGGCAGGCCGTCGTAGGTCTTGGCGATCAGCCACTCGTAGGGCCGGTCCTTCAGCACCGCGGCGACGAGCTTGAGCCAATCCTCGCGCGTGGCGGGCGGAAATTCAGAGCCGAGCGGTGGATCGTCCGTCATCGTCGCAAAATGCCCGCCAATGCTCCCAATGCCAAGCAAGTTATGGGCCGGGCAGGGCATTTCACTTGGCTGCGGTCTCCGGCAAGATCGGTGCATGCGGTATCTGGCGTTGTCAGCCCTCGGCGTCGGCCTGGTCGGCGCCGCATTGGCGTCCGAACCGGGAATGGTGCGCATCCCGGCCGGCAGCTTCGTCATGGGCAGCGACCGCGGCCTCCCCGACGAACGGCCGGCGCATTCGGTGACGGTGAAATCGTTCTGGATCGATGCCCGCGCGGTGACCCATTCCGAGTTTGCCGCCTTCCTGCAAAAGCTCGGCGGCACGTCAAACGCGCGCGGCCAGCACCTGTTCGACTGGGACGACGGCGACGCGCGGCTGCGCCGGCTGACCGGCACCTGGCGCGCCGATCCCGGCTTCGAGCGCCATCCGGTCAACGAAGCGAGCTGGTACGGCGCCCGCGATTATTGCGCGGCGCTCGGCAAGCGGCTGCCGACCGAGGCCGAGCGCGAATTCGCCGCGCGCGGTCCGCAGGGCCGCACCTATCCCTGGGGCGAAGTGCCGCCCGATGCGACGCGCGCCCGCTATGGTATCGGCTGGGTCAGGACCGTTCCAGTCGGCTCCCTGCCTGCGGGCGCGACGCCCGAGGGCGTGTTTGATTTCGCCGGCAATGTGCACGAATGGACGTCGAGCATCGCGCTTGCCTATCCTTATCGGGCGGATGACGGCCGCGAGGATCCCGACCGGCTGGCGGACCGGGTGGTGCGCGGCGGCGCGGCCGACACCGGGCCGGAAACGCTGCGTTCGACGTGGCGCGGCGCGAGCGTGTCGCGCAGCGCCCGGGCTGGGCATCACAACATCGGCTTCCGCTGCGTCAAGGACGCGGAATAGGGACTTACCGGCGCGGCGGCAGGCGTTCGATGCCGTTTGTATCCAACTTCGACAGCGCATCGCGGACCGTGACGCCGGCGATGCTCCGGTCGGGCGCGATCTCGGCCAGCGGCACCAGCACGAAGGTGCGCTCGAACAGGCGCGGGTGCGGCAGCGTTAGGTCGGGCGTCGCCATCGCCATGTCGTCATAGGCGATGATGTCGATGTCGAGCGTGCGCGGGCCCCAGCGCCGCTCGTTGGCGCGGTCGCGGCCGAACGCCTGCTCGACCGCCTGTGTCCGGGCGAGCAGAGCCTGCGGCGACAGCATTGTGGCGGCCACGATGGCGCAATTGATGAATGGTGGCTGGTCTTCGACGCCCCAGGGCGGGGTCTTGTAGCCGGACGAGCGGGCAAGGAGCCGCACCGCGCTGCCGTCGCAGAGTTGGAAGACGGCGCGGTCGAGGGTTTCGCGCACGTCGCCCACGTTGCCGCCAAGCGCGATCAGCGCTTCAGCCAAGTGACTTGCCATGTCGTGAACGCAGGATCGAGACCCCGACGTCATCGAAGGTCGCGGCGATCGGCGCGTGCGGCTTGTGTACGGTCACCCGCACGGCGGTGACCTGGGGGAAGCGCTCCAGCACCGCATTGGCCACCGCGCCTGCCGCGGCCTCGACCAGCCGGTAGCGCTTGCCGCAGAACGCATTGCTCGCCACTTCGACCACTTGGTCATAGCCCACGGTATCGGCGAGCTTGTCGGAGCGCGAGGCCTGCGTCAGGTCGATGTCGAGGGTGAGATCGAGCTTGAAGGTCTGCCCGACCTTGGCCTCGTGCTGCATCACGCCGTGATAGGCGTGCAGCGCCAACCCACTGACGAACACCTGATCGGTCATCGGGAGCTCCGGATCGTCGAGGCAACGCGCAACATCTGTACGGTCTCGGACACATCATGGGCGCGAATGATGGCGGCGCCGTTCTCTACCGCCAGCAGATGGGCGGCGAGTGAGCCCGGCAATCGCTGGTCGGGCTCGGACGGCACCACATGATTGATGAAGCGCTTGCGCGAGGCCCCGACCAAGAGCGGCAGGCCGAAGCTCTTGAATGTGGCGAGCTTGGCGATGGCGATCATGCTCTGTTCGGGCGTCTTGCCGAACCCGATGCCGGGATCGAGCACGATCTTGTCGCGGGCGATGCCGGCCCGCGTCGCGATCTCAAGCGAACGGGCGAAGAACGCGTTGATGTCGGCGACGATGTCGATCGCCGGGTCGGCGGCGTCGCGATTGTGCATGATGACGACCGGCACGCCGCGCTCGGCAACCAGGCGTGCCATGTCCGGGTCGCGCTGCAGGCCCCAGACGTCGTTGACGATGCCGGCGCCTTGATCGAGCGCCCAGGCCGCGACCTTCGCCTTGATGGTGTCGATCGAGACCGGCACGCCCAGACCGACGATCGTCGGCAGCACGAGTTCAAGCCGCGCCATCTCGTCGTCGAGCGAAACCGGCGCCATCCCGACATAGGGACGGGTGGATTCCCCGCCGATGTCCAGAATGTCGGCGCCCTCGGTGACCATGCGCCGGGCCTGGGCGATGGCGCTCTGCGGTTCCTGAAATTGCCCGCCGTCGGAGAACGAATCTGGCGTGACGTTGAGGATGCCCATCATGATCGGGCGCTTCAGCGCCAGGAGCCGGGCGAGCGGATCGGCCGCCACACCGCTCTTTGCGCCGTCCGCAGGGGAGGACCGACGGGCCATACTCATGGCGGTCGCTTTGCGCGCTGCCTGCCGAGGTGTCAAGCCGGGGAGGCCGGGGCTAATAGGTGATTTTGTGAGGGAGTTTCTTGGCGTATTCGATCCAGCGCACCACAGCGCTGTCGGACGGCAGGACCCGGACCAATTTCCGCTTGGCATTGGCCTCGGCCATGGCCTTGGCCAGCTTGGCCGGGTTGCGGTATTTCAGCTCTTTGACGGTGTCGACGCCTGCCGCCTGCAAAAGCACGGCGTAATCCTCGCCGATGCCCTTGATCCGCATCCGGTCCGCCATGTTGGCCCAGCGCAGGATGAGTTTTTTATCGAAACCGGTGCGCTCGCACAGGTGCTTGCGGCCCTTCGGATTTTTCGCGGCTTCAAGCAGGCGCGACGTGGTGCGGATGCCGACCTTCTTGAAGGTGGCTGCCACGTCCGGCTCGATGCCTGCGATGTCTGTGATCGGGTAGGACACGATACTCTTGTATTCCCTTAAATGAACTGGCCGAGGCCGGGGATCGAACCGACGATCTCGCCGACTGTATCTTCGCCCGCCTTCTC
>SHVS01000016.1 GCA_009694135.1 Alphaproteobacteria bacterium
CCGTCCATATAACTCCACGCCCTTCATCCCTCCGCCCCCGGCCCACCGGGCAAAAGGCTTTCTGCTGCCGGATTTTTACTCCGGCGCAACCGGACTCCCCGGCCGCTTCAGTGAGGGATTTTTACTCCGGCGCTTACAGTCGCGGCGGCGACAAATGATGCAGCCGAGCAAACTCACGCCGCGAGGCCGATGCGCCCACGCGGTCAAAACCCTTATTTCGCAGGCCTTGCAGGAGGCAGGCGCCACCGAGCCAATGGCGGCCGCCCGTCCCTCTTGCCAGAACCTACCCCCGGTTGCGCTCTCGACGGCGGCGCTTTCTCGGTCGGGGAGGCTCCAGGCCCTCGATCCATCCCGTCCGGCCTAGTTCCCCAGCCAATGACGGAATTATCGGGCGAATCATTAGCGAGTTGTTGGCAAATTATCAATACTTAAGTAGGGTTAAGTAACTATTTTTACGAATTTTGTCTGTATTCTGTATTTACCATATTTGGTTAGCCTGCGGCACAGTGAAGACTAAATTTGCTGTATATTGATGCAGATGCAACTAAAGCGGGTGTGCCCGCGCGGGACCGCGCCGGCTCCAGGCGCGGAGTAAAACCGTCCCAAGGCAGAGACTTAGCTGAGGTGCTTGGCGAAAAAGGCGAGAGTACGGGTGCGCGCGAGTGCGGCTGAGGCGACGTGATAGCTGGCGCGCTGGTCGCAATTGAAGCCGTGCTCGGCGTCAGCGTAAACATGCGACTCGACGGCTGGCTGCGCGGCGCGAATGGCGGCGATGCTGTCGGGCGGAGTCGATCCATCGCGCCCGCCGAAATGCAGCTGCATCGGACAGCGCGGCGCCTGAGTGCGAAGGGCATGAATGCCGCTGCCGTAATAGGCGACGGCGGCCGCAAGCGGGAGTTGGGCCGCCGCCATCCAGGCGACGGTTCCGCCCCAGCAATAACCGACCGCTCCGATTTTACCGGCGGCGCTCACTTCGGCGATCGCGGCGGATAAGTCAGCCATCAGCTGATCCTCGGGAATCCCGCCGCGCAGCGTGCGGCCGCGCGCGACCGCACCGGCGTCATAACCCAGTTCGACGCCGCGTTCGACGCGGTCGAACAGGGCAGGGGCAATCACAAGAAAACCGTCGGCGGCAAAGCCATCGGCCACGGAGCGGATATGCGAATTGAGGCCGAAGATTTCTTGTATGACCACGAGTCCAGCCTTGGCGCGGCCCCCCTTTGCAAGTCCCGGGGGCGCGGCGCGCCAAGCATCGAACTTATGCCCATCGAGCGCGGTCAGCGTGATCGACTGGCTCATGCTTCGGCCTATCAGACGTTGAAACGGAATAGCATGATATCGCCATCGCGCACGATGTAGTCCTTGCCTTCTTGCCGCAAGCGTCCGGCTTCGCGCGCGCCGGCCTCGCCTTTATACGTGACGAAATCATCGTAGCTGATGGTTTCGGCGCGAATGAAACCGCGCTGCATGTCGCTGTGAATGCGACCGGCGGC
This sequence comes from Alphaproteobacteria bacterium, assembly GCA_009694135.1. Classification (GTDB taxonomy): domain Bacteria; phylum Pseudomonadota; class Alphaproteobacteria; order UBA6615; family UBA6615; genus SHVS01. The sequence continues at coordinate 1,494 of SHVS01000016.1, forward strand.
TTCCGGCGCGCGCGCACCGCGATGCACGGTCCAGGCGCGCGTTTCCTTTGGGCCGGCGGTGAAGAAGGTCAGCAAATTGAGCAGCGAATAACCGGCGCGGATGACGCGCATCAAGCCCGGCTCGGTGAGGCCGAGCGTGCCGAGGAATTCCGCGCGCTCATTGGCGTCCAGCACGGCCAGCTCGGACTCGATCGCCGCCGACATGATCACATGCTCCGCGCCTTCGGCAGCGGCCAGCTTGGCGACCTCGGCGGACATCGCATTGCCCGTCGCCGCCGCCGCTTCCTCGACATTGCTCACATACATGATCGGCTTGGCGCTCATCAGATGGAGCTGGGCGAGGAGCGGAGCCTTCTCCGGCGTTAGCGGAATGCGCCGCGCCGGAATGCCGGCCCGCAGTCCGTCCAATACCGGATCGGTCACGGTGACCAGATCGCGCGACTCGCGGTCGCCGGCCTTGGCTTTCTTCATCGCCGAATCATGCCGGCGCTCCAGGCTGTCGAGATCGGCGAGCATCAGCTCGGTGGTCACTGTCTCGGCGTCGCGCTTGGGATCGACCGAGCCTTCGACATGGATCACGTCATCGCCGGGAAAGCAGCGCAGCACCATGCAGATGGCATCGACCTCGCGGATGTGGCCGAGGAACTGGTTGCCGAGTCCTTCGCCCTTGCTGGCGCCGCGCACCAACCCGGCGATATCGACGAATTCCATGCTGGTCGGGAGTATCGTGGCTGAGCGCGCTAGCTTGGCGATGACATCCAGCCGCGGATCGGGGACCGCCACCCGGCCGACATTCGGCTCGATGGTGCAGAAGGGGAAATTAGCCGCCTGCGCCCGCGCCGTCGAGGACAGGGCGTTGAACAGGGTCGACTTGCCGGCATTGGGCAGGCCGACGATGCCGCAGGAAAATCCCATGAATAACTTAGACCTCTAAGAGTCAGATCACGAGGGCTTGAGCCGTTTGAGCGCCCGCGCCAGCGCTGCGCCCAGCCCGCCGGCTGCAGGATCCGCGGTCGGAGCAGCGGTCGCACCTCCCGTCGGCGGCGGCGTCCCGCCTTTGGGTGGCGAGGGCGGTTGCGGCTTCAGCCGCGCGGCCACCTTGGTCATATAGAGCTCGTCCTTGCCTTCGACCAGCAGGGGGAACTCGGCCGCAAGCGCATCGAGCAGCGGATCGCGCCAGCGCGCGTCTTCCTTGGCGAAATCGCCCAGCACATGGCCGACGACCGAGCGCTCCCCGCCGGGGTGGCCGACGCCGATGCGGACGCGGCGATACTCCGGCCCGATATGGGCATCGATGCTCTTGATGCCGTTATGCCCGGCCGCGCCGCCCCCGGTCTTGACCTTAATCTTGCCGGCCTTGAGGTCGATCTCGTCGTGGAACACGACCAGGTTCTCGGGCGCGAGCTTGTAGAAGCGCAGCGCCGGGCCGACCGCTCGCCCGGACTCGTTCATGAAAGTCATCGGCTTGAGCAGCAGGATTTTCTCTTCGCCGAGTTTGCCCTCGGCCAGGAGTCCATCAAAGCGCGCGCGGAACGGCGGCGAGCCGAGGCTGGCGGCAATTCGCTCCAGCGCCATGAAGCCGATATTGTGCCGATTGTTTTGATAGCGCGGCCCAGGATTGCCCAGGCCGACAACGAGCAGCATCGTGGCGCCGGAGGAGGCGGATTACTTCTCCGCCTTTCCGCCCTTCTCGGGCTTCGCGCCCTTTTCGCCGGCCTTCTCGCCAGCCTTCTCGCCTGCCTTCTCGCCCTCGGCGCCTTCGCCTTCGGCTGCGGCGGCTTCCTCGCCTTCGACCGGCGCGGCGGCGGCAATGGGCTCTTCCACGATCGCCGTGGTCGGCGCGGCAATCGAGGCGATGGTGAAATCGCGCTGGATGGTCGAGCGCACGCCCTCGGGCAGGGTGATGTTGGAGAAGTGGAACGAGCTGCCGATGTCCGAGCCGGCGACATCGACCAGGATTTCCGCCGGGATCGAATCCGCGCGGCAGGAAACGGCGATCGCATGCCGCACGATGTTGAGCACGCCGCCGAGCTTGAGGCCCGGGCTCTGCTCCTGATTGATGAAGCGCACCGGGACTTCCACCGTGATCCGGCTGGCGGCGCTCACGCGCAGAAAATCGACATGCACCGGCGTGTCGGTGACCGGTTCGAACTGCACCTCGCGGCACACCACGCGCATCTTTTCGCCGCCGAGATCGAGGTCGAACAACCGGGCGAAGAACCCGGTCTTGTCGAGCGCAAGCTTCAACGGGCGCGGCTCGATCGAAACGGGGACGGGCACCTTGCCGTCACCATAGATGTTCGCCGGCACCCGGCCCTGACGGCGCGTCGCCCGCGCCCCACCCGTGCCGCGCGCGACCCGCGGCTCCGCCTTGAATACGCTGATCTCGGTCATGGCTTGGAATCCCTATCGGCACGGCAGGTGCGCCGGCTGCAAACCGGCTCCAATACACAAATCGGGGCCGCGACGCCAGCCCGGAAAGCAGATTACTCGAAGAGGCTGGAAACCGAGGATTCTTCGCTGATGCGCCGGATCGCCTCGCCCAGCAAGGGGGCGGTGCTCAAGGTCTGGATATTGCTCGACGCCTTAAGCTTGTCGGTTGGCGGGATCGAATCCGTCACGACGAGGCGTTGCAGCGGTGATCCGGCCACCTTGGCTACCGCGTCGCCGGAAAACACCCCGTGGGTGACATAGGCATCCACGCTTTTCGCCCCCGCCTGGGCGAGCGCGGTCGCGGCATTGCACAGGGTTCCGGCGGAATCGGCGATGTCGTCGATAAGTATGCAGCAGCGGCCAGCGACTTCGCCGATGATATTGACCACTTCGGACGCGCCGGCGCGCTCCCGCCGCTTGTCGACGATGGCCAAATCGGCATCCAGCCTGCGGGCAATATTGCGGGCGCGCAGCACGCCGCCGACGTCGGGCGAGACCACGACCAGCTCCTTGCCGTCGTAATGCTCGCGGATGTCGCGCAGGAACACCGGCGCGGCATAGAGGTTATCGACCGGGATGTCGAAAAAGCCCTGCAATTGGCCGGCATGCAGGTCGATCGTCAGCACCCGCTGCGCGCCGGCGGTGGTGATCAGATTGGCCACCAGCTTGGCCGAAATCGGTGTGCGTGGGCCGGTTTTCCGATCCTGGCGGGCATAGCCGAAATAGGGGATTACCGCGGTAATCCGTCGCGCCGAGCCGCGCTTGAGCGCATCGAGCGTGACCAGGAGTTCCATCAGATTGTCATTGGCCGGAAAACAGGTCGATTGGACGACGAAAACGTCCTGCCCGCGCACATTCTCGAGGATCTCGACGAACACTTCCAGGTCCGCGAAACGTCGAATGAGCGCCATGGTCAGGCTGACGCCGAGGTAAGCGGCGATCGCCTCGGCCAGCGGCCGATTGCTGTTACAGGCTAGGACTTTCATTTCTTTACGTTCGCGGGCGGTCGAAACCGGGGCGCGCGCGTTCTTAGCAAGCAACCGCCGAGGTGTAAACGCGCAGGATCAGAATCCGAGCACCGAGCATTCCTGGCCTTCGCCACGGAACTTACGACAGAGTTCCTCCGCGGCGATCTGGTCGCGTACCGCCCCGGTCTGAATGCGATAGACATTGCCGCGCGCGGTGGCGGCCGCGACCAGCGACAGAGGCAGCGAACGCAGCAGCTGTGGAAAGCGTGCTTTCAGCTCATCGGCCGCCAGTTGCGCCTGCTCGCGGGTAGGCTGGGTGCCTAGATGCAGACGGAAGGTGGCGCCGTCCGCGCCGCCATCGGGCGTGCGCGGCGCCGTCTGCGGCAGCGCCTGTGCCGGCGGCGTGCGCGCGCCTGCGTTGGTGGGCACGCGCCGCGCTAGATCGGCGATCGCCGGCGCGGCCGCCATGGCCACGATCTCGGCGGTCTGGCCCCAGGGACCGGACAGGCTCCCGGCTTGGATGGCATTGCTCTGCGTAATGCGGCCGATCTCGGCGCCAATCGGGTCGGTCATGATCCACACGATTATGATTCGCTCGGTGCCGGCCGGACCGGGTTCGAGCACCACCTGGCCACCGACCCCGACGGCGCGCTGGTCCGCGGAGGTCGCGATCGCCACTTCTTCGAGGCGTAGGGCGCCGCCCATGGCCGCGGCCAGCGACTGATTGCCGTCGCCCGGCGCTCCGGTCACCGGCATGAGCCGGACGGTCGCGACCGTGCGGGCCGCTTCGGGCGCGCCGAGAAGGGCCACAAACCGAGGCGCGATATCGTTCACCAGGTCGCGGATCAGCCAGTCTTCGCCCTTTGCCCAAGGCTCGATCGGCATGCCCTCGATTGGCTGGCGCACCTCGTTCAGCACCGCGCCGTCGGCCCCATGCAGTTCCCAGAGTATGTGGGCGTCACGGCCGGCATCGATGATGGCGCCGTCCAGGATCAGGCTCCGTTGGTTGGGCGCGCCGGTGGTTGCCGGGATCTGCGCTGCGTTGAGCGCGTTGGCTAGGCCGCGCGCCAGCAGCGTCGCCGCCGGTTCGGGTGCATCGCGCACCGGGCGAACCACCACGCCGCCGAAATCCGCCGCGCGCAATATGCGCGGATCGGGCGTGCCCGCGCCTTGAAAGGGACGTGGCACCGGTTGGCACGCGGCAAGCGCGGCGAAAAGCACCAGTAGCCAGAGGCGGAAGCCGGCGAGACTGATGGGCGGTCGTTGGAAGGTCATTCCGGGTGCAGCTTAGGGCTTGCGCGCGATGGCAGACAAATTGCTGCCATAGGCGCCCACTTTCGTGAGCACGGAGCGGCGGTAACTGAAAAACATCTCGGCGTCGGCGCAGGTGTCGCGCCCAAGAACCTCGATCTGGCCGACCCCCGCGGCTTCCAGCCGGCGGCGGGCAAAGCCGGGTAAATCGAATTGGTACCGATCGCCGGTGCCAGGCTGGAACAGATCCTGCGCCTCGATCGCCGTAAAGCGCGCGCGAAATTCCGGCCCGACCTCGTAGGACGCTTGCGCGATGCAGGGTCCGACGGCGGCGGCAATCCGCGACGGACGCGCGCCAAGCGCCGCCATGGCCGCGACGGTCGCTTCGATCACCCCGTCGAGCGCGCCGCGCCAGCCGGCATGGGCCGCGCCGATGACCCCGGCCTCGGCATCGGCCAACAGCACGGGCGCGCAATCGGCGGTGAGGATGCCAAGCACCAGGCCCGGTCGGTCAGTCACCAGCCCGTCCGCGGCGGGGGCGACGCCGTCCGCCCAGGCGCCGCGCACAGTCACGACGGTCGGCGAATGCACCTGGCGCAGGGTCATGAGCGCATCCGCGGGCAGTCCGAGGGCCGCCATGGAGCGCGCGCGGTTTTCGCGCACTCTTGCGGGTGTATCGCTGGAGGAGAAACCGCAATTGCGCGAGGCGAAAGCGCCTTCGCTGACTCCGCCCGTGCGTGTGAAAAAGCCATGCGCCAGCCCCTCGGCCGCCAAGCGGGGCGAGGTCAACATGGCGCGAATCCGTCGAGCAGTTTGAGGCGCGGATCGGCGATCGCCAGCACCTTGAACAATGCGCCCATCGCATCGGGCTCGGTCAAGCGGCGCAGCGCGGACGAGATCTGGGCGCGCTGCTCCGCCGACGCCTTGGCCGCGAGCAGGGCGGCGCGCGCCTCGATGCCCAGCAAGCGCAGGAAAACGCCCTGGCCGACCGGGCCATGCGCCGCCGCGCCCGCCTGACGGGCGGCCTTGGCCAGCGCGCCGAAATCGACCGGCGCCGATAGGTCGGCCTCGCCCGGCGACTCCAGCACCGGCGCATAACGATGTCGCCGCACTGCTTGCAGCGTATCTCCGCCGTCATGCCTTTCCGCGCCATAGTCGATCAGCAAGCTCGCGCCGCCCTCGGCCACGACTCGTTCGGCGATCGCGGTGGCGAGCGCTTGTCGCTCCGGGCTATCCTCGCTCACGCCCGGCGCGGAGGCCTCGTCCAGAAACCGCAACGCGTCGCCGTCAAGTCCGACGCGTCGCTCGCGCCCGTCGGGCAGGAACTGGCGCACCGGCAAGGCGTCGAAGAACTCATTGGCGATCAGCAGCAGTGGCGCGCGCGGAACGTGAGCGAAGGCGTCGTGCCACGCCGGATTTTCGCCCGCGAGCGCCGCGGCCTGCTCGGCGCGCAACCGTCGGCTGGTTTCCACCAGATGCAGCTCAAGCGCCTGTCGGAAGGCCGGCGACACTTGACGGATAGCTCGCAGCGCGTCGGAGGCCAGCGTCCCGCGTCCTGGTCCAAGCTCGACCAGTAAGACGCGCCTTGGTTGGCCCATCTGTTCCCAGACCGAGGCGCACCACAGCCCGATCAGCTCGCCGAACATCTGGCTGATGTCCGGCGCGGTGATGAAATCGCCGGCGGCGCCAAATGGAGCGCGGCTCGTGTAATAGCCGTGACGCGGATGCGTATTGGCCAGCGCCATGAACTCGGCCACCGTGAGCGGCCCGCGCGCGCGGATGCGTCGCGCGATGATCTGGCCAAGCCGGTTCACGGCGCCGTCTGCGGCGCCGCGCGCGCAGTGCCGCGCGCGATCAGCCACGCACCGGCGACGATCAGCGGCAGCGAGAGAATTTGGCCCATCGTCAGCACGCCGTAGCGCAGCCCAAGATGAGCGTCCGGCTCGCGCACGAATTCGATCAAGACGCGCCCGATGCCATAGACGAGCAAAAACGTGCCGCCCAGCACGCCCGGTCGCGAGCGGGCGTCGGTGAAGCGCGCGAGACAGAACAAGAGCAGAAATAAAACGATGCCTTCGAGCGTGGCCTCATAAAGCTGGCTCGGATGGCGCGGCAAATCCCCGCCGCGCGGAAAAACCATGGCCCAAGGCACGTCGCTCACGCGGCCGAACAATTCGCCATTGATGAAATTGGCCAAGCGCCCGAGACCAAGCCCGATCGGCGTCGCGCAGGCGACCAGATCGGCGAGGGCAAGGAAGGATAAATTGCGCCCGCGGGCATAGGTTTCCATCGCCAGCAGCATGCCGACAAATCCGCCATGGAAGGACATGCCGCCTTGCCAGATGGCGAAAATCTCGTTGGGATTAGCGAGGTAGTGGTCGCGATTGTAGAACAGGACATAGCCGAGACGTCCGCCGATCACGATGCCGACCACGGCCCAGCCGAGAAAATCCCCGACTTGCTCGCTGGTCATGCTGCGCGGCGGACGACGCAGCAGCGAGACAATATAGGCCCAGCCGAGCAGCAGCCCCGAGATATAGGCGAGCGCGTACCACCGGATCGCCAGTTCGACCTCGATGCGGATCGCTACCGGATCGATGTTGGGGAAGGTAAGGGCGGCGATCTGTACGGCGTCCACGAACTCTCCTAACGCTATCGGTCGGGGCATCTCAGACGGCCATCAATCTAGGCCTTTGCTCCATCGGGGGCGATGTCGTCTTCGGCGTATAACCGGCCGCACGCAAGCGAGCGAGCGGCGCCTCGGTAAAACCAATAAGATGGAGCCGACTTTATAGGGGAGGCCGCGGCGCGGCGGCAATGCCGTTGGACATGAGCGAGGGGCCAAATAGGCCGGCGGTCGGCTTGCGGCGCGGGGGGGCGGCCCCGTATCCTCGCTCGACTCGGACTAGTCCTTCAACAGGTGGGCGATCCTTGCAGAGCCAGAACCGCTTTCTCGATGATCTTGCCAAACTCCTCAATGGCGCGGCCGGCGTGGCCGCCTCGGTGCGCGACGAGGCCGGATCGCAGTTCAGGAGCAAACTCGAGCGCTGGTTTACTGGGCTCGACTTCGTCCCGCGCGAGGAGTTCGAGGCGGTCAAGGAAATGGCCGCCAAGGCGCGCGCCGAGCAGCAGCGGCTTGGGGCGCGGCTGGCCCGTCTCGAGGCGAAATCAGGAAAACGTCCCGCCGCCGTGCGCAAAAGTCCGGCGCACAAGAAAAAGCCGAAGAAGCGCTAGCTTTCGTCCACAGCTTCCCGAAACTTAGGCATTGCGACCGAATTGGGGTTCTGCAAGTTTGCAGATGCCTAGTAGGGTCGCGTCGCGTCGCCCACCATCAGTAGATGGTGTGAGTGGCGGAGGTTGCGGGGAGATAGGGGGCGAGCATGACAGCATTGGCCCTAAGCAGGGTTGAGCCGGTCGGCCATCCTCTCGACCTGGCCGAAGACGTCGTGGCGGGCCTGAGTGGCTCCTGCGACCGTACCGGCGAGGACGAGTTGGTGGTCGATCTCGGTGGGCGCTGGAGCAGCTATCAGCTGGTGCTGCATTGGTGTGCCGATATCGGCTTTCTGTTCGCCACCAGCATGCTCGATTACAAAGTGCCGCGCGAGCGGCGCGGGGCATTTTACGAGCTGGTGGCGCTGGCGAACGAAAAGATGAGCGCCGGCCATTTCAACTTCACCACCACGGACGCGGTGCCGACATTTCGCCAGACGTTGCTGCTGCGCGGCGCCGGCGGCGCCACGGTCGAGCAGATCGAGGATTTGATCGATGTGGCGCTGCGCGAGCTCGACCGCTTCTACCCAGCTTTCCAGTATGTGCTGTGGGGAGGGCGCAATCCGGCCGATGCGATCGCCGCGGCGATGCTGGAGCCTGTTGGTGAGGCCTAGCAAGGCGAGGGCGAAACGTAGCAGAATGGGGGCATGACCGCCCCAATTCTCATTGTCGGCTGCGGCAAGATGGGCAGCGCGCTGGTCGCCGGCTGGCTTGCGCGTGGTATCGCGCCTACGCGCATTCACATCATCGAGCCGGCGCCGGGTCCGGCGCTCGCGGGTTTATCCTCCGCCGGCGTGCGCGGCGTCGCTCAGGTCGGGGAACTTCCGCCCGGCTTTGCCCCCGCGACCATTGTGCTCGCGATCAAGCCGCAGGCGATGGACGCCGGTTTGCCGCCACTGACACCCTTCATGCGCGGGGCGCCGCTGGTGCTGTCGATCGCCGCCGGGCGGCCGGTCGCATATCTTGAGGCGCGGCTGGGTACCCAGCCCGGCATCGTGCGCGCCATGCCGAACACGCCGGCCGCGATCGGTCGCGGAATCAGCGTGCTGTTCGCCGGCCGGAGGGCCAACGCCGCGCAGCGCGCCGAGGCCGAGGAGTTGATGCGCGCCGTCGGCGAAACAGCGTGGATCGAGGACGAAGTGCTCATGGACGCGGTTACGGCATTGTCCGGCAGCGGTCCGGCCTATGTTTTTCTCCTGGTCGAGGCGATGACCGACGCCGGCATCGCCGCCGGGCTCGATCCGGCGCTGGCGCAGCGCCTGGCGCGCGCGACCGTCGCCGGTTCTGGGGCGATGCTCGATCGCCTGCCGCAAGACCCGGCGACTCTGCGCGCCGATGTCACCAGTCCGGGCGGCACGACGGCGGCTGCGCTGGCGGTGCTGATGGCCGCGGACGGACTCGGCGCCTTGCTGCGGCGCGCCGTGACGGCTGCGGCGCGGCGCGCGCGCGAACTCGCCAGCTAAAACCGTGGCCGATAAACTCGATCGCGTCATCGACGCGGCGCTCGGACTGGCCGCGGAAAAAGGCTGGCGCAGGCTTTCGCTGGCGGCGGTCGCACGCCGCGCCGGGTTGTCGCTTGCGGGTTTGTATGAATTGACGCCGAGCCGGGCGGCGATTCTGGCCGCCGCCATGGCGCGCGGCGATCGGGCGATGCTCGCCGCTGCGGGTGAACTCTCCGGCGACCCGGTGCGCGACCGACTGTTCGACCTCGTGATGCGGCGGCTCGACACGCTGTCGCCGTGGCGTGAATCGGTGGCGGCGATCTTGTCCGATCTCGGCCGCGATCCGCAAGCCGCCCTGTGTGCCCTGCCGGGATTCGCGTGTTCGCTCGATTGGATGTTGCGCGTCGCTGGGGCCGAGGCGGCCGGGGTCGCCGGCATGGTTCGACGCCATGCGCTGGCGGTCGTTTACCTGCTGACGCTGCGGAGTTGGATTAACGACGACAGCGCGGATCAGGGGAAAACCTTGGCGACGCTCGATCGCACGCTCAAACAGGCCGAATCGGTGCTGGCGCTCACCCCGGCGAAGGGCTGGGGCGAAGCGGTGACGGCCGAGGTGGCTCCGCCCCCGGCGTGCCAGGCGCGGCGAAGAAAATCATCCATCAAATGAAGACATGTATGTAGTAATTGTAGTGTGTTACTGCGTTATAATGATAATTTAGATGAATAAAGGCGCGACGCGGCACGATGCCAATGGCGCGCGCCAACAAGTCACCGCCGTCGCGGCGGGACGCAATCGCTCAACGCGGAGTCGGATTTCCAGCTGGGCTCGACCGGCGCCGCGTCTTCTTTAGGCCAATACGGCGACGGTCCCATGAGCGACAGGCTCGGCAGATAGCGCGGGCAATTAGAAAAGATGGCGCGCGCCGTTACGCGCACAATCAATTGCGCGCCTGGCGTGACTGCTAAAAGCGGATCGTCCTCACGGACGACGGCAGTGCCGTTCACACGCAACCGCTGCGGTTTGTCGTGTAGCGCGATGAACAGCAATCCGACCTCGGGGTTGAGCGCTAGATTGCCCAGGCTCTTGAACATGCCATTGCCGTCATAGTCTGGAAAGGCGAGCTCGGCAGGACCGGTTACACGCACGAAACCCGTTGGCCCGCGCTTGAATGAGCATTCAGGGTGGCCGTGTTCGTCGGCGGTGGCGAGGAAGAAATACACCGCGCTTGCGATGAAGGCGCGGTCAGTGTCGTTGAATGACGCGCGCAACGTTTTTTGCTCCAGCCGGTCGGCCAGCGCACGCGAGCCGAAGCGATCCTGCAACGTGCGGCTGCCGGCGTGGTACAGGCGGCTCGCATTCATCGGCAGGCGCTCGTGCTACAGCGGCAGGCGAACGCGCGCGCGCAACCCGCCGATGGGCGAGTCTTCGAGCGTCACGTCGCCCCCATGGCGGCGAATGACGTCGCGCGCGATGGTGAGCCCAAGGCCGGTGCCGCCGGTCGCCGAATTGCGCGCCTCATCCAAGCGGAAGAATGGGCGGAACACGTCCTCGCGCAGCTCGGGCGCGACGCCGGGACCATCGTCATCGACCGTGATCTCGAGCGATCCGGCGCGCACGCTGGCGCGCACCGCCACATGTTGGCCATAGCGCGCTGCGTTGGCGACCAAATTGGCCACACTGCGCCGAAACGCGTCTGGCCGCAGCGGCAGCTCGATGTCGTTCTCGACATGCAGGTCGATGGTGGTGCCGTTGCGGCGCGCGCCATGCACGACTTCTTGCAGCAGCGGCGTGACGGCGGTCGGGCGCGGCGCTTCGGTGCCTTCGCCGCGGGCGAAGGCCAGATAGCCCTCGATCATCCGGTCCATCTCGTCGACGTCGGTCTTGAGGTCGGCGATCTCCGGACTGTCGCCCATCATCGCCAGCTGGAGCTTCATGCGCGTGAGTGGCGTGCGTAGATCATGGCTGACGCCGTTGAGCATCTGCGTTCGCTGGCTGATCTGGCGGCGGATGCGATCGCGCATTGACAGAAATGCTGCCGCGGCTTGGCGTACTTCGATCGCTCCGGCCACGCGGAAGTCCGTCACGTCGCGTCCCTTGCCGAATTCCTCGGCGGCTTCGGCCAGGTTGCGGATCGGTCGGATCTGGTTGCGCATGAACAGGATGGCGACCAACGCCAAGGCCGCGCCGGTGCCGACCATCCACATCACCAGGATCTGAACATTCGCGCTGTCGAGCCGTCGGCGGCTGAAGATGAAGCGGGTGACCTCGTCGCCGGTTTGCAGCTCGATGCTGACCTCCGGCTGATCGAGATCGATGGCGAAGGGCAGCCCGATCCGATTGGTGAGCGCCTTGGCGAGGATTTCCTCAAGCTTGCTTTCGGCGGTCGCGATCGATTCCGGCCTGATCTTTCCCGGATGGAATCCGACATCGAGCCCAAACCTCGCGCGCGCGAGCGTGATCGTGAACGCGTGTCCGGACGCCGACGGGTCATTGGCCAAAAGCTCCAGGACGGCGCCGATGTCGCCGACGATCCCTTCGCCCAAGCGGGTGGATATCGTCCGCCAATGACGGTCGTAGAAGGCGAAGGCGGAGACCGCTTGCAACAGGATCAGCGGGCCGACGATGATAATCAGCGAACGCCCCAGCAGGGACCGCGGCAGCAGTTGAGGAATCATCATGCGCGGATCTTTCTAGTCGGGGCGGAGCGCATAACCTTGCCCGCGCACGGTCTGCAGGTAGCGCGGCAGGCGCGGGTCGGGCTCGATTTTACGCCGCAACCGCGCGATCTGTACATCGACACTGCGCAGGTTGCCGCCGGCGCCGGAGATTGCGGACAACTCCTCGCGGCTGACGGGTTCGCCGCCGCTCAGCGCGAGGCGCTGAAGCATCTTTGCCTCGGCCGTGGACAGGCGAAGCGGGTTCGACCCGCGCAGCAGGAGCGCACGTTCGGCGTCGAAACGCACGTCGCCGAAGCGCAGAGGCTGTGACGGCGTGGGTTGCGGGCGGACACGGCGCAAGACCGAGCGGATGCGCGCGACCAACTCGCGCGGCTCGAATGGCTTAGCGAGGTAATCGTCGGCGCCGCGCTCAAGCCCCTCGATGCGGTCTTCGGGATCGCCGCGCGCGGTCAGCAGCAGAATCGGCACCGCGCTTTCCGCGCGCAAGGATTGGGTCAGCTCCAAGCCTGATTCGCCCGGCAGCATGACGTCGAGCACGATCAGGTCGAAGGCGAAGCTGCGTAGCCTGGTGCGCGCTTCGTCGCTGCTGGCGGCGGTCGTCACTCGGAAACCCTGCGCCCCGAGGAAACGCGCCAACAAAGTGCACAGGCGCTTGTCGTCATCGACCACCAGGACGTGCGGGGAAGCGGATGCGCCCGACCCGTCCATGCCAAGTTCCTCAGCGTGCCGCGGCCGCCGCGCGTTTCTGGGCGGCGAAGCGCGCGCGATCATCCTCGCCGATGATACCGAGCATCAGCCGGCGAAATCCGTCCATCGCGTCGGTCCCGGCCTCGGCAAAAGCGCGGCTCAAGCGGCGCATCTGCATCGTCGATAACTCTTGCTCGAGCGCGCGACCGGCGTCAGTCAGATGCAGATGACGCCGACGGCGATCGGTCGCGCCGGGGCGCTGCTCGACCAGCCCCTTGCGCAATACCTGGGCGAGCACGCGCGACAGACTCTGCTTCGTGATGCGCAAGATGGCGAGCAACTCCGACACGGTGATGCCGGGATTGCGGCCGACGAAATAGATTACGCGACGATGTGCGCGGCCGTAGCCATACTTGCCGAGCAATCTGTCAGAGTCGCCGGTGAAATCGCGATAGGCGAAGAACAGCAGCTCCATCGCCTCGCGCAACTCCGGCTCACGGAGGAAGCGGGCGACCGGGCCGGTTTTAAGGTCAGTCATGTTGACATAATTACGGAAGACTGTTACCCGTGGCAAGGGACTTTGCGCAAGAAAACATCGCTATTTTGCCCCTTCGCGGGGCTATTGGAGGCCTGACCACCATGGCGATCCAGCCGTTCGACGATCGCGACGGCGTCATCTGGTACGATGGCCGTCTGCTGCCATGGCGCGACGCGCGGCTGCATGTTTTGAGCCATGCTCTGCACTATGCGAGTGCCGTGTTCGAAGGCGAGCGCGCCTATAACGGACATATTTTCAAGCTCAGCGACCACAGCCGCCGCTTGCACGACTCCGCCAAGGTGATGGGCTTCGCCATTCCCTACAGCGTGGAGCAGATCGACGCCGCCAGCCGCCAAGTGCTCGCCGAAATGAAATTCAAGGACGCCTATCTGCGCCCGATCGCTTGGCGCGGGGCGGAGATGATGGGCGTCTCCGCGCAGTCGTCGAAAATCCATGTCGCCGTCGCCTGCTGGGAATGGCCGGCGTATTTTTCGCCTGAAGCGCGGCTCAAGGGCATCCGGCTCGATTGGGCGATGTATCGGCGGCCCGATCCGGCGACCGCTCCGGCCAAGTCCAAGGCCGCCGGATTGTATATGATTTGCACCCTGTCCAAACACGCCGCCGAGAACAAAGGCTATAATGACGCGCTCATGCTCGATTGGCGCGGCCGCATCGCCGAGACGACGGGCGCGAATGTGTTCCTGGTGCAGGACGGCAAGATCCACACTCCGGTGCCGGATTGTTTCCTCGACGGGATCACGCGCCGCACGGTGATCGGTCTGGCAAAGGCACGCAAGCTCGAGGTGGTCGAGCGCCCGATCATGCCGGAAGAGCTGAAAAAGACGCAGGAAGTGTTCATCACCGGCACCGCGGCCGAAGTGACGCCGATTGCGGAAATCGGCGAGCACTCATTCACCCCGGGTGCGATCACGCGTTCGCTGATGGATGATTACGACCTGCTGGTGCGCACCGCGCCGTCAGCCGCCGCGGAATAGCGGAGGAGACTACTCCGCGGCTTGGTCGCGCCGCCAGCGCGCGGCCGCTGCGTCGTCGGCTTCGCGCGCATCGACCCATTCGGCGCCGGTCGGCGTTTCTTCCAGCTTCCAGAATGGCGCCTTGGTCTTGAGCCAGTCGATCAAAAAGGCGCAGGCCTCCAGTGCCGCCTGTCGGTGTGGCGAAGCGCACACCACCAACACGATGCGATCGCCCGGATCGAGCCGTCCATAACGGTGAATGATCAGGCTCGCATCGAGTTTCCAGCGGCGATGGGCCTCGGCCTCGATGTCCGCGAGCTGTTTCTCCGTCATTCCCGGATAGTGCTCGAGCGTCATCGACCTAACGGCCTGAGCGCCGGTCGACGGATCGCCAGCCAAGTCGCGCACTAGCCCGACGAAACTCGCTACACCGCCGATGCCGTGCCGGCCGCGTGTGAGAGCGTCGATCTCGCGCCCAAGGTCAAAATCTTCCCGCTGAACCTTGATCATCCGCGCTTATCCGCCGGTAACCGGTGGAAAAAAAGCAACTTCGTCGCCGGAGTTTATCTTGTACGTGAACGGCACGTATTCCTGATTCACGGCGACGCGCACGGATTTCATCTCGGAGAAGGCACGCATATAGCCCGGCCCCAGCGTCTTGAGCCATTCGACCAGTTCGACCACGGTCGCGACCGAAGCGGGCGGCGTCAGGTCTTCCTCGCCCTTGCCGGTTCGCTGCCTTAGCCAAGCAAAATACAGAAGTTTCATCGCGTCCGCCCTCATTCATCGTTATTCTAGCAGATTGGGCGGGCCGGCGTCATTGGCCGAGTGCGTTTCTCTATGTATATAATATATATCAATATGATAGATATTGACATTAACGCAAAAGCTTGACAACGATCAGTGTGGGCGCACGACGCGCTCGACTTGACCCGGGCGACCCGTTCGGGGCGCGTCGCTAGCGTCGAAATGACGTTGTGCGGCGACCAAGTAATCACAGCCCGTCACAAGGGTCAGCGCGGCGGCAATCCACAGACAAAATTCGCCGATCATGGTCACGGGAATGGCTTTCGGCCCGGAATCGCCGACGATCAGGAAGGCAATCGCGATCATTTGCAGCGCCGTCTTCCATTTCGCGAGCCGGCTTACCGGCAGCGGCACTTTGAGTTCGGCCAGGTGCTCGCGCAGTCCGGAAACCAATATTTCACGGCTTAGGATCACGATCGCCGGAATAAGGACAAAACCACCAATCGCGTCGCGTCCGGCAAGGATCAGCAGCACCGCGCCGACCAAAAGCTTGTCGGCGATCGGGTCGAGCACTCGCCCGAAGCGCGATTCGCTTGTCAGCATGCGCGCCAAATAGCCGTCGAGAATGTCGGTCAGGGCCGCCAGCGAGAACAGCGTGCAGGCGATCCAGCGCGAGGTCTCATCGAAGGCGTAGATCAAGACGATGATCGGCGGGATGAGCGCGATCCGACCGAGAGTCAGGAAATTAGGAATGTGATTGAACATGCATCGAATCCTGACCGCATTTGGTGCGCTGGTCAATTAGGCGCAAAATCTATCCCACGCCATGAAAGTGATCATACACCCGCTTCGCCACCGCGTGGCTTATCCCCATTACACGTTCAAGATCCTCGATTCCGGCGCGGGATACGGCTTTCGCCGAACCAAAATAATGCAACAGCGCCTTTTTCCGGCGCCCCCCGATACCGTGGACCTCGTCCAGGGGGTTGGCGACAATGGCGCGCGAGCGTTTGGCGCGGTGTCCGCCGATGGCGAAGCGGTGGGCCTCGTCGCGCAGGCGCTGGAGAAAATACATGAGCGGGTTGCGCGCATCGAGTGTAAATGGGGCGCGGTCGGGTTGGAAAAATCTTTCGCGCCCGGCGTCGCGGTCGGGGCCCTTCGCGATCGCGACCAAGGCCACGTCCTTTACGCCGAGGGCGTCAAGCGTTTCGGCGGCGGCATTGAGCTGGCCCTGGCCGCCGTCGATCAGCACCAGATCGGGCCACTGCCCCAAAATGCGTTCCGGGTCTTCCTTGAGCGCGCGGGCGAAGCGCCGGTTAAAGACCTGGCGCATCATGGCGTAGTCGTCGCCGGGAGAAATGGCTTCTTCGGCGCGGATGGTGAAGCGCCGATAGGAGGATTTTTCGAACCCCTCCGGCCCGGCGACGATCATTGCGCCGACCGCGCCAGTGCCGGAGATGTGACTGTTGTCATACACCTCGATTCTACGCGGCGACGCTTGCAGCGAAAAGACGGTCGCCACGCGTGAAAGCATGTCCGCATGGGCCGCGCCTTCCGACAGCTTGCGGGCAAGAGCGTCGCGTGCATTGTCGAGCGCGTGTTGCACCAGCTTGCGCTTGGCCCCGCGCGCGGGAGCTAGCAGCGCAACCGCATGTCCGGCCTTTTGCGTCAGCGCCGCGGCGATCAATGCGGACTCCGCCAGCCTCTCCGACAGCAGCACGACCCGGGGCGGCTGCTTATTGTCGTAAAACTGGCCGATGAATGCCGTCAGCACCTCGGCCGTCGAGGAGTCGCGCAAATGACGCGGGAAATAGGCGCGGTTGCCGTTGTTACGCCCACCGCGGAAGAAGAACACCTGCACGCACACTTGCCCGGCGGCGGCATGCGCCGCGATGATATCGGCTTCGTCGAGCCCGGCCGCTTCCAGATTGATATCCTGATGCGCCTGCAAGGCGGCCAAGGCGCGGATGCGATCGCGCAGCCGGGCGGCGCGCTCGAATTCCTCGGCGTTGCTGGCGGCTTCCATCTGCTGCGCCAGACCGGCTGGCACTTGGCTGCTTTTCCCCGACAAGAAGTCGCGCGCCTGGCCGACCAGCGCTGCGTAGCCAGCGGCATCGACATGACCGACACAGGGGGCCGAGCAGCGCTTGATCTGATATTTGAGACAAGGCCGCGTGCGATTGGCGAACACCGCGTCCGTGCAAGAGCGCAAAAGGAAGGCGCGTTCGATTGAGTCGAGCGCGCGGTTGACCGCGCCGGCCGTGGCATAGGGGCCGAAGTATTCGCCGTCCTTGCCGCGCGATCCGCGATATTTGATCGCGCGCGGCCATTTCTGCGCGGTGGTCAGCAGGATGTACGGAAAGCTCTTGTCGTCGCGCAGCTGGATATTATAGCGCGGCTCGAATTTCTTGATCAGGTTGGACTCGAGCAGTAGCGCCTCGGCTTCGGTGTGGGTGGTGATCACCTCGAGCGCGGTGGTTTCCGCCACCATGCGCAGCAAGCGGACAGGCAGGCGCGGAATCTGGATGTAGCTCGTTACACGCTTGCGCAGGTTGCGCGCCTTGCCGACATAGAGCGGCTCGCCGGAGGCAGCGAGCATGCGATAGACGCCGGGCGAGGACGGCAGCGTCTTGATCGCCGCGGTGAGGGTGGCGATGCCCTCGGCAAGCGGGCGCGCGCGGCGTCGCTTGGCGGACGGTGTGGCGGCGTTCTTGCTCGTGTTCGCCATCGGCGGTTCAGCGCGAAGTTTGCGCGCGCTCGATCTCGGCCCCGACGGCGGTGGCGTCGGGCAGCGCGCCTGGTTTCTCGACGCGCACGCGTACGCGCGCGACGCGAACGTCATCAAGACAGAGCGAAGCAATCCGCTCGGCCATCGTTTCGATCAGATTGATGTGCGCATCGTTGAGCAGCGCGCGTATGCTTTCGGCCAGAGCCTGATAATCGAGCACCGCTTCGATGCTGTCGGCGAATTTCCCCGATGGTTTGCGCACCGCAAGGTCGAGCGACAACCTCACCAGCCGCGGACCCTGCCGCTCATGGGCATGCACGCCAAGCCGCGCCGGCAGCACCAAGTCGCGCACGAACAAATGCCACAGATCGCCTTCGCCGGCCGTTGCGCGGCCCCAGCCGGTGGATCCCGTGTTGGACACGCTATTCCTCCTCGCCGCCGCGACGTACTTGCGCCCAGCCAAGATGCTGGCCGCCGTCGAGCGCGATCATCTGACCGGTAAGCGAGGGCGTCGCCAGGACAAAACGGATGGCGCCGCAGATTTCGTCGGCCGAGGCCGGCCGCGCCAGCGGTGTCGCCGCCGCCTGGGCGGCAAACGCCTCGGGCGATTGGCGCGCGCTTTTCAAAACCGGTCCGGGGCCGATGCCCATCACGCGGATGCGCGGGGCGAGCGCCAGGGCCAGCGTCTGCGTCAATGTCCACAACGCCGCTTTGCTCACCGTGTAGCTGACGAAATGCGGCGTCAGGTTCCACACCCTCTGGTCGAGGAGGTTGATCACAACGCCCTCCGCGCCTGAGGGAAGCTGGCGGGCAAATCCCTGGGTGAGGGCGAATGGCGCCCACAGATTGACCTCCATATGGCGCGTCCAGCCCGCGCGGGTGACATCGGGCGCTTCGTCGCGCTCGAACACCGCGGCATTATTGACCAGCAGTCCGATCGGACCGAGTGCTGCCCGCGCCTGGTCGAGCAACCGGTCGGGAACGGCGGGATCGGCCAAATCAGCAGCGAGCGCGATCGCCTTGCCGCCCGTGCGCGCGATCTCCGTCACCAAAGAGTCAGCTTCCGGATTGGAGGCGTGATGGTGGACGGCGACCGACCAGCCGTCGCCGGCCAGGTCGAGCGCGATGGCGCGGCCGATCCGGCGCGCGGCTCCGGTGATCAGGGCTACGCGGGGCAGGGTGCTCATGCGGGCAATGTGTGTCGTCGCGGCCGATGGAGCAAGCCGCACGCTCCTGTGCGTCGAGCGTGACAAGCGTGGCCGCTACAGGTTGAGTGCTGGAATGACCGAATCGGGGCCGCTTCTCAACGCCATCCTGTTTCTTTTGGCCGCCGTCGTGGCCGTGCCCTTGGTGCAGAGGCTCAAGGTAAGCCCGGTGCTCGGCTATCTGCTGGCTGGCCTTGCCGTCGGCCCGCACGCCGCCGGACTGATTGCCGATAGCGATTCGGTGCATGCCCTGGGCGATTTCGGCGTCGTGTTCCTGCTGTTTGCCATCGGCCTCGAGCTATCGCTTGAACGGCTCAAGGTCATGCGCCGGCTGGTCTTTGGACTCGGCCTCGCGCAGATGGTGTTGGCCGCCGTACCGATCGGCGCGATCGCCTATGGGGCCGGGCTGGACCTGCGCGCCGCGCTGGTCGTCGGCGTTGCGCTCGCCATGTCGTCCACTGCCATCGTGGTGCAGCTTCTATCGGAGCGGAACGAGGTTGCCGGCCAGGCTGGCCGTGCCGCCGTGGCCGTTTTGCTGCTGCAGGATTTGTTCGTCGTGCCGATGCTGGTTCTGATTCCGCTGCTTGGCAATAACGACGCGACCTTGCTCGATGCTTTGGCGCTATCGACCGCCAAGGCGGTTGCGGCGTTGTCCGCCATCGTGGCCTTCGCGCCGATGGTGCTGCGGCCGGTATTGCGCTTCGTCGCCCGGGAGCGAAACGCCGAGTTGTTCGCGGCCGTGACGCTGCTCGCGGTCCTGGGAACGGCCTGGCTGACCGGCGCTGCCGGGTTGTCGCTGCCTCTCGGAGCTTTCCTCGCCGGGTTGATCCTGGCCGACACCGAGTTTCGGCATCAGGTCGCGGCCGAGATCCAGTCCTTCCGCGGCTTGCTGCTCGGCCTGTTTTTCATAACCGTCGGCATGACCGTCGATCTGGGAGTTCTGGCGCAACATGCCCCGCAGGTCATCGTGGGAGTGGTCGGGTTGTTGCTGCTCAAAAGCCTGACCTTGGCCGGCGCCGGCTGGCTGGCCGGTTTTCGCGCCGGAACCGCGGCGCGCGTCGGGCTGCTGCTCAGCGAGGGCGGGGAGTTCGCCTTCGTGCTCACGGCGCTGGCTTCGGCGGCCGGCGTGCTGCCGCGCGAGGCGGCGCAATTCCTTGCCGTCGTCGTCGCGCTGTCGATGGTGCTGACGCCGGGGCTTGCCTATCTCGGTCGGTTGGTCGAACGCCGCGCCGATAGCTCCAACGCCGATCCGGTCAAACTGGCGGCCGAGACGCGCGATCTGGCCGGCCATGTGCTGATCCTAGGCTTTGGCCGCGTCGGCCGCGCGGTAGCGGGCATGCTGGAGCGAGCCGGAGTTCCCAATATGGCGCTCGATCACGACCACGCGTCGGTGCAGCGCGCGCATGCGATAGGCCGGCCGGTGTATTTTGGTTCGGCCGACCGGCCGGAGCTGCTGCGCGCCTGCCGGCTCGACACGGCGCGCGGCGTGGTGGTGACGCTCGACCATGCCGGCATGTCCGAACGCGCGGTCCAACTCATACGCGGAATGACGCCGGGGCTGCCGGTGATCGCGCGCGGCCGCGACCACGGCCATGCGGCGTTGCTCAAGAGTCTTGGCGCGACCGACGTGGTGATCGAATTGGCCGAGGCAAGCCTCGCGCTCGGCGGCAAAGCGCTGGCGCTGGTGGGCGAACCGGCCGAGGCGATCGATGCCGCGGTCAAGGCGGCGCGTGGTTCGGGCGATGCGCTTACCGCCCGATAAAATACTCGGTGACCAGCCAGCCGCCAAGCAGGATGAAACCCGCTCCCGCGATCGGCTTCAACGGCACCATCGTCAGATATTGACCCGCAGCGGCGCCGAGCCCGACCGCGATCGCCGATGACAAGACCAGGGCGCCGGCGGCCGCGATGAACACCGAAAGCGGTTGATTCGCGCGGTCGGTCGCGAACAACAGGGTCGCCAGCTGGGTCTTGTCGCCCAGCTCGGCCAGAAATACGACGACGAAGATCGACCACAGTTTCAACATTTTTCGGCGCAGCCCTCCTCAGGCACGGGATTCGAGCGCTCACGCCGGGCCTGGTGCGGCAAGCGCGCTCGTGTCCTATCAAGGCGGAGTTGAGGGAGTCTAGTGCCGTCGGCGTGGTTTACCGGCGGGACGGGCAGGGGCCGCGACCAGCTGGCGGGCGCGGTCGAGCTTGCGTGCGGCCGAGGCTTCCGGCGCGAGGCCGAGGTCTTGCGCCTCCAGCCGGCGCAGTTCATCGCGCAGCCGCGCCGCTTCCTCGAATTCGAGATTGGCGGCCGCTTCACGCATGCGCTTTTCAAGTTCGGCAAGGTAGGTGGCGAGATCGCGTCCGACCAGATGCGGCGTCGCATCATCGCCGGTCGGAACCGTGACATGGTCGCGTTCGAATACGCTGCCAAGCACGTCGCCGATGTTCTTTTTTATGCTTTCCGGCGTGATGCCATGCAGCGCGTTATAGGCCTGCTGTTTCTCGCGCCGGCGCTGCGTTTCTTCCAGCGCCGCCTTCAGGCTCTTGGTCATCACATCGGCGTAAAGGATCACGCGCCCGTCCACGTTACGGGCGGCGCGGCCGATCGTCTGCACCAGCGAGGTGCGCGAGCGCAAATAGCCCTCCTTATCGGCGTCGAGGATGGCGACCAGCGCGCATTCCGGGATGTCGAGCCCTTCGCGCAGCAAATTGATACCGATCAGGATATCGAAGGCGCCGAGCCGCAGGTCGCGCAGGATTTCGATGCGCTCCAGCGTCTCGACATCGGAATGCATGTAGCGGACCTTGAGGCCCTGCTCGTGCATGTACTCCGACAGGTCTTCGGCCATGCGCTTGGTCAGCGTCGTGACCAGCACGCGATAGCCGCGGCGGATGGTGTCGCGGCATTCGGCC
Organism: Alphaproteobacteria bacterium; assembly: GCA_009694135.1. Taxonomy (GTDB): domain Bacteria; phylum Pseudomonadota; class Alphaproteobacteria; order UBA6615; family UBA6615; genus SHVS01. The sequence goes on from SHVS01000016.1 coordinate 23,320, forward strand.
ATCAGGTCATCGACCTGCTTGGCGGTCGGGCGCACGATCGTCACCGGATCGATCAGCCCGGTCGGGCGCACCACCTGCTCGACGATCACGCCGCCGGTCTTGGCCAACTCCCAATCTTGCGGCGTCGCCGAGACGAAGATCGTCTGCGGCCGGAGCGCCTCCCATTCCTCGAACTTCAGCGGCCGGTTGTCGACGCAGGACGGCAGGCGGAAGCCGAACTCGGCCAGCGTCGATTTACGTGCAAAATCGCCGCGCGACATGCCGCCGATTTGCGACACGGTGATGTGGCTTTCGTCCACGACCAGGATCGCGTCCTTGGGTAGATACTCGAACAGCGTCGGCGGTGCCTGGCCCGGTGCGCGGCCGGTCAGGTGGCGGGAATAATTCTCGATCCCGGCACAGGAGCCGGTAGCGAGGATCATCTCGAGGTCAAGATCGGTGCGCTGCTCGAGGCGCTGCGCCTCCAGCAATTTGCCCTGGGCGCGGAACTCGGCCAAGCGCGCGACCAGCTCGGCCTTGATCGTCTTGACGGCTTGGTTGAGCGTCGGCTTGGGCGTGACATAGTGGCTGTTGGCGTAGATACGCACGCTGTCGAGCGTAGCGACGCGCTCGCCGGTCAGCGGGTCGAATTCGCAGATCGCCTCGATCTCGTCGCCGAACAGCGAAATGCGCCAGGCGCGATCTTCCAGATGCGCCGGCCAGAGTTCGACCGTGTCGCCGCGACTGCGGACGGTGCCGCGGTGGAAATCGGTGTCATTGCGCCGGTAGTGAATCTCGATCAAATCGTGCAGCAGCATGGCGCGGTCGATCGCATCGCCCTTGGCCAGATTGAGCGCCATGCGGTCATAGGATTCGGCGTCGCCGATGCCGTAAATGCACGACACCGAGGCGACGATGATCACATCGCGCCGCTCGAGCAGCGACCGCGTCGCCGAATGGCGCATGCGGTCGATCTGCTCGTTGATCGAGGATTCCTTCTCGATATAGGTGTCGGTGCGCGGGACATAGGCTTCCGGCATGTAGTAGTCGTAATAGGAGACGAAATACTCGACCGCGTTCTGCGGGAAGAAGCTTTTCATCTCCGAATAAAGCTGCGCCGCCAGCGTCTTGTTGGGGGCGAGGATCAGCGCCGGCCGCTGCAAGTTTTTGATCACATGCGCGATGGTGAAGGTCTTGCCCGAGCCGGTGACGCCGAGCAGCACCTGGTCCTGATCGCCGCGCTGTAAATCGGTCGTAAGGGCGGCAATGGCTTGCGGCTGGTCGCCCGCCGGCTGAAAGGGCGAGGTGAGGGCGAACCCGGCCGGTGCGGTGGACGCGGAGCCGTAACCGGCGGGTGAAGCGGAGGGGGCGTTCATGGCTAGGCTCGTAGCATATCGGGCGATGTTCGGCGACAGGTTGCAGCACGGGCGCGGGTGGGCGTAACGTCGCCCGCCTCGATTATCCCATAGGCCAAAGCCATAGCGGAGCCCCATGCCCTTTCTCGCCACGCGCCTCGACCGCATCAAGCCATCGCTGACGATCGCCGTCACCACCCGCGCGGCCGAGCTTAAGGCTCAGGGGCGCGACGTGATCGGGCTCGGCGCCGGCGAGCCGGATTTCGACACTCCCGAGCACATCAAGGAAGCAGCGCGGGTCGCGCTGGCCAAGGGCTATACCAAATACGCGCCGGTCGAAGGCATTCCGGCTCTGCGCGAGGCGATCGCGGCCAAGCTCAAGCGCGAAAACGGGCTCACTTATACGACGGATCAAATCACCGTCGGCTGCGGCGGCAAGCAGACGATCTATAACGCGCTCATGGCCTCGCTCAATCCGGGCGACGAGGTGATTATTCCCGCGCCTTATTGGGTCTCCTATCCCGATATCACGCTGCTCGCCGAGGGCACGCCGGTCTTCGTCGACACCAGCGTGCAGGATGGCTTCAAGATGTCGCCGGCGACGCTCGAAGCCGCGATCACCCCAAAGACCAAATGGCTGATCCTCAACTCGCCCTCGAACCCGACCGGCGCGGCCTATACGCGCGACGAGTTGAAGGCGCTCACCGCCGTCCTGCTGCGCCATCCGCAGGTGTGGGTGATGACCGACGACATCTACGAGAAGATCACCTATGGCAATTTCGTGTTCTCGACCGTCGCGCAGGTTGAGCCGGCGCTGTACGAGCGCACGCTTACGCTCAACGGCTTGTCCAAGGCCTATTGCATGACGGGCTGGCGCGTGGGCTATGCCGCCGGGTGCAAGGATCTGATCAAGTCGATGAACAAGGTGCAGTCGCAGGTCACGACCTCGACCTCGACCATCAGCCAGCACGCGGCGGTGGCGGCGCTCAACGGGCCGCAGGATTTCATCCCACGTCAGAACCGCGTGTTCGAGGAGCGGCGCGACCTTGTGGTCGCCGGGCTGAACGCTGCCAAGGGGCTGCGCTGTCCGCTGCCCGAGGGCGCGTTCTACGTCTATCCGTCCTGCGCCGGGGTGATTGGCAAGCGCACGCCAGATATGAAAGAGATCAAGACCGACGAGGATTTCGCCGCCTATCTGCTCGAGTCGGTCGGAGTCGCCGTCGTGAATGGCGCGGCGTTCGGCCAGTCTCCGGCCTTCCGCATCTCCTATGCGACCGCGACCGAAACCCTGCGCGAAGCGTGCAAACGCATTCAGCAGGCCTGCGCCGCATTGAGCTAGATCAGCCTTCTCCCCTAGACACGCACGCCGCCAAGGTGTGAGCTAGTCGCAGGCCTGAACGTGCGGGCCGCACCGGCTCGCGCCTTGGGTCCTCGTGATGGAGGGCACCATGGGAGAGGCGAAACCCGGCCCGCGTGTGGCCGCGCTTGTCGGCCCCTATCTCAGCGGCAAGACATCTTTGCTGGAGGCGCTGCTGTTCGCCGCCGGCGCGCTGCCGCGCAAGGGCACGGCGAAGGAGCGCAACACGGTCGGCGACGCCAGCGCCGAGGCGCGCGACCGGCAAATGAGCGTCGAGTTGTCGCTCGCCTCTTGCCGCTATCTTGACGAAGACCGGACGCTGATCGACTGCCCCGGCTCGATCGAGTTCGCGCAAGAGGCGCACAACGCGCTGCTGGTCGCCGATGCGGCGGTCGTGGTGTGCGAGCCGGCGCCGGAAAAGGCGCAGGCGCTCGTGCCGCTGCTGCGCTTTCTCGACGAGCACGAAATCCCGCATGTGATCTTCGTCAGCAAGACCGACGCGCATGCGCCCGACCTGCCGGCGCTGATGGAGGCGCTGCAAGGCGCATCCGAGCGGCCGCTGGTCGTGGGCCAGGTTCCGCTCCGCGACGGTGATAAACTCACCGGCTTCGTCGATCTGATCAGCGAGCGCGCATATCGATACAAGCCGGGCGGTCCATCCGCCCTGATGCAGCTTCCGGATGCCGCGAAGGATGACGAAAAATCCGCGCGCCAAACGCTGTTGGAGAAACTCGCCGACTTCGACGATGCACTGCTGGAGCAGTTGCTCCTTGACGCGGTGCCCGAGCCGCGCGCGATCTTCCAGCATTACGCGCGTGAGCTGGCCGAGGACCGGATCGTGCCGGTCATGCTTGGCTCAGCCGAGCAGCAGCGCGGCATCGTGCGGCTGTGGAAGACCCTGCGCCACGATCTGCCCGGCGTCGCGCACACCGCTGCGCTTCGCGGCTTTGCCGATAGCGGCGATGCGGTCTTGCAGGTGTTCAAGATGATGTACATCCCGCATACCGGCAAGCTCTCGCTCGCGCGCGTATGGTCGGGCGAGGTCGCGGATAATTTTGCCATCGATGGCGCGCGCTTCGGCGGCCTCATGCGGCTGTTCGGCGCCAAACATGACAAGGTTACGCGCGCGCGCCGCGGGGATATCGTCGCGCTTGGCCGGCTCGAGGGCGTGAAGACCGGCGATGTGCTGACCAAATCGGGCAGGGGCGAGGCGGGCGAGCCTTGGCCCGCGCCGCTGCCGCCGGTCTATGCCGCCGCCATCCAGCCCGACAAGCGCGAGGACGAGGTGAAGATGACCGCCTCGCTGGCGCGGTTGATAGAGGAGGACCCATCCTACAGGTTCAAGCACTCGCCCGACACTGGCGAGTTGCAGCTCTGGGGCCAGGGCGAAATCCATTTGATGGTGGCGTTGCAGCGTCTGCACAGCCGCTACAACGTGTCGGTCAAGCGTTCCAAACCGCAGGTCGCGTATAAGGAGACGATCACCAAATCGGTGCAGCAGCACGCGCGCCATAAGAAGCAGAGCGGCGGGCACGGGCAATTCGCCGACGTGCATCTCTCGATCAAGCCGCTCGCACGCGGCTTGGGCTTCGTGTTCACCGAGTCGGTGGTCGGCGGGGCGGTGCCGCGCAACCTGATCCCGTCGGTCGAGACCGGTGTGCGCGAGTATCTCGCGCGCGGGCCGCTCGGCTTCCCGGTGGTCGATATCGCCGTCGATCTATTCGACGGGCAGTATCACGCCGTCGATAGCTCCGACATGGCCTTTCGCACCGCCGCGCAACTGGGGATGCGCGAGGGCATGCCGAAATGCGCGCCGGTCTTATTGGAGCCGGTCTATAAGGTGTCGATCGACACGCCGAACGATTACACCGGCAAGCTGACCAATCTGGTCATCGGACGGCGCGGCCAGATCCTCGGCTTCGAGGCCAAGGACGGCTGGCGCGGCTGGGACACGCTCCAGGCGTATCTACCCGAGGCCGAGATGCACGATCTGATCGTCGAGCTTCGCTCGCTGTCGCAAGGCACCGCGAGCTTCCGCTTCGCCTTCGACCATCTGGCCGAACTTTCCGGCCGCATCGCCGACCAGGTCATCACCCACCGGGCGCAGAATGCGCATGCTGCGTGAGGGGGATGTTCAATGACGCCAAATTTTACCATTCCAGATCGCCCAAGGTCGGGGGCAAGTTCATCTCGGCTTGACGCCCAGGATCGCTTCAGCGCAAGCCGACTTTAGCCGACTGGAGTTTTCGGCGGGGACGGAAAGGTCTACGTAGCTATATTAAGCAGCGAGGTTAGCACGCGGAATACAACTTAATTCTGTTGCCAACCCTTCCGAGTAAGTGGAACCAGCTCAATATTTTAGTGACGCCTGCTTGTGGGTTGACTTTTTTACGCTGTCGGGCAACGCAATTTTCCTTTCCATGTCGACTAACGATTCCTCATCGCACCGCGCGAGCAGCTCAACGAGATTGTCTTGAGACTTGAAGTTGTAGAAGCGCTTTTCAGGTGCGAAATAGACGACGACCTTCTTTCCTTCTGACAGGAGCCAAAGCATATTTTGGACTGATCCGGCACTTTTCCCGTCCCAGAGAATGAACCCAAAGTCCGCGATCTTCGACATTTCTCTGTCCTTTTGGGCATAGAAGTGCCGCCCTCTGAGGTTCCCTTCGTCCAGAACTTGTCTTGTGGGCCATTTACCAATATTGTTCCGTGGTGCGCCGCCCACGAAAAAAATTGTCACCTTTTGGTAAAGTAAGTTGGCCAAATACGATTGCATAGCTTTATCAGCACCGTTGGCGTCGCCGGTGATGATATCGAGTTTGTTCTCGACCATATTGTTCAATCGCTGACGTACTTCTTCACCTAAGCGGGTAATTCTTCGGGAGCCCGATAGAAAGACGGTTGTCATCGGTTGCTCCTCGTCTTTGTCATCGTCAGGACAGAGACCAATGCGGCCTTGCCTTCACGATATAGCAAATCCGTCGCCACATGGAGCGTTGAACCCGACCGGTAGAGATCATCGACCAGTAGGACTTTCCTGCCTCGAAACCGAGTAGTTGGCTTCAGCTTTAGCGCGGTCACGAGGAGTTCGTTCCGAGCGACTGGGTCGGTAATTCCCTTGAGCTCCTCGCTGCCATCGTTCGTGAGCGCATCGGTCACGACCTCCACGTCGCGCCTCTTTCCGAGGGCGAGGGCGATTAGTTCTACTGGCTTTATAAGACGATTTTTTTGGTTGGAGGAATTGGCAATATGTAGTTGAAGCTTTTGATCCCGCCGATTGAGTCAAGCAATGAAACGATCTTTTCAACAGCTGACTTTTCGCACTTGTATTTGAGCTGATAGACAAGCTCTCCCATTTCGCTGCGAGTGTTCTCGAAGCGGTCGTGTCCGAACTGATCCACGCCGAGGTGTGTGCTGGCAACAGTATGCAGGTCGTAGGCCTTGCCTGACTTCCAGTTGCCTTCAAGTGTGATAGCCACTTGACTTCCTTTTCACGCATCGTAAATCCGAACCTTTGGATCGGCGTCGAAAAATGACTCGGCGCCAGAGTGCTACCTTGGTAAGGGTGACATGAGGCTCGAGATTCATCCAGCGGCAGGTAGAATCCGTTCGTGATTTGAGCCAAAGAGGTTTGGTTGGCCAATGGGGCCGGGTGCTGCGCCTCATTTAATTGTATCACTGAAGCGCTGTTGCGGGCATACGTTACCGGCGACAGGTCGCCGACGCCACTTTGATGCCGGATCTCGTAGAAATTCTGCTGCCACAGTGGAAGCGTGTCGCGCGCCTGAGCGAGCGAGCCGAACAGGTTTTCGTTCAAGTATTCATCGCGAAGCCGGTTGATGGACCTTTCGATGGAGGCATTCTGCTGCGCCTTGCCGGGCGGGAGACCCTAATTTTGGTCCCCCTCACTCCCCCACATTCGCAATATGTAACAAGTTGGTCGAGCCGGTGACGCCAAACGGCACGCCGGCGGTGATGACCAGCCGGTCGCCGCGGGCGGCGAAGCCCTCGCGCTTGGCGATCTCGACCGCGCGCCAAGTCATATCCGTGAAGCCGGTGGCGTCGAAGCCGGAGACCGCATGCACGCCCCAGGCGAGGCACAACGCGCGCGCAGTGTCGAGCCGCGGCGTGACGCACAGGATCGGCACCGTCGGGCGTTCGCGTGCGGCGCGCAGCGTGGTCGAGCCAGAGGTGGTGTAGGTGACGATCGCGACCGCGTTCATCGTCTGGGCCACTTGGCGCGCGGCGGCGGTGATCGCGTCATGCGCGGTGCGGTTGGGCTGATGGTGGTCGCTGTCCATGATCGCGCGATAGAGCGGGTCTTTCTCCACCTGCGTGATGATGCGGTGCATCATCGCCACGGCCTCGACCGGGAAATCGCCCGTCGCCGTTTCGGCCGAAAGCATTACCGAGTCGGCGCCGTCGTAGACGGCGGTGGCGACGTCGGAGGCCTCGGCGCGCGTCGGGCTCGGGCTGGAGACCATGGATTCGAGCATTTGGGTCGCGATCGTCACCGGCTTGCCCGCCTGGCGCGCGGCGCGCACGATCCGCTTCTGCCAGCCGGGCACGGATTCCGGCGGCAACTCCACGCCCAGATCGCCGCGCGCGACCATGATCGCATCGGCGGCCTGCACGATATCGGTCAAATGCTCGAGCGCGGTCGGGCGTTCGAGCTTCGCCAGGATGCGGGCGCGGCCATCGACCAGCACGCGCGCGTCGGTGATGTCCTCCGGCCGCTGCACGAAGCTGAGCGCGACCCATTCGACGCCGAGTTCGAGCCCGAAGGCCAGATCGGCGCGGTCCTTGTTGGTCATGGCCGAAATCGCCAGCGCCACGCCGGGCACGTTCACGCCCTTGCGGGTGGCGATCTTGCCGCCGACGGTCACGGTCACATCGGCCGAGGATTTGTCGCAGCGGTCGATCAATAGCCGCACGCGCCCGTCATTGATCAGCAAATCCTGGCCGGGGGCGAGCGCGGCGAAAATCTCCGGGTGGGGGAGACAGGCGCGCGTGGCGTCGCCCTTCTTCGGATCGAGGTCGAGCCGATAATGCTGGCCGACGGCAAGGCGCACCCCTTCATGCGGCAGCTCGCCCAGACGCAGCTTCGGCCCTTGCAGATCGAGCATCACACAGATCGGACGTCCGACCTCCTGCTCGACCTTGCGGATATTGGCATGGACGGCGCGTTGCTCGGCATGCGTGCCGTGACTCATATTCAGGCGGAAGACGTCGGCGCCGGCGTGGAACAGGGCGCGGATTTGCTCCTCGCTCCCAGACTTGGGGCCGAGGGTGGCGATGATCTTGCCGTTACGGAAGCGGCGCATGTAGTGGGCGACCCGAGTAATTGCGACGGCCGGCGCGAAGCGGCTCTGCACCGATCCGCAAAGCTTTAGCCGGCACCTTCGACTAGCACAAATGTCTGAAGAAGTCGCCGCACCCCCTTGGCAAGGGGCGCGGTTGCCTGTCGCCGGCCCACGCCTATAGTCGCGCGCGCATGCGTGACATGGGTTCACTTTCCACGGGCGCCGGGCTGCTGCTTGGCCCGAACGACCCTCCGGCCTGTACGACGATCACTGGCGAGGGAAGCGCGCCGATGCTGCTGGTTTGCGATCATGCCAGCAATCGCATCCCGGCCAGTCTTGGCGGGCTCGGCCTGTCGGAGGCGGAGCGCGCGCGGCATATCGGCTGGGACATCGGCGCTGCCGAGGTGGCCAAGGCTTTAGCGGCCGGGCTCGCCGCGCCGCTGATCCTCGCCGGCTATTCGCGGCTGGTGATCGACCTCAACCGCGCACCGGAGGAAGCGACCTCGATCGTCGAGGTGGTCGATGGAACCGTCGTTCCGGGCAATCTTGCTCTCTCACCTCAGGCGAGAGTTCAGCGCCGCGCCGAGCTGCACGCGCCTTACCATGGCGCCATTGCCGCGACGCTCGACGGATTGCGCGAGCGGGGGGTGGCCCCGGCCTTCATCGCGGTACACAGTTTCACCCCGGCACTGAAAGGAACCGCGCGGCCCTGGCATCTGGGTGTGTTGTGGGACCGCGACCCGCGCCTGGCGGTGCCGCTGCTGGCTCGGTTGCGGGCCGAGACAGGGGTCGAGGTCGGAGACAACCAGCCCTATTCCGGCCGCGCCGGCTATGGTTATACCGCCGCGACCCATGCCGGAACACGTTCCTTGCCCGATGTGTTGATTGAGGTACGCCAAGATCTGATCGCCGACGCCGCAGGGGCGCGGCGGTGGTCCGCGCTGTTGATCCAGGCACTAACCGACGTCGTTCCGGCTGCGCTGGCGGCCAGAACGGTCTAGCATGGCCCTAACACCTGCATGCAAGGAGCCGCCATGGACCCGAAGACCCGTACCGAGCTCGAAGCCGCCGCCTTCCGCCGCCTGGTCGAGCATCTGCGTGAGCGGACCGACGTGCAGAACATTGACCTGATGAATCTGGCGGGCTTCTGCCGCAACTGCCTGTCGCGCTGGTATCGCGAGGCCGCCGAGGCGCAGGGCATCCAGGTGACCGATGAGCAGGCGCGCGAGACTGTTTATGGCATGCCCTACGCCGAGTGGAAGCGGCGCTACCAAACCGATGCTGGGGCGGAAAAACAGGCGGTGATGACTTCTAAACAGCATTCACACTGATCCGCGTTGCGATCCACAGGCGGGCGCGATTAGCTTCGGGTTCGTTCTTAAACCCAGCGCGCGAGGTCACATGCCCGACGCCTCTGGCGGTATCGCCGCCGACCGCCTCAAGTCCTTCATCGAGCGCGTCGAGCGCCTGGACGAAGATCGCTCTGGCATCTCGGCGGATATCCGCGAAGTGTATTCCGAGGCCAAATCGGCCGGCTTCGACGTCAAGGTCATGCGCCAGCTGGTGCGCATCCGGAAACTCGACCCGGCCGAGCGGCGCGAGCAGGAGATGTTGCTCGACACCTATCGCGTGGCGCTCGGGATGTAGCGCGCGCTCAGGCGCTGTCAGCAGCTTGTAACCTGATCAGAGTACCGGCGGTATTGCGCGTCCGGCGAAAGTCGGCATCTCGATCCGGCTCGGCGATTTCCAGGGCGCGATAATATTCGCGCAGGAAATCGAGCACGACGCGGGCGGGCAGCGTCGCGCTTGATTCAGGTGTGTCCAAGGCTAGCAGCGCCATGTGCCGCGCGGGTAGTTTTCCCTGGGCCAAGGCCGGCTGGACAAAGGGCAGAGCGAGGCGGCGCGCCCCAAGTTTGGCGTAAATCTCCAAGCGGCGCATGGCGATTTCCCTTTGCGCGGCATCAACCTCGCTAGGGTCTTGCGCTTCGGTAAAACTCACGGCGAGCGCCGCGCCAGCGTCATGCGCCATCCTCCGTAGGCGCGCGCAGGCATGCGCAACGAGCGCCCGCCCCACCCCGCGCCGTTGATGCTCGGGATGGACAACCAGATAGGTCATGATTCCGCACCGGCTGCCCCGGTAGTATTCATAGGCGGTGCCGCCGATGACCTTTTCGCCGCTTGGTTCGATGGCGAGGCTCAAGTCGAACAGCGGCTGCGGTGGTGGGTCGTCCTCGTCCAGCCAACGGAGCCAGGTGGTTTCGTCCTCCCGCTCCGAGGGTTCGGGAAATGCCGCGGCGTAGATTGGCCGGAATGCCTGCCAGATCGCATTGCAGCGCTCCGGCTCCTGGAGGTGCAGCGACCTGAGGTCGAGGATTGTAACGGTCATGGGAAGATGTCACCGGGACATGCTCTGCGCTCGCCCCATAAAACTAGCCGAGGGCCGGCGCGGGCACACCTGCGAATTCAAACCTAGCGTGATTCAAGACTGAGGCATTGAGTTCCGCGCCCGGAGCCGCTAACCGGGTTGAGCGAAACGACTTCCGGCCCAAGAAAAGGTTCGAGGCATGGCCGTGCTGCTCACCGGCGCCGCTGGGTTCATCGGCTATCATGTGGCCGAGGCTTTGCTCGCGCGCGGCGAGGAGGTCATGGGCGTCGATAACCTCAATGCCTATTATGACCCGAGGCTGAAGGAAGCGCGGCTGGCGCGGCTGGCGTCGCACACAGGCTTTCGCTTCCGGCGGCTTGATATCGCCGACCGGGCGACGGTCGCGGCGCTTGCCGGCGAGGCCGGCATTGATCGGATCGTGCATCTGGCGGCGCAGGCCGGCGTTCGGCACAGCTTCACCGACCCCCTTGCCTATGTGACCGCGAATCTGGTCGGCCATGCGCATATGATGGAAGTGGCGCGCGCGCTCCAGCCGCGCTTGAAGCATTTCGTCTATGCCAGCTCCTCCTCGGTCTATGGCGGCAACACGAAACTGCCATTCTCGGTCGAAGACCGCGTTGATCAGCCGATTTCGCTTTACGCCGCGACCAAACGATCGGATGAGCTGCTGACCTTTGCTTATGCCGAGATGTTCGGGCTAAAGGCGACCGGGCTACGCTATTTCACCGTCTATGGGCCGTGGGGACGGCCGGATATGTCGGCGTATATTTTTACCGGCAAGATCCTGCGCGACGAGCCGATCTCCGTTTTCAACAAGGGCGAAATGCGGCGCGATTTCACCTATATCGATGACATCGTCGCCGGCACGCTGGCGGCGCTCGATCACCCGCCCTTGGGCGCGGGAACGCCGCACCGAGTCTACAATCTCGGCAATCACAACCCGGTGCCGCTGGCGAAGTTCATCGCGGTGATCGAAGCCGCGGTCGGCCGCAAGGCCAAGCTCGAACTGGAGCCGTTGCCCCCCGGCGATGTGAAGGAAACCTTCGCCGATATCGCGGCGTCGGAGCGCGACCTTGGCTTCGCGCCGCGCACCACCATCGAGCAGGGCATCCCGAACTTCGTCGCCTGGTATCGCGAGTATCACCAGCTCTAGCGGCGCCCCGCTACGCCAGCCGTGCGCTGAGCTTGATATCGACCGCCTTGAGCGCTTGCGAAACCGGGCAGCCAGTCTTGGCTTTGTCCGCCAGCTCCTTGAAGGCGACGGCCGAGAGCCCAGGCACCTCGGCGACGCAATCGAGCTCGATCTTGGTGATGCCGAAGCCGGCGCCGACCTTGTCGATGTGTACCTTGGCCGTGGTTTTGATGCTCTTCGGCGCGTGACCGGCGTCGCCGAGAACGCCCGACAGCGCCATCGAGAAACACCCGGCATGGGCGGCGCCAATCAGTTCCTCGGGGTTGGTTCCCTGGCCGCTTTCGAAACGCGAGCCGAAGGAATACTCGCCGGTGAACGCCCCGCCGCCGAAGCGCATCGAGCCTTTCCCGTCGCGCAGCTTGCCGCGCCACTCCGCATCCGCTGTTCTTACTGGCATGAAATCCTCCATTGCAAAGGCGCTCTATTACAGCCTTCCGCAGGTTGCGTCGATGTTTGGCACTCTGGCCCGGGCGCAGGACTTGGCAAGGCTGACCGCGACCATTGCTGATCGTGAGCGGGTTGCTCCCAGCGCCGCTCAACCGTACAGACTGTCGATCAGCTTACCATAGCGCTCGCGGATCTTGTGGCGGCGGATGCTCATCTTCGGCGTCATCATGCCGTTCTCGATGCTGAATGGCGCTTCGGCGATGGCGAATTTGCGTAGCCGCTCGATGGGTGACAGCCGCGCATTGACTCGATCGACCGCCGCCTGCAGCGCGCGGGCGAAGCTGTCGTCATCCGCGAGCGCGGCAAGGTTTGTGGTCTTACCGGCGGAGCGCGCCCATTGCTCCACAAATGGCGTTCTTGGCACCAGGAGCCCGACAAGATGCGGGCGCTTGTCGCCATGCACCATCGCCTGTTCGATTTCCGGCTCAGCCACGAGCATGCCCTCGATGCGCGACGGGGATACATTATCGCCGCCTGATACAACGATGATGTCCTTCTTGCGGTCGGTGATCCGCAAGTAGCCGTCGGGGTCGAACTCACCAATGTCGCCAGTATGGACCCATCCGCCGCGCAAGACTTCGGAAGTCGCGAGCGGGTTGTTCCAATAGCCCTGCATCATCAGCTCGCCGCGCACCAGGATTTCGCCGTCCTCGGCCAGCTTGACCTCGGTGTCCTTGACCACCGGGCCGACCGTCGCGATGCGGATGCGCTGCGGCGGGTTGCAGGACACGAGCGGCGCCGTTTCGGTCTGGCCATAGCCTTGCAGCAGACGCACGCCGAGGGCGAGGAAGAACTCGCCGATCTCTGGATTGAGCGGAGCGCCGCCGGAAACGAAGAACTTGAGCCGCCCGCCGAAACGGTCCCGCACTTTGGCTCGCACCAAGCGGTCGAGCATGGGATCGAGGATTCGATCGACCAGGGTTGCCTTGCCCCCGATCCGTCGCAGGCCGGTTGCAACCGCGGCTCGGAACAGTTTTTCGGTGAGCCCGCCTTGGCGCGTGATGCCGGCGGTGATGCGCTGGTGCATGACCTCATACAGGCGCGGCACTGCGGTCATGATTGTCGGGTGCGTTTCGCCCATGTTGTCGGTGAGCTTGTCGACGCTTTCGGCGTAATAGATTTGCCCGCCGAGAGAGATCGGAAAATGCAGCCCGGCCATGTGTTCATAGGAGTGGCTGAGCGGCAGGAAGGACAGGAACACCTCCGCATCGGGCTCGAATTCACCCGAGCCGTCGAGCAAATCGAAGGCGGCGTGGCAGTTATGCAAGATGGCGCCATGCGAGAGCATCACGCCTTTGGGCACGCCGCCGGTGCCGGAAGTATAGATCAGGCAGGCGGTATCGGTTCGCCGCGCCTGGCCGACATCCTCCATCATCCGGTCGGGCAAGGCCTGGCCGCGGGCGAGCATCTCGTCCCAGCCGTGCAGGGTTACACCAGGATGCGCGGCGGCGGGCTCGATGCTGATGACCTGCTTGACGCCGATCCGCTCCGCAGCCGGTAGCAGCCGCTCGGCCAGCTTGGCGGTCGAGACGATCGCCAGCTTGGCGCCGCTGTCTTTCAGGATATGAGCGTGGTCGTCGACCGTGTTGGTGGTATAGGCGGGCACGGCTATCGCCCGCGCGGACATGATCGCCAGATCGGCAATACCCCATTCGGGCCGATTTTCGGCTATCAGCGCCACCCGATCGCCCGGCGCGACGCCCAAATCAATGAGGGCGCGCGCTAATGCGCTGACCCTCTGGGCGGCTTCGGCGCGCGAGATCGAGTGCCAGGCGCGAGCCTGCTTGCGCCATAAAAGAGGCTGGCCACCATCCTCGCGCGCCTTCTCGAAGAACACCTGCGGCAGCGTTTGCCACTGTCGGTAGCGGGCTGAATAGTCTAGGTGCATGTTTTCCCCGCCTGCGATGTTTGCTCTAGCGCCCGGCGTGGTCCATATCGCACCCTATCGCCGGGAATTTCCAGGAGTTGTCTTATGGCCGGCCCGGACACGCAAGCCTCTATGCCAGCACCCGCTGTGGCCCTGCCGGAATGGGACTTAAGCGACCTTTATCCGGCAGCAAAATCGCCGGCTCTGGCCCCCGCGCTGGCCAATGACCTTGATCGCGCCGAACGCGAGGCGCGCGACTTCGCCGCCCGCTATGCGGGCAAGCTGGCGGCGCTCGACGGGGCTGCGCTGGCCGCAAGCATCGCGGATTACGAGCGGCTGCAGGAAATCCTCGGCCGCGTCATGAGCTTCGCGCAGCTTCGCCATGCGACCGCGCTCAACGACCCCGATGTCGGCCGTTTTTATCAATCCATGCGCGAGCGGGTGACCGACATTTCCACCCATCTGCTGTTCTTCATGCTTGAGTTGAACAGAATCGATGATTCCATTCTGGATGCGAAACTTTCTGCACCTACGCTTGCCCGCTACCGCCCTTGGCTGCGCGATGTGCGGGCGATGCGCCCGCATCAACTTTCCGACGAACTGGAAAAGCTGCTGCTGGAAAAGGACGTGACCGGGCGTGGTGCCTGGAATCGTCTCTATGACGAGACTTTGGCGGCGCTGCGCTTTCCGTTGGAAGGGCAGTCGCTGACCCTGGCCGAGACGCTGCATCGTTTTCAGGACCAGGATGAGACCGTGCGGCGCGCGGCGGCCGGGGCGATTGGCAAGATTCTGGGCGAACATAGTTCGATTTTCACCGCGATCACCAATGTCCTGGCGAAGGACAAGGAGATCGAGGACCGCTGGCGGCATTTCGCCCGCCCGGTTTCCGGCCGCAACCTCGCCAATCTGGTCGAGGATGAGGTGGTGGACGCGCTTGTCAACGCGGTGCGTGAGTCGTTTCCGCGCCTGTCGCATCGCTATTACGCGCTCAAGGCGCGCTGGCTGGGCAAGGACCAGCTCGATCACTGGGACCGCAATGCGCCGCTGCCGGGGGATAAGTCGGTCGCGATCGGCTGGGGCGAGGCGGTCAAAACCGTGCTTGAAGCCTATGACCAATTCTCGCCCGAGATGGCCCGGATCGGCCGGCGCTTCTTCGACGGGCGCTGGATCGACGCGCCGCCCAAGCCCGGCAAGTCTTCAGGCGCTTTCTCGCATCCGACCGTGCCGAGCGCGCATCCCTATATCATGCTCAATTATCAGGGGACGCTGCGCGATGTGACCACGCTGGCGCATGAATTAGGGCATGGGGTGCATCAGGTGTTGGCCGCCGGGCAGGGGCTATTGATGGCGGATACGCCGCTCACCTTGGCCGAGACGGCGAGCGTGTTCGGTGAGATGCTCACCTTCCGTAAGCTGCTGAATGAAACGCGCAATCCCCAGCAACGGCGGGCACTTCTGGCCGGCAAGGTCGAGGATATGATCAATACGGTCGTGCGCCAGGTCGCGTTCTTTGAGTTCGAACGGCGGGTGCATGAGGAGAGGCGCAATGGCGAGCTTTTGCCCGAGCAGTTTGGCGAAATCTGGTTCGCGGTGCAAGGCGAAAGCCTGGGGCCATCCGTCCGTTTCGACGAGGGATATAGGCACTATTGGTCCTACATCTCGCATTTCATCCACGCGCCGTTTTATGTCTATGCCTATGCCTTCGGCGATTGCCTGGTGAACTCTCTTTATGCCGTTTACGAGGGGGCGCATCAGGGTTTCGCCGAAAAGTATCTGGATGCCTTGCGCGCCGGCGGCACGCTGCGCCATCGCGAGCTGCTGGCGCCCTTCGGCCTGGATGCCACCGACCCTGGCTTCTGGCAGAAAGGGCTCGGCGTGATCGCAGGGCTGATCGACCAGCTTGAGGCGATGGATAAGGCATAATCGTGGCCCACGACGACGAACGCGCAACACTCACCGGCCGGGTTGGCCGTTACGCCCGTGTCGGCCGCGCCGTCGGCGGGCTGGCGGCGCGCATGGCGGGGGAGCGCTACCTAGGCCTGTCGCTCGATCGCGGCGAACATGCGGAGCAGCTCAAGACCGCGCTTGGCGGGCTGAAAGGTCCGCTGATGAAGGTGGCACAGATTCTGGCCACCATCCCCGATGCCTTGCCGCCGGAATACGCCGCGCAACTCTCCGAGCTGCAATCGAATGCGCCGTCCATGGGCTGGCCCTTCGTTCGCCGCCGCATGCTGGCCGAGCTGGGCCCCGATTGGGAGGCGAAGTTCAAGACGTTCGAGCATGTGGCGTCGCGTGCGGCTTCGCTCGGTCAGGTGCATAAAGCAACCGGGCGCGATGGGCGGGCATTGGCCTGCAAGCTGCAATATCCGGAGATGGAATCGGCGGTCGAGGCCGACCTCGACCAGCTTCGCCTGATCTTTGGGTTGTTCAAGCGCTGGGACGGCGCAATCGACCACACGGAGGTGCAGCAGGAACTGGCCGACCGGCTGCGCGAGGAGCTCGATTACCGGCGCGAGGCGGCGCATGGCCGCGCCTATGCGGCCATCCTCAAGGGCGAGGAGGGGGTGCATGTTCCGGAAGTCGTGCCTGCGCTCTCGACAGGCCGGTTGCTGATTTCGACCTGGCTCGAGGGCGAGCCGCTGGTCGAGTTCGCCGCGCGCGATGCCAAGAGCCGGGCGGCGGTCGCGCGCAACATGTTCCAGGCCTGGTATTTGCCGTTCTATCGTTACGGCGTGATCCACGGCGATCCACATCTGGGCAATTACTCGGTGCGCAAAGATGGGGCGGTGAATCTGTTCGACTTCGGCTGCGTGCGGATTTTCCACCCGCGTTTCGTGCAAGGTGTGATCGACCTTTATCACGCGCTCGATACCGGTGATGAGGAGCTGGCCGCGCATGCCTATGAAACCTGGGGATTCAAGAATATCTCGCGCGACTTGCTGCGCGTGCTCAATATCTGGGCCGAGTACCTGTATCGTCCGCTGCTCGAAGACAAGGTGCAGCGCATCCAAGAAAGCGAAAGCGGCCGCTATGGCGCCAGCGTCGCCGCCAAGGTGCATGCCGAACTCCGCCGCATCGGCGGCGTGAAGCCTCCGCGCGAATTCGTGCTCATGGACCGGGCGGCGGTCGGGCTTGGCTCGGTATTCCTGCGACTCAAGGCCGAGGTCAATTGGCACCGGATGCTGGCCGGGTTGATCGCCGATTTCGACCAGGAGGCGCTGAGCCGCCGCCAGGCTAAGCTGCTTAAATCCTGCGGGCTGCCGCTGCCCCTATAGCCCTTGTATCGGGTGGAATATAACGGCAAAAAGCAGCGCACGCTGGCTAGGGATTTTGGCTGGCGAGTCGTCCGCGGCATTGGCACGGGTACGCAATGAAGATCGCGATCCTACGCGAACGCCGACCGCATGAAGCGCGGGTCGCGGCGACACCGGAGACGGTGAAGCGCTTCGTAGCTTATGGCGCCAGCGTTGCGGTTGAAAGCGGGGCGGGGCTCGCCGCCGCCTTTCGCGACGAGGATTATGCCGCCGCCGGCGCACAGGTGGCGCCCACCCCCGCCGCCGCGCTGGAAGGCGCCGAGATCGTCCTCAAGGTGCAGCGGCCGCTACTGTCCGGGGAAGGCGAAGACGAGCTGGCCCTGATCCCCACGGGCGCCCTGCTGATCGGGCTGCTCGATCCGCACCGCGAGCGCGATAGCCTTGACGCCTATGCCCGCCGCCCGTTGACCGCATTCAGCATGGAGCTCCTGCCGCGCATATCGCGCGCGCAGACGATGGACGTGCTCTCCAGCCAGGCCAATCTGGCCGGCTATAAAGCGGTGCTCGATGCCACTGCGGAGTTTCCACGCGCCGTGCCGCTGATGATGACCGCCGCCGGGCGGATCAATGCCGCGCGCGTGTTCGTTATGGGCGCCGGCGTGGCCGGGTTGCAGGCGATCGCCACCGCCCGCCGTTTGGGGGCGATTGTGTCCGCGACCGATGTGCGGCCGGCCGCCAGGGAGCAGGTGATGAGTCTGGGCGCCAGCTTTGTCATGGTCGAGAGCGAGGAAACCAAAGCGGCCGAGACTTCCGGCGGCTACGCCAAGGAAATGTCGGCCGACTACCAGCGCCGCCAAGCCGAGCTGGTCGCCGCGCATATCAAGACCCAGGACATCGTCATCACCACCGCTTTGATCCCTGGCCGGGCCGCGCCGCGATTGGTCACGGAGGAGATGGTCAAGTCGATGCGGCCGGGCTCAGTGATCGTCGATCTGGTGGTCGAATACGGCGGCAACTGCGCGCTGTCGGTCGCCGGCGAGGTCAAGCGCGTCGGCGGCGTCGCCATCGTCGGTCATCGTAACGTTCCGGGCCGCGTCCCAACCGATGCGAGCGCGCTTTATGCCCGCAACCTGTTGAATTTCGTCGAGGTGCTGCTCGCCAAGGACAAGAAATCGCTCGCCATCGATTGGAGTGACGAGATCATCAAAGGCACCTGCCTGACGCGCGACGGGGCGATCGTGCATCCGTCCTTCCCGGCCGGCGGCAAAAAGTAACCGAGGGTAGATCCGATGGACGGAATTAGCGCTGTGCAACTGGCCCAGGCAACGGCTGCCGCGGCTGCCGTACCCGAAGGGGCGCATGCCACGCCGTTCCTGGCGCTGTTCACGATTTTCGTGCTGGCGGTTTTCCTCGGTTACTACGTCATCTGGAGCGTGACCCCGGCGCTACATTCGCCGCTGATGAGCGTCACCAATGCCATCTCTTCGGTGATCATCGTCGGCGCCTTGCTGGCCGTCGGCCCGCTCGGCTTCACCTTCGCCAAGGCGATGGGCTTTCTCGCCGTGATCCTCGCCTCGATCAACATCGTCGGCGGGTTCATCGTTACGCAGCGCATGCTCGGCATGTTCAAGAGGCGGACGTGACCGGGGCCGGGGCCGGGGCTTTGCGCGAGTTGATGGCATGAACGAGACCCTGTCCGCGCTCGCCTATCTCGCCGCCAGCGTCTGCTTCATCCAGGCGCTGCGCGGCTTGTCCTCGCCCACCTCGGCGGTGCGCGGCAATCGTCTCGGCATCGCCGGGATGACGATTGCCGTCATGACCACGCTGCTCCAGCCGGGCGTATTCGACTACGGGAGCATCTTCGTCGCCGTGCTGATCGGCGGGTCGATCGGCGCCGTGGTCGCCTACAAGATCGAGATGACGGCTCTGCCGCAGCTTGTCGCCGCGTTTCATTCTCTGGTTGGCTTGGCGGCGGTGTTTGTCGCCGCAGCGGCCTTCTACGCGCCAGAGGCCTTTGGCATCGGCGCGCGCGGCGCGATCCATGCATCGAGCCTGGTTGAAATGGCGATCGGAGTGGCCGTAGGCGCCATCACCTTTACCGGCTCGATCATCGCCTTCGGCAAGCTGCAGGGACTGATCTCCGGCGCCCCGGTGATGCTGCCCAATCGGCATGCTATCAACCTCGGACTCGGCGGCGCGCTGATCCTCGCTGTCTTGTGGCTGGCGCTCGGACAATCGGCGATCGCCTTCTGGCTGATCGTGATCCTGGCGCTGGCGCTTGGCGTGTTGATCATCGTGCCCATTGGCGGGGCCGACATGCCGGTCGTGATCTCAATGCTCAATTCCTATTCGGGATGGGCGGCGGCGGGGATCGGCTTCACCCTGTCGAACCCGCTGCTGATCATCACCGGCGCGCTGGTCGGCTCGTCCGGCGCGATCCTGTCCTACATTATGTGCAAGGGGATGAACCGGTCCTTCGCCTCGGTCATTCTGGGCGGTTTTGGCGGTGAGACCACAGCGGCGGCGGCCGGGGCTGGCGACCGCACGGTGAAGCAGGCGGCGGCCGACGACGCGGCTTTTGTCATGGGGCAGGCGGCGAGCGTGGTCATCGTCCCGGGCTATGGCATGGCGGTGGCGCAGGCGCAGCACGCCTTGCGCGAGATGGCCGATCTGTTGAAGAAGCGCGGCGTGAAGGTGCGCTATGCGATCCACCCGGTCGCCGGGCGCATGCCTGGGCACATGAACGTGCTTCTGGCGGAAGCAAACGTGCCCTATGAGGAGGTGTTGGAGCTCGACGAGATCAATCGCGATTTTCCGTCGACCGACGTATCCTTCGTGATCGGTGCCAACGACATCACCAATCCGGCGGCCAAGGAAGATCCGAAGAGCCCGATCTACGGCATGCCGATCCTCGACGTCGCCCGCTCCGGAACGGTCCTGTTCGTCAAGCGCTCGCTCGCCTCGGGTTACGCCGGCATCGACAATTCCTTGTTCTACAAGGACAACACGATGATGCTATTCGGCGATGCGAAGAAGATGTGCGAACAGATCGTCAAGGCGCTTGAGCACGCCGGCTGAATGAGAGCGCCGCAAGGACGCAGTTGAATAGGCTAAAAAAGCTCCGCCGCTAAGTTTATTGCGGACCGGCTTCCAGCCGCGCTGCTGTCTTCAGCGTCTCGTCGATCAGGAACACGTCGGTGAGCAGCGCGCGCACATTGATCGTGTTGTTGAAATTGTCGGCCAGCTGCGAGCTGATGCCCTTTTGCGCCAGAACCAGCTTGATGGTAGCGCGCGACTTCTTGGCATCATCTTCGATCAAGGCGACGAATGGCCCATAGGCCTCTTGCGCCTTGGCGTCGCCGGCGATGAAGCAATCGCGCATCACCTGGGCGATGTCGCGTAAAGCCTCCTCGGCCGCTTCGAGATAGCCGCGAATCTGCGAGCCAGGCCCAGAAGAGCCGTCGGCCACGCGGCCCTGCGCCGCATAGGAGAGCAGGAACTCGTAGCAATCCTCAATCGCATCGACGCGCTGCATCAACGCTTCGCGCTTCGCCGGGTCAAGAGCCATGGTTGGTTTTTACTCGTCCAGAGATGTTGGGTCGTCTTGCCCGGCAGCGCCGCATGCGGCTAGTCGTCTCCGGCTGCATGCGGGGCGCGGTCGCCATCCATGGCCGGCGCCTTCCAGCGCGCCTGGTCGAATTTCTCGCGATAGTCGCGACCGTAGATCCAGCCATAGACCATGGAGAGCGAGATCCAGAACTTGTCCGGGCGGATGGCAAAATAAATGTGCAGCATGATCAGGCTGAGCACGAACAGCGCGGCAGCCCCGTGAATCACATAGACCCAGCCCCAGATATCCGCCGACTCGGTCCTGCCGAACCAATACGGGTCGCGTTTCCCGAACTGGACGACCCAATGTAAGCGCCGGAGTAAAAATCCCTCACTGAAGCGGCCGGGGAGTCCGGTTGCGCCGGAGTAAAAATCCGGCAGCAGAAAGCCTTTTGCCCGGTGGGCCGGGGGCGGAGGGATGAAGGGCGTGGAGTTATATGGACGGGTGCGCCATG
>SHVS01000017.1 GCA_009694135.1 Alphaproteobacteria bacterium
GGCGCACCCGTCCATATAACTCCACGCCCTTCATCCCTCCGCCCCCGGCCCACCGGGCAAAAGGCTTTCTGCTGCCGGATTTTTACTCCGGCGCAACCGGACTCCCCGGCCGCTTCAGTGAGGGATTTTTACTCCGGCGCTTACACGCTGAGCATGGCGGCGCTGCTCGCGGTCGTGCTGCTCGCCGTCCCCACGCTGATGTTGAGCGTCGCGGCGCTGTGCAAGCAGCGCTGGCCGTTGGACGAGGTGCTGCCTCGTGCCATGGCGTTTTTCGCCGCTTATCTGGCGGCATGGCTCGCGTATGGGGTGGGGCTCGGCGTGCTGGCTTGGAAGTTGGCGCAACTCAGCCCGTTGTTCCAAGAGCATGCCACACTCGGCCCGATCCTGGGCGGCGGCGTGCTGTTGTTCACCGGCCTGTATCAGTTCACGCCGATCAAACAAAAGGCGCTGGCGGTCGGTCAGGCGCCGGGCCAGCAATTGGTGACCTGGCGCGGGCCGCGCTTGTCCGATGCGCTGCGCGCCGGGTTCTCGCACTCTCGATACAGTCTCGTGAGCGATTGGGCGTTGGCGCTCTTGCTTCTGGTCGGCGGGTTCGGCAACCCGCTATGGGTGCTGTCGGTCGCGTTTTTCCTCACGACCGAAAAGCTGGTCTCGCCGGAGGGCGATTTCGGCCGCTGGGCCGGGCTGATGCTCAGCCTGGTGGGGATGGCGGTGCTGTTCGGCGTGACCTTCTAGCAGCAGCGCGGGCTACTCGAAAGCCTCGTCCCAGGCGCCTTGCGTCGCCGCTTTTGAATACTCGGTCGCGCGGTTCTCGAAGAAATTGGCGTGCTCGACGCCGTTGAGCATTTCTTCCATCCACGGCAGCGGGTTCGTGTCGAGCCGGTAGAGCGGCTGCAGCCCGAGCTGCGCCAGGCGGCGGTCGGCGATATAGCGGATGTAGCGCTTGACCTCGGAGGCTTGCAGCCCCTCGACCCCGCCGAGTTCGAAGGCGAGATCGACGAAGGCGTCCTCATGCGTCACCACCGTGTCGCAGGCGAGCGTAAGGTCGCGCTTGAGCGCATCCGTCCACACTTCCGGGTTCTCTTCGACGAAAGTCTGGAACAGGCGAACGATCGAATTGCAATGCAGGGTCTCGTCGCGCGCCGACCAGGACACGATCTGCCCCATGCCCTTCATTTTATTGAAGCGCGGGAAGTTGAGCAGGATGGCGAAGGACGCGAACAGCTGCAGCCCCTCGGTGAAGGCGCCGAACATGGCTAGGGTACGCGCGATCTCCACCTTGCGCTTCGCCGGGTCCTCGCTGCGGATGCCGAATTCCTGCATGTGGTCGTATTTGTCGCGCATCTCCTTGTAGCGCAGGAAGGCGGCGTATTCGGTCTCCGGGATGCCGATGGTGTCCAACAGATGCGAGTAGGCGGCGATGTGGATCGTCTCCATGTTGGAGAACGCCGCCAGCATCATCTGCACCTCGGTCGGCTGAAAGATGCGCGAATAATGGCGCATGTAGCAGTTGTTCACCTCGACATCCGACTGGGTGAAAAACCGGAAGATATGCGTGAGCAGGTTGCGCTCGCCCGGGGTGAGCTTCTTGTGCCAGTCCTTCACGTCGTCGGCGAGCGGCACTTCCTCCGGCAGCCAATGGATACGTTGCTGGATCAGCCAAGCGTCGTAAGCCCATGGATATTCGAAAGGTTTATAGCCGATGCGCGGGGTCAGAAGGGGCATGGGTCTCTCGGGTGAAGCGGTCGCTTTCGGATTCGCAATGCAGAAACGCATTCGGCGACGAGCAGAGAAATTCGTCAACGCCCATTCAATAATTCCCCCAAATCAAATCAGGGTGGCCGCTTGCCGATATGTGCCGACAACGACGTGCACTCACGGTCACCGACATGAAATAGCGCAGCGATCAGGTCGTCGCGTCGGAATCGTCAGCATCGAATCGGTAATGCCCTTTCCTTATCTTTCGCTGCGCCAACCAAAAACAAAAGTCAGGCGGTGTGAGAGATGGCTTGCGCGCCTCGTTCATGGCCTTGAAAAGTTTGCGCGTCTCAGCATCGAATTCCACGACGGGCTTGTGCAAACATACCTTCGCCGCCCGCCGAAATTCGCCTTGCAGGTTCTTTATCTTTCCCGCAGCAGACTCGTAATCCCTAATTGTCCTGTCCAAGCGCAGTGCATTGCCAATTCCTGGCAGAATGACAGCCAACAAAGCGGCTAACGCACTGAGAGTCTTATTTTCAGGATCACTTCGAAGGTTGTGAGATGCGGCCATCCCGCCAGCGACGGCTGCAACGATCCAAAGAAGACCACGAAGCGCTCGCAAAAAGCGCAACCAAATATAGAATGTCGTGGAGGAATATAGACAACTTTCCTCTTCCCTTCGGCACTCTAACACCAGCGCCGCAGAGATAGGGTTCAGTCTATTATCTTCGGGATCATTTTGCCGAAGATCTTCTGCCACTCTTCACCTGCCAGCACTTCGAAGTTATTTTTTTCAAGTTCGCACGCGTCTAATGCGTGGGAATAGGCATTCCTCGCTTGGTTAAGCCAAGCGCCGCCCAGTAAAATTAGTCCTTCGGTCAGCGGCATGCGAAACCATCCGTTTGCGTGGTTTATCATGTGCGCAAATGCATCTCGCACTAACCAGTCGAACCAGAATTCATCTCTTGAAGCGTAGCTATTGCTCGTCAGAAAGTCTTTCATCAGAGCTTCTAGCTGGAATGATTTTAAGGGCACGTTATTGTGCCGCTGCCACTGTTTGAGAATTCGTGTCAACTTTCTCGCGTTGCCATTGAAATGTCTGTCAGAGGAATCGAGCTCAACGAGTTCCGCATGAGGGTCGACGTATTTGTAGCGCCCGCCTTGATTAGTATCACAAATGAAAAACCCTCCGCCCCGCCGGAGGAAGGTCGGAGCGACCTCAATGTTGAAGGTTTCAAGCGAAACGACCACGACTTGGCCATCCTGCCGGATGTCCGTGGTCCAATAGGTCTCCCGAAGAACCTTCTTCACCTCCTGAAGTAATTGAGACTGCTGGTTTCCGATATGCTGTTGAAATCACCAATAGATTTCGATTGGAAGCACAAAAAGAATATCAATGTCGCGCGGCGGCCGAACCTGCGTACCTTTCCCCCAGAAACCAATTACGACGCTGTTGGCTGATTCATCCTGCATGTTCCAAAAGGCGCGGTTTAGACTGGCTATCACCCCGCGACGGTTAGACTCACCGTAAGTGGCTTGTTGTGGTGTAAATCTTAGGCTTTCGAGGAAAAGTTCGAAGCGGCGCCTGACGTGTCTCCAGTTTTGCACTGCAGGCGACCTGACAGGCGGTGAAAATAGACCACCGCCAAACGGATTTTGTTGGACCACTCCAATATCTGTCCAAGCAGAACGGCCAGTCAGAATGGCAGGAAAATTCATTCGGCAGTCTTACTCATATTTGACAACTCTGCTGGCTCGCTTGGCACTCCTCGTATTCGGCGCGCGACGGCACGGTAACAATTCCGTGGCTGTCATGGCCGGGACAAGCCCGGCCATGACAGTCCCGGAGCTACTTCTTCCCCGCCGGCTTCTTTTGCGCCGGAGCCGCGGCCATGGCCGCCGCCGCCGCCGGCTTGCTCTGCTTGGTCGCGATCGGCGCGGTTTTCGCGGCGGGCTTGCTGGTCTTGTCGTTCTTGGCCATTGGACTCCCCATGAATGCAGCGTTGCGTCACATGATCGAGCGATAACGATCCAGAACTCACGCGCCTACTGGCAGGCCAGACACTCCTCGTAGTCGGTGCGCGCCGGCACGGTACCGGCCGGCGGCTTGGCTTTGGCGATGCGCGGCGCCCAGTCGCCGACCGACTCCGAGCGCTGCAGCGACTTCGAGCGCAGATAATAGAGGCTCTTCACGCCCTTCTTCCAGGCCTGGAAGTGGATTTGATGCAAATCGCGCTTATGCACGTCGGCGGCGAGGAACACGTTCACCGATTGCGACTGGCAGATATAGGGCGTGCGGTCGGCGGCGTGTTCGATCACCCAGCGCTGGTCGATCTCGAAGGCGGTCTTGAACACGGCTTTCTCGTCCTCGGAGAGAAAGTCGAGATGCATGACCGAACCTTCATGCGCGGTGATCGACGACCAGACCGTATCGGTGTTGCGGCCTTTCTCGATCAACAGCCGCGTGAGCGCGCGGGTGCGCACGGTGTGTGAGCCGGACAGCGTCTTATGCGTGAAGCTGTTGGCCGCGATCGGCTCGATCCCCGGCGCCGCGCCGCCGCAGATGATCGAGATCGAGGCCGTGGGCGCAAGCGCCATCTTGTTGGAGAAGCGCTCCATCATGCCGTAATCGGCCGCATCCGGGCAGGGGCCGCGTTCTTCCGCCAGCTTGCGGCTGGCGGCGTCGGCGGCTTTACGGATATGCTTGAACATATGGATGTTCCACGCCTTGGCCACGGCCGATTCAAACGGCACGCCCTCGGTCTGCAGGAAGGAGTGGAAGCCCATCACGCCGAGCCCGACGGAACGTTCGCGCATCGCCGCGTAGCGCGCGCGCGCGAATTCACTCGGGGCGCGGTCGATGAAATCCTGCAGCACGTTGTCGAGGAAGCGCATCACGTCCTCGATGAAGCGCGGGTCGTCGCGCCAGTCGAGGAAGGTGTCGAGGTTGAGCGACGACAGGCAGCACACCGCGGTGCGCTCCTCGCCGTGATGGTCGGTGCCGGTCGGCAGCGTGATTTCCGAGCACAGGTTGGAGGTCTTGACCGCGAGGCCGGCGAGCTTGTGATGCTCCGGGATCGCGCGATTGACCGCGTCGATGAACACCAGATAGGGCTCGCCGGTTTCGATCCGCGCGGTGAGGATGCGGATCCACAGCGAGCGCGCCGAAATCTTGCGGATCACCGCCCCGTCCTTGGGCGAGACCAGCGGCCATTCCTCGTCGTTCTCGACCGCGCGCATGAAGGCGTCGGACAACAGCAGTCCGTGATGCAGATTCTGCGCCTTGCGGTTCGGGTCGCCGCCGGTTGGACGGCGCAGCTCGATGAATTCCTCGATCTCGGGATGGTTGACCGGCAGATAGACCGCCGCCGAGCCGCGCCGGAGCGAGCCCTGGCTGATGGCGAGGGTGAGCGAATCCATCACCCGGATGAACGGCACCACGCCCGAGGTCTTGCCATTCAGGCCGACCTTCTCGCCGATCGAGCGCAGATTGCCCCAATAGCTGCCGATGCCGCCGCCGCGCGCCGCCAGCCAGACATTCTCGTTCCACAGCCCGACGATGCCTTCCAAACTGTCGGAGGCCTCGTTGAGGAAACACGAGATCGGCAGCCCGCGCTTGGTGCCGCCATTCGACAATACCGGTGTCGCCGGCATGAACCACAGCCGCGAGATGTAATCATACAGACGCTGCGCATGCGCGGAATCATCCGCGAAATGCATCGCCACGCGCGCAAACAAATCTTGAATCGTCTCGCCGGGCAGCAGATAGCGGTCCTCGAGCGTACCGCGCCCAAAATCGGTCAACAGCGAATCGCGCGCCGGATCGATTGTGACCCGCACTCCGCGCTCATTCTGCCGCCGGTTGAGAGTGAGCTTATCCACAAGCGCCACCGAGATGGCCATTCCCCCGGAACCGTCCATTTTGTCCCCCGTTGCCGCCAGCCATCCACATTGTGGATAACACCCGCCGGAAAAGCGTGCGTAACCCACAACATGTTGTCCCCAGACACATATTGCTACCCAGATTTAGAATGGCTGTCACCGTGAACGGACGGAGAACGCTACTGCAACCATATATATTCACGTTATGTTCTCTTGGCAAATCGAGCGCTAATTTGACCACTTTTGCTGCAGAAGGCAGGGTTCCCGCCAATGATCCGAGTTTCACCGACGCTCTCGATCGACGAGGCGTCCATCGTTTGGCGCTTCATACGTTCGCCCGGCCCGGGCGGACAGAACGTGAACAAGGTCGCTTCCGCCTGCGAGTTGCGCTTCGACTCGCGAGTCCTGCCTCGGGACATCCGTACTCGCTTCGCGACTCTGGCCGGGAGACGACTCGCGAACGACGGCACGCTGGTGATCCAGGCGCGGCGCTTCCGGACGCAGGAGCGTAATCGCGCGGATGCTCTGGAGCGTCTGATCGCGCTGCTCGCCGCCGCCGCCGTCCCTCCCGAGACGCGCATCGATACGCGCGTGCCGCGCGCCCAACGCCGCCGCAGGCTTGAGTCCAAGCGCCACCGCTCGACGATCAAGAAGGGGCGGGGCAGCGGCGGGGAGGAGTGAGGCGCCGCGCGGCGAATCGGCTTACGCGAAAATGCGTCCGAAGCGGTTGGCGATGAAGTCGTCGTAACTGGCGTCTTCCTGCCGGACGAAACCGGCGGGCGGCAACTTGCCTGCGCGCATCAGATCGACCATCGCGCACAGACCGCTGGCCGTGGCCGCCTGGATGGCCGACAGCTCGCGCCCGGCCAGAGTCTGGTTATAGATCTTGCGTGCCTGCGACACTTGCGTCAGCAAGCCGTCCTTCCAGCCGGTCACGGTGGCGAAGATCAGCACCACATCCTGGGCGGTGATCGGGATCGCGGTTTCCAGCACGTCGCGGAACAGCTCGCGGCGTTCGCCCAGGCGCAACCCGCGCGTCAGGAACCGCGCCAGATCGCGGTGGCCGGGGTAGCGCACGGTCTTGTAGTTGAGGCTGTGCGACACGCCCGACCAGCGTGTCGCACAGCGTGCCAAGCCCGCCCGAAGTGTGGAAGCACTCATAGGTCACGCCGTCGAGGCTGAACTTCTCCAGCCCGTCGAGCGCCTGGGCGTGGCCGCGCTTGCCGCCTTCGATGATGTCGCACGGGTTGCAATACTCGTTGATCAGCCCGTCGGTCGACCAGGTGAGGTTGTACATCAAATCATTGGTCGGAAACTGCGGCAGCGCGCCGACGCGCATATGCACGTCACGCAGGCGCTCGAAGCCTTGCGCCAGATGATGCGCCAGGATCTGGATCGATCCCGGCGCCAGATCGCAATGCGGCACGAAGGCGGATGAGGCGCCATCGGCCATGCGCCAAATCGCATTGCCGGTCGAAACGTCCTCGGTCAGGTCGAAGTAATGCGCCCGCGCCATGCGCGCCGCGCGCGCGACGCCGAGGTTGAGATAATAGGGCAGGGCGCTGACCACCGCGTCCTGGCCGGAGAGCGCCGCGACCAGCGCCTGCTCGTCGGCGACCTCGACCGTTTTGAGCGTGACACCCGGTGTGCGTACGCGCGCCAGAGCGGCGCGGTCTTTATCGGCGACGGTGATGGTGAAATCGCCCGTCGCCTGCAGCAGGTCGGAGATCGCTCCGCCAATCTTGCCCCCGCCCAGCAGCAGCAGTCGCATGCGCGCCTCCCCGCGCTCCCCGTGGCATGGGGCGCGGGGGGAATACTAGGCGCGGATTAATTGAAAATCATGGAATGGAACGGGGGGGTATGGCTGCACATAGGGCACGCGCCACTGTTGCGATCTGATCACGGCAAATCAAGGACGAATCACGTCAGATTTTAACGCCTTGATTTAACGATGAACTTCGGCGCAAGCGCGACCGAGAAGGGGCGCTCGCCGTTGTTGCTGATTTAGCACAAATGCAACAAAAAAGCCTCAGTTAACCAACTGAGGCTTGAGATACGTCAAAAAAAGGAACAAACTTCTTATCTCGTCCATGACGGACGAGTCGTTTCCTCCCTTACCTGGAGCCGCGCCACTTCGGTGGTGCGGCTCTCTTTTTTTGTGCGCGATTTCAAGATAGCAAAACGTTTCACGCCGCGCAACGCATTTCTCCGCAATTATTGCTCAAAATCAGGCCCATGCGAATCATTTCATGACCTGGGGCACAAACAGGGTGCACCCCACGCCAAAAATCCGGCGCGCGCGACCTTGTTCTGCGAAAGATGTCTAAGAAAAACGCACAACATACTGATATATATTAATACTATGGCAACGTGGTCGCGGCAATGGGTTGGGCGTCGCCCTGGCGGGCCAAGCTCAGTTCCGAGTCGTGAAACCGGCGCAGCGTGCTGCGATGTCCGACGCTGACGATGGTCGGATGCCACGGCGCGGCACGCAGCAATGCGTATAATTGCGCCTCGGATTCTTCGTCCAGCGCCGAGGTCGCTTCATCGAGAAACACCGCCGCCGGCCGCGCCAGCAACACGCGCGCGAAGGCGATGCGCTGTTGTTCGCCGGGCGAAAGACGCTGCGACCAGTGATCACTCGCGTTCAACTCCGGCGCCAGCGCGCCCAGCCCGACCTTGAGCAACACGGCACCCATTTCGGCATCGGAATGGCCGCGTCCATCATCGGGATAGGCGAGCGCTTGGCGCAAGGTGCCGAGCGACAGGTAGGGCTGTTGCGGCACAAAGAAGCTGCGCCCCGCCGGCAAGGTGACGGAGCCGCGCGCGAACGGCCACAGGCCGGCGATGGCGCGCAACAGCGTGCTTTTGCCGGCACCGGTCGGGCCGGTGATCAAAAGCGTCGCGCCGGGTTCGGCCGAAAGCGCGATTCCGGACAACAGCGGCTTCCCGTGCGGCAGGGTGAGCGACAGATCGCGGGCCGTGACGCTGTCGCCGGCGCTGGAGATCACCACACCGCCGGGCTGGGCGGCGCGCGCCGCCACCGCGTCGATATGGCTGTCGAAGGTGGCGAGCCGCTGCACCACCGACTGCCAATTCGCCAGGTCGGGATAGACGTTGATGATGTACGATAAAGATTCCTGCACTTGGTTGAAGGCTTGGGCGGTTTGCATCAGATCGCCGAGCTGGATCTGCTTCGCGAAGTAACGCGGCGCCTGCAGGATATAGGGAAACACGACGGCGGCTTGGCCGTAACCGAAGGCAAAGGCGTTATAGACCGCCTGCCGCCGCATGATGCCGAGGAAATTGTTGAACACCTCGCGAAAGCGGTCGGTCAGAATCGAGCGCTCGCGCTCCTCGCCGCGATAAAAGGCGACGCTTTCGGTATTTTCGCGCAAACGCATGAGTCCGAAACGGAAGTCGGCTTCAAAGCGCTGCTGGTTGAAATTGAGCTTCACCAGCGGCCGGCTGATTTTCGTCGTGATCCAGGTACCGACCGCGGCATAGGCGACCGCGAGCCAGACCATATAGGCGGGAATGGTGATCTCGCCGAGGAAGCCCAGGGGCAGTGTGATCGGACCGGAGAGCGACCAGAGGACGGCGACAAAGGAAAAAAACGATACGACCGAGCTCAGCAATCCGAGCGAGAGCGACAGGGTGCTGTCGGCGAAATCGCGCAAATCCTCGGCGACGCGCTGATCCGGATTGTCGGTGCGCTCGGCGCCCAATTGCATTTGGAAATAGGCGCGATCCTTGAGCCACCGGCCCAGATAGACATCCGTCAGCCAGCGCCGCCAGCGGATGCGTAACATCTGGCTGAAATAGGTGCGGCAGATGCCGGCGATGATGAACGCCGACGCCAAGCCGCTGAAAACCAGCAATTGCTGGAAAAATCCTGGCTGGTCGAAGTTCTGGAGCGTGTTGAAAAAGGCGTTATTCCAGTAGCTGAAGACGACATTCAGCCCGACCTGGCCGAGGTTGAGCGCTATCACGACGGCGAGCAGCCCGCGCGCCCACCATTTGTCGGTGGAGAACCAATAGGGCCAGGCGATGCGGAAAGCGTCTTTCAGGGTCGGCCAGAATTTGATGTTCACGGCATGCTCCGCGGCGAGAAGGGGCGGGCCGGCAGAATGCGGCAGCGGACCGGCCAAGGCCAACCGGCGCGCGCTTTGTTCATCGCTTGTGGGGAGGCAATGGTGCCCAGGGATGGAGTTGAACCACCGACACGGGGATTTTCAGTCCCCTGCTCTACCACCTGAGCTACCTGGGCGCCGGCGCGGGTTATAGGGGAGGGGCGCGCCAAGGTCCAGCAAGGGCGCGGATTTGCCCCAGCCTCCTTTTTCGCCCCGCCCTTCGTCCAGGCTTAGGGCGTCGTTCGGACGGTGATGTCGTCGAAGGACGTGGCGGCGTCTGATTTGGTCCACAAGCCGATGCCCCCCGGGCCGCTAAAGGTGCGGTCCTCGGCTTCGAGCAGCTTCTTCCCGTCGAGCCAACCCTCGATGTGCGACCCGCGCTGCACGATCTTGATCGTGAACCACTCGCCGGTTTTTGGTGCAAGATCGGAGGCGTCGGCAAGCTGCACCCGGCTACCGTCGCGGACAAAATACAGGCGGAAATTGTGCTCCAGCGGGTTGTAGCGGGCGATGTAGTAGTTTCCGGCGTCCTTGACGCGCCAGATCGGGCCGCCGCCCTGGTCGGAGCGCCCACTGTCGGCGCGCAAAGACATCTCGATCTCGCCGTCCTGGAACTTCACCGCATCCGTCCAGCACAGATTGAAGGTGTTGCTGCCGACGATGCGCGACAACAGCCCGCCATCGGGCGCGCCGGTGAGCGCCAACACGCGGTCGCCGCTTTTGGCTCCGCGACCGGCCACCACGCGCCATGCGGCCAGTTGCGAACCGGAGTTGGTGGCCGCGATCCGCCAACCGGCAGGCAGGGTCCCGGCCGGGACGTCCTCGAACTTCCAGCTTTGTTCGGCGCCCCAAGCCTGCTGCGCGGTCAGGACGCTTGAAGCCAGCGCGTACAGGCCGAAGCCTGTGGCGACGGCGAGCAGAAACTTGCGGTGACGCATGGGAGACTCCCTGTTCAACTGTGGGCCAGTCTGCCCCGGTCGCGCTCAGCCGTCAGCTGTGATTTCGTCCCCGTCGAGCTTGAGCCGATCGCTGGCCACGACGCGCAACCGCCCGATGGCGGCAAGGGCATCGGCGTAGGCCGCGGCCAGCGGGCCGGCGAAAGCCTCCGCGACTTGCGGCGCGACGCTGAGGGTGAGCGTCCGTCCAGGCCGCGCGCGGGCGGCGGCGAGCGCGCGTCGGAGTGCAGCCAGCGCGGCGGCATCGAGCCGCGGTGACGGCTGCGGACGCGCGGCCTGAAGTCGTTCGGCGAGCGACGGCCCGCCGCGCTTCCGGCTGAGTTCCAGCAGCCCGAGCGACGTCAGTCCATGCACGTCGCTGCGGGTCGGATCGTCGGCCAGCGCCCGGCGCAGCGCGCCGATCAGACGCGGGGCTTCCGCGCCGACACGCACGCAATCGATCACGATCGTGCCGGCAATGGCGCGCAGGCGCAGTTGGCGCGCGATCTCGGCGATCGCGGTGAAGTTAAGCTCGGAGGCGGCTGAGCCCGGCTTGCCGGCAAAGCCGCGGCTGTTGATGTCGATGGCGGTCAGCGTCTCACCCGGCTCGAATAGCAACTCGCCGCCGCCCGGAAGCTCGATCCGCGGCGTCAACGCCTGCTCGATCGCCGCCTCGATGCCGAGCGTCTCGAAGGGAGTCGAAGGGCCGGACCAGATTTCGACTTCGGCCACGCCGTCCGGGGCAAAATCATCTCGCCAGCGGCGCAGCGCCGCGCCGGTCAGCGAGTCGCTGGCGATCAATCGCGGCAGGGACTTTAGCCCGAACGCCGACATGAGCCGCGCCGCCGGCTCCGGTCCGGGGTCGAGGCAGGCCGGGGCCGCAACCCTATCGCGCCGCGCATCGATCGCGCGCCAGCGCTGGCGCAGAAGTTCGAGTTCGGCTCCGGCCGCCGTTTCGCGCTCGGTTGCGTCTAACAGGGCGAGGCGCGGGCGCACGCCTTCGTGCTCGGCGAGCAGCGGCGCGAGCATCAGCAACAGCCGCTCGCCGGCTTTCTCCGGTATTGCTTCGGGCAAGGTGACGCCGGCGCCGCCCGGTCGAAAGTCGAGCAAACGACCGCGCAAGGTGATCTGTGTCGTCAGCGGCGGGCCCTTGTCGCCATGCGCCTCGGCTTGCACTTGCACTGGTATCGCCGCGCCTTGGTGCAGCAGCCGCTCGATCCGTCTATGCCGGCCGGGCGCCTCCGCCGCGCGATCGACATCGCGCGCGCGCAGGAATCCGTCCTGTCCCTCGCCGAGCGCGACGAAGGCGGCGTTGAGTCCAGGATCGATGCGCGTGACGCGGCCGAGATAGATCGCGCCGCTACGGCTCGGCTCATGCGCGCGCCAATGCTCGACCTGCACGGTCCGTCCATCGGCCAGCGCCGCCGCGCGCAGCTCGCCCGGCGAGGCCTCCAGCACGACCGTATCTATTGCCATGGGTAGCCGCTGCCGGCGAGCAGCGCCGAGGTTTCGGCCAGGGCGAGGCCGACCACATTGCTGTAGGAGCCGGAGATCCACGGGATGAAGGCGGCGGCGCGGCCTTGGATCGCGTAGCCGCCGGCCTTGCCGTGCCACTCGCCGCTGTCGAGATAGCTCGCGATTTCCGCCGGCGTCAGGCGCTTGAAGCGCACCACGCTGGTGACGATGCGCGTCGCGACGCGCCCGTCCGGGGCGATCAGCGCGATGCCGCCGATCACGCGGTGTCTCTGCCCGGACAGGAGTTCGAGACAGGCTTGCGCGCTGGCGCGGTCGAGCGCTTTGGGCAAGAGGCGACGGCCGACGGCGACCACCGTATCGGCAGCCAGAATGGCGGCTTGCGGACGCTGGCGGCGGACTTCCTCGGCCTTGGCGATGGAAAGGCGCAAGGCGAGCGTGCGGGCCTGTTCGCGCGGGCGCGGCGTCTCGTCGATCGCGGCGGCCAGGACTTCATCCGGGCGCACGCCGAGCTGGGCCAAAAGCTCGATCCGGCGCGGCGAGGCCGAGGCGAGAACGAGCGCGTTCATCGCCGCAACCGTTCAGACAGGGACCCGACTATTTGAAACGGAAGGTGATGCGCCCCTTGGTCAGGTCATAGGGCGTCATTTCGACATTTACCTTGTCGCCGGCCAGCACGCGGATGCGGTTCTTGCGCATCTTGCCGGAGGTGTTGGCCAGCACTTCGTGGCTGTTTTCGAGCTGCACGCGAAACATCGCATTGGGCAGAACCTCGCTCACCACACCGGGGAACTCAAGCAAATCCTCTTTGGCCATCGCTGGGTCCTATGCAGTTATGGACGCTAGTAAGTAAATAACTTTGGCGAGGGTCAACCGCTTTTGTCGCATGCTAGGGGCTGGATCCGCCGATCGGCGGGAAGCGCTCCATGACCTTGGCCCACAAATGGTCGCGGATTTGGCGATAGCCCGCCAGCACGCCCTCGCGGTTCATGCCCTCGAACATCGCGGGGTCATAGGTCGGCCAGTATTCGACCGCGCAGGCCAGCGTGCGCGTCATCTCGATCGCCCGATGCTGCGCCTGCGGCGACAGGGTGACGATCACGTCGAAGGATGCATCGGGCAGGGCGCGCATGCTTTTCGGGCGATGCTGCGAGATGTCGAGCCCGATTTCCTCCATCACCGCGGCGGCGAAGGGGTCGGGCTCGCCCGCGCGGACGCCGGCGCTATCGACATAGATGCGCGTGCCATGCAGGTGCTTGAGCATCGCCTCGGCCATGGCGGAGCGCACCGCGTTCTGGTCGCAGGCGAACAGGACCGCGCCGGGAAGTTCGCTCACGCGCTCAAGCCTTGAGATGCATGACGCACAGCAGGGTGAACAGCCGGCGGGCGGTCAGGTCGTCGATTTCGACCTGGCCGGCGAGCCGGCTTCTGAGCAGTTCGGAGCCCTCGTTGTGCAAGCCGCGCCGCCCCATGTCGATCGCCTCGATGCGCTGCAGGGTCGAAGTGCGGATGGCTTCGAAGTAGCTGTCGCAGACGGTGAAGTAGTCCTTGATCGTCTTGCGCAAACTGCCGAGCGGCAGCGATACTTGCCCGATCGGCGCATCGGTTGCGTCGGCGATGTCGAGAACCAGGCTCTGATCCTTGAGCGCGAGCGTGACGGCGTAGGGGCCGGGGCCGTGCCCGAGGTAGCGAAAGGAGTTGTCCTGCAGCAGGTCGTAGATCGCGACCGCGCGCTCTTTCTCGATCTCCGGGTTGTAGCGGACGATGCCCGGCTGAGCGACCGTCAGCCGGGCGATCTTATCCAAGGCGCGGCTTATCCAAGGCGTTTTGGCTGGCGGCGCAGCGCGAGCGAAAGCGCATGCGCCTCCAGCCGCTCGGCGCGCGCGAGCGTTTCGGCCGCCGGTCCGATCGCCGCCAGCCCCGCGTCCGAGCAGCCGACGAGCGTCGTGCGCTTCATGAAATCGAGCACGCCGAGGCCCGAGGAAAAACGCGCAGTGCGGCTGGTGGGCAGCACATGATTCGGCCCGGCGACATAATCGCCGACGGCCTCCGGCGTCATCCGGCCAAGAAAGATCGCGCCGGCATGGCGCACGCGTTTGGCCAGCGCCTCGGCCCCGTCGCAGGCCAGCTCCAGATGCTCGGGGGCGATGCGGTCAATCAAAGCCGGCGCGGCGTCAAGCGACTTCAGCACGATGATCGCGCCGTGATCGCGCCAGCTCGCGCCGGCAATCGCCGCGCGCGGCAGCGTCCGGAGCAAAGTCTCGATCTCGGCCGCGACACGGTCGGCGAATGCGGCGTCGTCGGTCATGAGGATCGCCTGCGCCACGGCGTCATGCTCGGCCTGGGAAAGCAGATCAGCCGCGATCCAGCGCGGGTCGCAGCCACGGTCGGCCACGACCAGGATTTCCGACGGGCCGGCGATCGAATCGATCCCGACCTGGCCGAACACTTGGCGCTTGGCGGCGGCGACATAGGCGTTGCCGGGGCCGACGATCTTGTCCACCGGGCGGATGCTTTCGGTGCCAAAGGCGAGCGCCGCGACTGCTTGCGCGCCGCCGATGCGCCACACCTCATCCACCCCGGCCAGCCGCGCGGCAGCCAAGACCAGCGGATCGAGCTTCCCATCGGGCGTCGGTACGGTCATGACGACACGCGCCACGCCGGCGACCCTCGCCGGCACGACATTCATCAACACCGAGGATGGATAAGAGGCGGTGCCGCCGGGAACATACACGCCGACCGAATCGAGCGCGGTCCAGCGCCAGCCAAGCCGCACCCCGGCGGCGTCGGTGTAGGACAGATCTTCCGGCCGCTGGCGGGCATGAAATTCCGTGATGCGGCCATGGGCAAAGGCGAGCGCCTTGCGCGCCTCGGCCGGCGCCGAAGCCTCGGCCGCCGCGATTTCCGCCGGCTCGATGCGCAACGCGCCGGGCGCGAGGTTCAAGCGATCGAAGCGGCGCGTATAGTCGGCGACGGCGGCGTCGCCGCGCGCGCGCACGCCGGCGATGATTTCGGCGACGCTGGCATCGACGGCGGCCACATCGCCGCGACCGCGGCCAAGAAACGCCGCGAACGCGTGCTCGAAATCAGGTGCGGCGGCGTCGAGCCTAAGCGGCATGGCGCGCGTCCGCGACGGCGCGCTCGACCTGGCCGATCAACCGGCCGAGCTCCTCGGCGCGCGTCTTGAGCGCGGTGCGATTGACCACCAGCCGGGCGCTGCAGCTGAGAATTTCCTCGACCTCGACCAGGCCATTGGCCGCCAGCGTCTCGCCGCTCTGTGTCAGATCGACGATGCGCTCGCACAGCCCGAGCGACGGGGCGAGTTCGATCGAGCCGTTGAGCTTGATGCATTCGGCCTGGATGCCGCGCCGGGCGAAATGGCTCTTGGTCAGGTTTGGGTATTTGGTCGCGATGCGAATATGGCTTTCGCGCGCCGGATCCTGTTGGGCCAGCGCCGCCGGCGCGGCGACGATCAGCCGGCAGCGGCCGATGCCGAGATCGACCGGGGCATACAGCTCCGGGTAGTCGAATTCGCGGATTACGTCGCTGCCGGCCACGCCCAGCGCCGCGGCGCCATAGGCGACCAGCGTGGCGACGTCGAAGGAGCGCGCGCGCACGATCTCGACCCCGGCCGACCCGGTCTTGAAACGCAGCTGGCGGGCCGCCGGGTCGGTAAATGCCGCCTCGGGGACGATCCCGGCGCGCGCCAAAATCGGCAGCACCTCGGTGAGGATGCGGCCGGCGGGCAGGGCGATCACGATCGAGTCGCTGGCAGGGGCGGCGTCAGGGCGCACTTGGGTTCATTCCGGCAGTGGCGTGCCGGCAATTTATGCCCAAGCGCCTCACGCTTTACTACCATCCATTGGCTGGGCTCAGTCATGCCTGGGCTGCCACTGGGTCGGCCAGGGCTCGCTTAAGTCTTCGATCCGGGCCTCGATGCGCTCGGCGTTAAGCCGGATCGCGGCACCGCCGGCGAAGGTGAGCACCAAGGCCTGCCCGCTTGGGCTCGGTTCGACGGCGATCGACAGCAGGTCGAGGAACGGCTTCGCGCCGCTTCGGCCGATGCCGCGGCTCTGGGTGCTCTCGATCGTCTCGAACACCACGCCGCACAACACCCGCTCGGCCAGGCGCGCGGCGTTCGCGCCAGGCTGTTCGCCCGCGCGCGGGGTCTCCTCCCAGCGGAAGCGGTTGGCGATGAAGGCGAAGCGGCGCTCGCCCGGCAGGTAGCGTATGTCCTGCGCGGCGACGATCGCGTCCTGCAGGCAGGCGGCGATGACCTCAAGGTCGTCCCGGCTTTCGGCGCGAAGCCTGAGCGGTGCGCCTTGGCCCATGCGCTAGTCCCTCGAACGCTCGATGCGCGCGCCCACGCCGACCAGCTTTTCCTCCAGCCGTTCGTAGCCGCGATCGAGGTGATAGATGCGATGCACCACCGTATCGCCATCGGCCACCAGCCCGGCGAGCACGAGCGAAGCGCTGGCGCGCAGGTCGGAGGCCATCACGTCGGCGCCGGTCAAGCGCTTGACCCCGCGCACCATCGCCGAGGACCCATGCAGGTTGATGTTGGCGCCCATGCGGCGCAGCTCGGGCACATGCATGAAGCGGTTCTCGAAGATCGTCTCGGTCAGCATCGAGGCGCCGCGCGCGACCGTCATTAAGGCCATGAACTGCGCCTGCAAATCGGTGGGAAAACCGGGGAAGGGCTCGGTCATCACATCGATGCCGACCAGCGACCGCTCGGCCGAAACCTGGAAGCCGTTCTCCTCCTTCGTCACCACGGCGCCGGCCTCGACCAGGCGCTCGGCGAGCGAGTCGATCAGGTCGAGCCGCGTGTTGTCGAGCGACACCGACCCGCCGGTGATCGCGGCGGCGATGGCGAAAGTGCCGGTCTCGATCCGATCGGCCATAACCGAGTACTTCGCCCCGTGCAGTTGCGGCACGCCCTCGATGCGTAAGGTCTCGGTGCCAGCACCCTTGATGCGCGCGCCGAGCGCAACCAGGAGCGCGACCAGATCGGCGATCTCCGGCTCGCGCGCAACGTTGTCGAGCACGGTTTCGCCCTCGGCGAGCGTCGCGGCCATGACCAGGTTTTCGGTCGCCCCGACGCTCACCTTGGGGAACACGACATTCGCGCCCTTGAGACCCTTCGGGGCCTTGGCGCGGATATAGCCGCCGGTGACCTCGATTTCGGCCCCGAGCTGCTGCAAGCCCTTGATATGCAAATCGACTGGGCGGCTGCCGATGGCGCAGCCACCGGGCAGCGACACCGTCGCTTCACGGAAGCGGGCGAGCAGCGGGCCGAGCACCAGCACGCTCGCGCGCATCTTGCGCACGATGTCATAGGGCGCGGTGGTGCTGATGATTTTTTCCGCGTTTAAACTCGTCGCCCCGTCGCGCGCCTTGATCTCGACCCCATGCTGCCGCAGCAGGGCGGTCATCGAGGCGATGTCGGCGAGGGCGGGCAAATTGGCGAGGGTGACCGGCTCCCCGGTCAGCAGCGTTGCCGCCATCAGGGCGAGCCCAGAGTTCTTGCTGCCGCTGATGGGTATCCGGCCGGACAGGCGCTGGC
Organism: Alphaproteobacteria bacterium; assembly: GCA_009694135.1. Taxonomy (GTDB): domain Bacteria; phylum Pseudomonadota; class Alphaproteobacteria; order UBA6615; family UBA6615; genus SHVS01. The sequence continues at coordinate 17,691 of SHVS01000017.1, forward strand.
CGCCGGTGATGCGTATCTGATCCATAGGTGCTTTAGCCCCAGGTCTAATCAGTCGATTCCCTGCCGCGATCGAACGGCGTCAGGGTGCCTTGTCGCCGGGCGACGTCGCAAGCCCGGGCGACGTCGCAAGCAACGCGTCCGCGCTCGGATCATCCAGATGCGCGCGCCCACGCGCCTGCGCCTTGCGGCGGCGCAGATTGGCCCGTAGCGCGGCGGCGCGCCGGTCGAAGGCGGCCTCGGCGCGCGCCTCTCCGGCGGGCGACCGGCGCGGTGGGTGTGCATTAGGCTCGTCCGGCATGGCGCGGCAACAGATGAGCGGAAGCGTCGCCCGCGTCAAGCGTGTCCGGGTTGTCAGCAGGAAGCAAGCCGTGCGATAAGCCCGGCCCGGAGCAGGGTCGCATCACGGCCAAGGGCCTGTCACGCGGCTCCCGCTCGGGATCCAAGGTTTCGCGGCATGATCCGGCCGTGCTTGCCGGGTGATGCCCTGTGCCGCCGTAGCTCAGTGGTAGAGCACGTCATTGGTAATGACGGGGTCGGGTGTTCAATCCACCCCGGCGGCACCAGTTTTCTTGCGCGCATTCAAGCGCAGGGGCGGGGCGGCGGCGTCGCTCCGCCTCCGCCCTGGACAGCAACAGAACAAGAACACGCGCCATCCTCCTGGGCAAAACCGGGGCAGATGTTCGCACGAGCCCTAAGTCTTAGTTCGGGGACTGGCGGAGGCAAGCGCTACAAGAACGCGCCATCCAAAAACCATGACGCCGTGCCCGGGGCATTTTCTCTGGACACGGCGCCGAGGCGATAAGTGCGGAAAGACTTCCGCAGTCGCTAGACTTAGGCAGCTATCGCAACTGCTATTGCAGGGCGATGTTGCTGCACTTATTGCCGTTATTCGCTTCCGCACCTGGCTGACCTGCTCCAGCTCCAGTGTACGAGAACGCAACGTTTCTGCCGGTCGCAAGAGTCGGCGGCACCGAGACGCTCGCATCGATCGTGCAGCCCAGCTTCGTGAAGGGCTCAGACAGGCCCAACTGCACGGTCATGACCCGTGTGGTCGAGTTGTAGGACAGGAACTTGGATCCGTTCGCAAGCGGAAAAAGGTCAACGGCAAAGGCCGCGCCGGAAACCAGCAGCGTTGCCGCTAGCACAGCGCCGAAAAGTTGCTTCATGGCTCCCTCATCGCATTGATGTGTTTTCTAAACGGCGCCGCGGGCCGTTCGGTTTGCGGTAAAAATTGCTTGCCACGGCAGTGGCGGCACGTATTCACCAGCGGGTCCGGGTGCCCAGAATCGCCCGGCGGTGCTTATTCGGCGGCGGCGCCTTGTTGGCGCTGCCAGGCGGACAAGGTGGCGTGCGCGGCGACGGCGCGCGCCAATTCGCCCGGCTCCATGTTGGGGCGCGTGCCCTGGAGTCGGCGCAACCGTAGATAGATCCAGGCGAAGCGACTCGGCTCGAGATCGAGCGCGCGGCACAGAACGGCGAGTTCACCCCCGGCTTGCGCTGCCAGCATCGGACGCACCCGATCGATGGACAGGCCGGTGATCTCGGCCAGCATGGCGAGAAAGCGCTCGAGGTCGCCGGCGCGCAGCGGGTCGGCGAGTTTCTGCGGCGTCGGCGCTTCTGGGGTTTCCGGAGCAGCCGGCTCCGCCACCATGACGACCGGTTCGGCCGCTGCGGCGATCGGCTTGACGGTCTCGGCCTTGGCGTCTTCCGCCTCCGCCGCAGTGACGGCCTCTTCGATATGGCTCGATTCGAATTTGGCGCGCAGCGTCGCGCGCAGTGATTCATCGACCCAGTCGTACAGGCGCTACGCCAGCTGCGGCGAAAGATCGGGCCGGCGCGCCAAGGGCTCGCGATAGCTCTCGACGACGCGCGCGGAGTCGACGATGCGCGCCATCGTCTCCTCGGCGAGGCGCGCGCCGCGGTTACGTAGGAGCGCAACGACCACATCGACCTTTTCGGTGCGCACCAGGGCCGCGGCGAGCGCGGCGCTCAAGACCCGCCGCTGGGCGATCGCCCGCTGATGCTGCGACCCCAGCCGCTGTATGAGATCGAGCAGCATCGGCTCTTGCAGGACCGGGCTGTTTTTCAAAACCGGCTCGGCGACGGCGAAGCTGTCGGAGGCGAAGGCGGCGATCAGATCGCGCGTCGCGTCCGGCTTGGCGGACATTTTCAGCGCCCAGCGCCGTCGCAGCCCGGGGTCGAAGGACTCCATCACCTTCGCGAGGAAATCGGGCGCCACATTCGGGGCCTCGCCCGCTGGGGCGGCTGCCGGTCGGATCGGAGCGGCTAGGGCGAGAATGCGCTTCATCTGCCGCGCTTCGCGCGTTTTGCGCTGGCCGAACAACGCGGCCATCAGGGCGAGCAGCAGCAGAGTTGCGAAAGCAGGCGCGAGATTACGCGGCCCAATCCGCATGACGAGCGCGTCGAGGGCGGCGAGCGCCTCGTCGCCGAGCACTTTGATGCGGACCCAGCCGGCGGAAATGCGCTCCCAGGTCTTCGTGACCAGATCGCCGTCACTGGTTTCGCGCAGGCGTTCGATCTCGCGTTGCTGGGCGGCGATGGTCGTGCGCAGTTCTTCGATACGCGCCTCCAGCCGCGCGGCCTCGGGCGAGGCGGGCGTGAGCAGCATCGGCGCCGTTGCGGCGGCTGGGCGCTGATCGATGGGCGTTATGGGGGCAGCAGTCGCGCGCGGCTCGGGCGGAACAACCGCCGGCACGGGCGACAGGGGTAGGGCGAGATCCTGCGGAGGGGCTAGAGTTAGAGGGGCTAGAGTTAGCGGGGCTAGAGTTAATGGCGCCGCCACACTTTCCGCCGGCGGCGCGCCCGGCGCGCCCTCCTCTGCGGGAAGGGGCGTCTGGTCCAGCGGTTCGGCGCGCGTTGCCTCCGCCGGAGGTGGGGCAGCGCGTTCCGCCTCGGCGGGCGCGGCGGGGATCGGCAAGACACAGGCAATGGCCACGGCGAAGCTGGCCGCATGCCAAAGCGGCCCCCGCCACGCGCGATGTCGTCGCCGAGTCGCCATTTAACCCCCTTGACGCAATATCGGCGGAACGGCCGGCGGACAAGCGCAAATCACCGCAAGCGGGCGCGGACGCTTTGCGGCGGGTTCCTTGACTTGCCACCGGACGGTCGGTAGAGACTGCAACCCCGTGCTCGCGCCGACTTTTCGGCTCGCATGGGTGCGACCCGCGGGGGCGTAGCTCAGTTGGTTAGAGCGCCGGCCTGTCACGCCGGAGGTCGCGGGTTCAAGTCCCGTCGCTCCCGCCATTTTCGCGTAATTATAAGCTAGCACGGAGGTTTACGCGGCGTTTGCGCGCAGCCGGCGCGCGAGTCTTGCACGCCTCTCCCACGCGCCTATAGTTAATCCTGGCCGTTTGCGCTTTGCGCGCGCGGCGAGAGACGATTTACGCGACCGCTGAGCGACAAGCCGGGGACTAAAACGGCAAGCCAGCGGACAGGGGAGGCCAACGGAGGCGATGGACCAGCTTCTCGCCGAATATCTGCCGATTCTGGTCTTCCTGGCGATCGCCGCCGGGTTGTCCTGCGTTTTGGTGGCGGCCAGCGCGCTGATCGCCAAGCAGCGACCCGACCCGGACAAGGGCTCCGCCTATGAATGCGGTTTTCCGGCGCTCGGCGACGCGCGCGCTAAATTCGACGTGCGCTATTACCTGGTCGCGATCCTGTTCATTATCTTCGACCTTGAGGTCGCGTTTTTGTTTCCATGGGCGGTGTCGCTTGGCGCCATCGGCTTGTTCGGCTTCTGGTCGATGATGCTGTTCCTGGCCATCCTCACGGTCGGCTTCGTCTATGAGTGGCGCAAAGGAGCGCTCGAATGGGATTAGTCGCGCCGCAATCCGCCCTTGCCGGAGCGGGTGGGGTGCCGGCGCATAACCCTTTGCTCGACGCGGCGGTCGAGGAGATCACCGGCCGTGGTTTCATGGTCACCCAGCTCGACAGCTTGGTCGGCTGGGCGCGCGCCGGCTCGCTGTGGCCGATGAGCTTCGGACTCGCCTGTTGCGCGGTCGAGATGATGCAGACCGCGTGCTCGCGCTACGATCTCGACCGTTTCGGCGTGATCTTCCGCCCCAGCCCGCGCCAATCGGACGTGATGATTGTCGCCGGCACGTTGTGCAACAAGATGGCCCCGGCGCTGCGCCGCGTTTACGACCAGATGGCCGAGCCGCGCTGGGTCATCTCCATGGGCTCCTGCGCCAATGGCGGCGGCTATTATCACTATTCCTATTCGGTCGTGCGCGGCTGCGACCGCATCGTGCCGGTCGATGTCTATGTGCCCGGCTGCCCGCCGACCGCCGAGGCGTTGCTTTATGGCATCCTGCTGTTGCAGCGGAAGATCCGCCGCACCACCACGATCGCCCGCTAACGCCCCGCGCGCCCGATGAACGACGTCCTCACCGAATTGGCTGAAGGCATCAGCGTGAAGCTGCGCCAGGATGTCGTCGCGCATGACATCAGGCTCGGCGAGCTGTGCCTGGAAGCCAGTGCCGAGGCGATCGTGCGCGTGCTGACCTATCTGCGCGACGATTCGGCCTGCCAGTTCAAGCAGCTGGTCGATTTGGCCGGAGTCGATTATCCCGGCCGCGCGCCGCGTTTCGAGATCGTCTATAATCTTCTCAGCCTGCGCCACAACCAGCGCATCCGGGTGAAGATCAAGGCCGATGAGGGCGCGCCGGTGCCTAGCGTCACGCGCGTCTTCCGTGGTGCCGGCTGGTACGAGCGCGAGGCCTGGGATTTATACGGCATCCCCTTCGCCGATCATCCCGATTTGCGCCGGATCCTCACCGACTACGGCTTCGAAGGCCATCCCTTGCGCAAGGATTTCCCGCTCACCGGTTATGTCGAGCTGCGCTATGACGAGACCGAAAAGCGCGTCGTCTATGAGCCGGTGAAGCTCACCCAGGATTTCCGCACATTCGATTTCGTCAGCCCGTGGGAAGGCATGAACCTGCCCGGCGACGAGAAGGCGCGCAGCTGATGGCCGACATCAGTATCAAGAACCTAACTATGAACTTCGGTCCGCAACATCCTGCTGCGCATGGAGTTTTACGCCTTGTGCTGGAGATGGACGGCGAGGTGGTCGAGCGGGCGGATCCGCATATCGGCTTGCTCCATCGCGGCACCGAGAAGCTGATCGAGTACAAGACCTATCTGCAAGCGGTGCCCTATTTCGACCGGCTCGATTACGTCGCGCCGATGTGCCAGGAGCACACCTTCGCGCTGGCGGTCGAAAAACTGCTCGGCATCGAAGCGCCGCAGCGCGCTCAGTATTTGCGTGTGCTGTTCGCGGAACTCTCGCGGCTGCTCAACCACATTCTCAATGTCACCACTTACGCGATGGACGTCGGCGCGATGACGCCGATCCTGTGGGGCTTCGAGGAACGCGAGCGGCTGATGGAGTTCCATGAGCAGGCCTCGGGCGCGCGGCTGCATGCGGCCTTCTTCCGCCCGGGCGGGGTGCATCAAGACACGCCGCAGAAGACGCTCGACGAGCTTGCAGCGTACCTCGAGCAATTTCTAAAGTTCGTCGATGAAACCGAAGGCCTGCTTACTGAAAATCGAATTTTCAAGCAGCGCACGGTGGATATCGGCATTATCACCGCCGAGCAGGCGCAGAATTGGGGCTTGTCGGGGCCGGTCTTGCGCGCCTCGGGCGTCGCGTGGGATTTGCGCAAGGCGCAGCCCTACGACGTCTATGCCGACATGGATTTCGACCTGCCGGTCGGCAAAACCGGCGATTGCTATGCGCGCTACCTGGTGCGGATCGAGGAGATGCGCCAAAGCGTACGCATCATGCGCCAATGTTTGCAGGCGATGCCAAAAGGCCCGGTGATGGTCGAAAACGCGCGCATCGCTCCGCCGCTGCGCGCGGAGATGAAACGCTCGATGGAAGCGCTCATCAACCACTTCAAGCTGTTCACCGAGGGCTATCACGTCCCCGCCGGCGAAACCTACACCGCGACCGAGGCGCCCAAGGGCGAGTTCGGCGTGTATCTGGTCGCCGACGGCTCCAACCGGCCGTATCGCTGCAAGATTCGCGCGCCAGGCTATCCCGCGTTGCAGGCGCTGGAGTTCATGGCCAAGGGGCATATGCTCGCGGATATTCCGGCGATCATCGGCAGTCTCGACATCGTGTTCGGGGAAATCGACCGATGAGCCAGTCGCACACGCACACGCATCCGCACGCGCCGTTTTCCTTCACGCCCGCGAACCGAAAACTGGCGGAGGAAATCATCGCCCGCTATCCGCAGGGACGCGAAGCGAGCGCGGTCCTGCCGCTGCTCGACTTGGCGCAGCGGCAGTGCGGTAATTGGCTGCCGCAGACAGCGATCGAGCATGTCGCCGAAGTTCTCGACCTGGCGCCGATCCGCGTGCTGGAAGTCGCGAGCTTTTACACCATGTTCAACCGCAAGCCGGTTGGGCGCGCCTTCGTGCAACTGTGCCGCACGACGCCGTGCTGGCTGCGCGGTTCGGAGGAGTTGGTCGCGACCTATAAGCGCATCACCGACTGCGGGCCGCGCGCGACCACGCCCGACGGCGTCTTCACGCTGCTTGAGGTTGAATGCCTCGGCGCCTGCAGCAACGCGCCGGTGGTGCAGATCAACGACGATTTTTATGAGGACCTGACGGCGGAAAGCTTCGCCGAGGTGCTGGAAGCCTTCAAGCGCGGCGAGAAGCCGAAAGCCGGGTCGCAGATCGGGCGCGTCAGCTCCGAGCCTCTCGGCCGGGATGGCGAGTGATGCTCAGGCACGCCGATCATATTTTCACCAACCTGCACGGCCACCAGGAGTGGCGGCTCAAGGGCGCGCAGAAACGCGGCGGTTGGGACGGCACCAAGGCGCTGGTCAAGCTCGGGCGCGAGAAGATCGTCGAGATCGTGAAGGAATCGGGCCTGCGCGGGCGCGGCGGGGCCGGATTTCCGACTGGGCTCAAATGGTCGTTCATGCCCAAGCAATCCGACGGGCGGCCGTCTTACCTGGTCATCAATGCCGACGAGTCCGAGCCTGGAACATGCAAGGATCGAGATATACTACGCCACGATCCTCACCTTCTGCTTGAAGGAGCGCTCTTGGCCGGTGTCGGGATGGGGGCGGCAGCGGCCTACATCTATATCCGCGGCGAATTTTATCGCGAAGCGATGCATTTGCAGGCGGCGATAGACGAGGCCTATGCGGCCAAGCTTTTGGGCAAGAACGCCTGCGGCTCCGGTTACGACTATGATATCTACCTCCATCGTGGCGCTGGCGCTTACATTTGCGGCGAGGAAACCGCGCTCTTGGAAAGCCTCGAAGGCAAGAAGGGGCTGCCGCGGATGAAGCCGCCGTTTCCGGCGGCGGTCGGTCTGTGGGGCTGCCCGACCACGGTCAACAATGTCGAGACGATCGCGGTCGTGCCGGCGATTTTGCGCCGCGGCGCTCCGTGGTTCGCGGCGATCGGTCGGCCCAAGAACACCGGCACCAAGATCTTTTGTCTCTCCGGGCATGTGAACACGCCGTGCACGGTCGAAGAATCGATGAGCATTCCGCTGCGCGAGCTGATCGACAAACACGGCGGCGGTGTGCGCGGCGGCTGGGACAATCTCTTGGCGGTGATTCCGGGCGGATCGTCGATGCCGCTGTTGCCGAAGTCGATCTGCGACGACCTGATCATGGATTTCGATAGCTTGGTCTCGGTCAAGTCCGGTCTCGGCACGGCGGCGGTCGTCGTCATGGACAAGTCGACCGACATCATCAAGGCGGTGCAGCGCCTCGCGCATTTCTACATGCATGAGAGCTGCGGCCAATGCACGCCGTGCCGCGAAGGCACCGGCTGGATCTATCGGGTCATGACCCGTATGGCCGAGGGACGCGCGCGCGTCGAGGAAATCGACGTGCTGGAGAGCGTGACCAAAGGGATCGAGGGGCACACCATCTGTGCTTTCGGCGAAGGCGCGGTGTGGCCGATCCAAGGACTCCTGCGCCACTTCCGGCCGGAGCTTGAACGCCGGGCCTTGCGTGGCCCGCAAGCGATGGCGGCCGAGTAATGCCGAAGCTCACCATCGACGGTATCGCGATCGAGGTGCCGGCCGGCGTGACCGTGCTGCAGGCGTGCGAACTCGCCGGCAAGGAAATCCCGCGCTTCTGTTATCACGAACGCCTCTCGATCGCCGGCAACTGCCGCATGTGCCTGGTCGAGATGGAGAAGTCGCCCAAGCCGATCGCCTCTTGCGCGATGCCGGTGGCCGAAGGCATGGCGATCAAGACCGACAGCCCGATGGTGAAGAAGGCGCGCCACGGCATCGTCGAGTTCCTGCTGATCAACCATCCGCTCGATTGCCCCATCTGCGACCAGGGCGGCGAATGCGATCTGCAAGATCAGGCAATGGCTTATGGCGCCGGCTTGTCGCGCTACAACGAGAGCAAGCGCGCGGTCGAAGAAAAATACATGGGGCCGCTAGTCAAGACCGAGATGACCCGCTGCATCCATTGTACGCGCTGCGTGCGCTTCGTGACCGAAGTCGCCGGGGTCGAGGGCCTCGGATTGCTCGGGCGCGGCGAGCACGCCGAGATCACGACCTATCTCGAACAGGCGCTCGATTCCGAATTGTCAGGCAATGTCATCGATCTGTGCCCGGTCGGCGCGCTGACCGCCAAGCCCTATGCCTTCGTCGCCCGGCCGTGGGAACTGGCGCGTACGGAATCGGTGGATGTGCTGGATGCGGTCGGCGCAGCCATTTGCGTCGATGCGCGCGACAACGAGGTGGTGCGCATTCTTCCCCGGCTGAACGAGGCGGTGAACGAGGAATGGCTCGGCGACAAGTCGCGCTTCGCCGTCGATGGGCTGAAGCGCCAGCGGCTTGATCGGCCCTATCTGCGCGGTGCGGATGGACGGCTCGCGGCTGTGAGCTGGTCGGACGCTTTCGCCGCCATCGCCAAGCGGATCAAGGGCGTCAAGGGCGAGCGCATCGCCGCGATCATCGGCGACATGGCGGATGCCGAAGCGATGGTCGCGCTCAAGGATGTGATGGCCAAGCTCGACGCGCCGCATATCGACTGCCGGCAGGATGGCGCCGCGATCGATCCAAGCTTGCGCGCCGGTTACCTGTTCAATTCGACCATCGCCGGGCTGGAAACGGCGGATGCCGTGCTGCTCGTCGCGAGCAATCCGCGCGCCGAGGCGCCGCTGGTGATGTCGCGCCTGCGCAAGGCGTGGCTCACGCTTGACGCCAAGCTGGCGGCGATCGGTCCGGTGCCGCCGGGCAATCTGCCGGTCGAAAGCCTGGGCGCCGGCGCGAAGACGCTCAAGGACGTGGCGGACGGTAAACATCCCTTCGCCAAGGTATTGAGCGCGGCCAAGCGCCCGGCGCTGATTTTGGGGCAGGGGGCGCTGCGGCGGAGCGACGTTGCCGCCGTGCTGGGGACTGCGCGCCGCGCGGCGGACTCGCTCGGCCTCATCCGCGATGGATGGAACGGTTTCAACATGCTGCACACGGCGGCCGCGCGCGTGGGCGCGCTCGACCTCGGCCTCGTGCCGGAGAGCGGTGCACGCGACCTGGCCGGGATACTCGAAGGGGCTTCAGGCGGCGCGCTTGATGTCGTGTTCCTGCTCGGCGCCGACGAGATCGACATGGCGAAGCTCGGCCGCGCCTTTGTCGTCTATCTCGGCCATCACGGCGACGCGGGCGCGACGCGGGCCGATGTCGTACTGCCAGGCGCGGCGTATACCGAGAAAAACGCGACCTACGTGAACACCGAAGGCCGCGTGCAATTCGCGCGGCGCGCCGTGCATCCGCCGGGCGACGCGCGCGAGGATTGGACCATCCTGCGCGCGCTCTCCGATGCACTCGGCCGCAGCATCGACATGTCCTCGCTCGGCGACGCGCGCCGGCGGCTGGTCGCGGTCAATCCGATCTTCGACCGGGCCGGCGCGATCGTGCCCGCGCCCTGGGGTGACTTCGGGACCGAGGGCAAACTCGACCCGGCGCCCTTTGTGACGGCCATCCCCGACTACTACCTGACCGATCCGATCGGCCGCGCTTCGCCGACGATGGCCGAATGCAGCCGCATCTTCGTGCATCATCGCGCCAGCAGGACCGGCACCGATGGCTGACGAGTATCTGTGGCCGGCGGCGATACTGGTCTTGCAGATCCTTGTCGTCATCGTGCCGTTGCTGCTGTGCGTCGCGTTCCTGACCTATGCCGAGCGTAAGGTTATCGCCGCGATGCAGTACCGGCGCGGCCCCAATGTGGTTGGGCCATTCGGGCTGCTGCAGCCGATCGCCGATGCGGTCAAGCTGCTGTTCAAGGAGACGATCATCCCCACCGGCGCCAATGCCGTGGTGTTCATCCTGGCGCCGATCGTTACCTTCACGCTCGCGCTGGTCGGCTGGGCGGTGGTGCCGTTCGACGACGGCTGGGTGATCGCCGATATCAATGTCGGCGTGCTCTACCTGTTCGCGGTCAGCTCGCTCGGCGTTTACGGCATCATCATGGCCGGCTGGGCGTCGAATTCGAAATACCCGTTTCTCGGCGCGCTGCGTTCGGCGGCGCAGATGGTGTCCTACGAAATCTCGATCGGGTTTATTCTGATCACCGTCCTTTTGTGCGCCGGGTCGCTCAATCTGACCGCCATCGTGAAGGCGCAGAGCGGGCTGTGGTTCGCGATCCCGCTGTTCCCGATGTTCGTGCTGTTCTTCATTTCGGCGCTGGCCGAAACCAACCGCGCGCCCTTCGACCTGCCCGAGGCCGAGGCCGAGCTGGTCGCCGGCTATAACACCGAATATTCGGCGATCCCCTTCGCCCTGTTCTTCCTCGGCGAATACGCCAACATGATCCTGCTTTCGGGCATGACCTCGATCCTGTTTCTCGGCGGTTGGCTGCCGCCGCTGTCCATCTGGCCGTTCACCGCGCTGCCGGGGATTTTCTGGTTCGCGCTCAAGACGGCGGTTGTGCTGTTCTGCTTTCTCTGGGTGCGCGCGACGCTGCCGCGCTATCGCTATGATCAGCTCATGCGGATCGGCTGGAAGGTGTTTCTACCGCTGTCGCTCGGCTGGCTCGTGCTGACCGCCGGCGTTCTGGTCGCCTTCGGCTGGTTGCCGAAATAGCATGGGCAAGCTGCGCCCTAGCGGCACTGACGGCGGGGTTTGCCTGCGGGTCCGGTGCGGCTAAGGTGTGCGGCCCCGGCGATGTCGGGGGAAAGGGGCTTGTGTAAGCGTCATGTCCAGTCTGGATCGCAAAGCTCGCACCCTGTTGGTGTCGGAAATTCTCGACGGCATGTGGCTCACCTTCCGCGCGATGTTCCGGCGCAAGGTGACCATCGACTATCCGCATGAGAAGGGACCCTTGAGCCCGCGCTTCCGCGGTGAACACGCGCTGCGCCGCTATCCAAACGGTGAGGAGCGCTGCATCGCCTGCAAGCTATGCGAGGCCATATGCCCGGCGCAGGCGATCACCATCGAGGCCGAGGCGCGCGACGACGGTAGCCGGCGCACCACGCGCTATGACATCGACATGACCAAGTGCATCTATTGCGGGTTGTGCCAGGAGGCTTGCCCGGTCGATGCCATCGTCGAGGGGCCGAATTTCGAATTCGCGACCGAAACGCGCGAGGAGCTCATGTACGACAAGGGCAAGCTGCTCGCGAACGGCGACCGCTGGGAGGCGCAACTCGCCTTCAACATCGCCGCCGACGCGCCCTATCGGTAGGATCGCGCCGCAGTGCTGATCCAGAGCCTTGCATTCTATTTGTTCGCGAGTGTGGCGATCGCCTCGGGCGTGATGGTGATCAGCGCGCGCAACACCGTGCATGCGGTGCTGTTTTTGATCCTGGCCTTTTTCAACGCCGCCGGGTTGTTCGTGCTTTTGGGCGCGGAGTTCCTGGCGATGATCCTGATCATCGTCTATGTCGGCGCCGTGGCCGTCTTGTTCCTGTTCGTCGTGATGATGCTCGACGTCGACACGGCGGCGATCCGGCAAGGGTTCCTGAACTACCTTCCCGTCGGGCTGCTGGTCGGCGCGCTGCTGCTCGGCGAACTTGCCGCCGTGTTCGGCGGTTGGGTCTTGACCCCCGGCGTTGCGTCGAAGGCGCCTGCGCTGGACAACACCGAGGCGCTCGGCCGCGTGCTGTACACCGATTATGCGTTCCTGTTCATCGGCGCCTCGATGGTGCTGCTCTTGGCGATGATTGGGGCGATTGTCTTGACCTTCCGCCAGCGCGCCGGGGTGCGCCGCCAAGACGCGGCGACGCAGATCAACCGCCGTCGTGATCAAGCGATCGAGCTGCGCAAGCTCGCCAGCGGGAGCGGCGCGTGATCGCCCCCGTCGGGCTCGCGCATTACCTGACGGTGGCGGCCGTGCTGCTCACCCTCGGCGTGCTCGGCATCTTCCTCAATCGCAAGAACGTCATCGTGATGCTGATGTCGATCGAGCTGATCCTGCTCGCGGTCAATTTGCAGCTGGTGGCGTTTTCGGCGCATCTCGGCAATCTCGCCGGCCAGGTGTTCGCCATGTTCGTGCTGACTATCGCCGCCGCCGAGGCGGCGATCGGGCTCGCCATCCTGGTGGTCTATTTCCGCAACCGGGGGTCGATCGCGGCCGAAGACCCGAGCATGATGAAAGGCTAGATCACGATGTACGCCTTCGCGATCTTCCTGCCGCTCATCGGCTGCCTCTTAGCTGGGCTGTTCGGCCGCCCGCTCGGCGACCGCGGCGCGCAGCTCGTCACCTGCGGGGCGATGCTCGCCGCGGCGGCGATCGCGGCCATCGCGTTTTACGAGGTGGCGCTCGGCGGCGCTCCGCGCGACATCAAGCTGTTCACCTGGATCGACTCCGGTGCGCTCGAGGCCAACTGGGCGCTGCGCTTCGACACGCTGTCGGCCACGATGGTGGCGATGATCACGCTCGTGTCGTCGATGATCCATATCTATTCGATCGGCTACATGGAGGGCGACCCGAGCGTCCCGCGCTTCATGAGCTATCTGTCGCTGTTCACCTTCGCCATGCTGATGCTGGTGACGGCCGACAATCTGGTGCAGCTGTTCTTCGGCTGGGAGGGCGTCGGGCTTACGTCTTACCTGCTGATCGGCTTCAGGTACGAGCGCTCGGCGGCCAATGCCGCCGCGCTCAAGGCGTTCCTGGTCAACCGGGTGGGCGACTTGGGTTTTATGCTGGGCATTTGCGGCGTGTTCTATGCCGTCGGCTCGGTCGAGTACGACACTATCTTCTCGGCGGTGCCGTCGCTCGCCGGGCGCGAGATCGCGTTCCTCGGCATGCGGCTCGACCTCTTGACCACGCTTTGCCTGCTGCTGTTCATCGGCGCGATGGGCAAGTCGGCGCAGCTCGGGCTGCACACCTGGCTGCCGGATGCGATGGAGGGCCCGACCCCGGTTTCGGCGCTGATCCATGCCGCCACCATGGTGACGGCCGGCGTGTTCATGGTGGTGCGCCTGTCGCCGCTGTTCGAGGCGGCGCCGGCGGCGCTCGATTTCGTCACCCTGGTCGGCGCGGCGACCGCGTTCTTCGCCGCGACTGTCGGGCTGGTGCAGACCGATATCAAGCGCGTGATCGCCTATTCGACCTGCTCGCAGCTCGGCTACATGTTCTTCGCCTGCGGCATCGGCGCTTATCCGGCAGCCATGTTCCATCTGATCACGCATGCCTTCTTCAAGGCGCTCCTGTTCCTCTGTGCTGGCGCCGTGATCCACGGCGTGCACCATGAGCAGGATTTGAACCGTATGGGCGGGCTGGCCGCGCGCATGCCGGTCACCGCCGCGCTGATGTGGATCGGCAGCCTGTCCTTGGCCGGCATGCCGATGTTCGCCGGCTATTATTCCAAGGACCTGATCCTCGAATCCGCTTTCGCCGCTAATACACCGGTCGCGACCATCGCCTTCTGGCTTGGCTTGGCCGGCGTGCTGATGACCGCGTTCTATTCCTGGCGGCTGCTCGCGCTTGCCTTCCACGGCCAGACGCGCGCGAAACACGATGTTTATCATCACGCGCATGATGCGCCGGCGGTGATGATCGCCCCGCTGTTCGTGTTGGCGGTCGGCGCGGTGATCGGCGGCTGGGCGTTGCACGGGTTGTTTGTCGGCGAAGGCATGGACAAGTTCTGGGGCGATTCGGTCGCGCTCGCGAAGGCCGGCGAGATCTTCGAGGCCGCGCATCTCTTGCCCGGCTGGGTCCCGGCGGCGCCGGTGTTGCTCGCCCTCGGCGGTATCGTTCTCGCCCTCGTCCTCTATCTGTCGCGACCGGATATTCCTGCGGCCGTGGCCCAGCGCGCCGGCGGGCTCTATCGCTTCCTGCTCAACAAGTGGTACTTCGACGAGCTGTACGACATGATCTTCGTCCAGCCGGCCCTGGCTCTCGGCCGCGGTTTGTGGAAAGGCGGCGACGAGGCGGTGATCAACGCCGCCGGACCGGACGGTGTTGCCGCCGCGACCCTAGGCTTGGCGATGCGCGCCAGTCGCCTGCAGACCGGACGCCTGTATCACTACGCCTTCGCCATGCTGGCCGCGCTGGTCGCGGCGCTGACCTATTTTCTCTTGTCCGGCGAGTAGGCGGTCATGGTCGGATTTCCGCTGCTGTCGCTGACGATCTTTTTGCCGCTGATCGGTGCGTTGTTCGTGCTCGCCGTGCGCGGCGACGACGAGGAAATCGCGCGCAACGCCCGCTTCGGCGCGCTCTGGACTTCGCTCGCGACCTTCGCCTTGAGCCTCCTGGTCTGGACGCGCTTCGATGCCAGCTCGGCCGAGTTTCAATTCGTCGAGCGGATCGAATGGCTGCCGGCCTTCCGCATCGCCTATGTGCTTGGCGTCGACGGCATCTCGATGCCCTTCGTGCTGCTGATCACGCTCTTGACGCCGATCTGCGTTCTGGCCTCGTGGACCGCGATCACCGTGCGCGTCAAGGAGTACATGATCGCGTTTCTGATCCTCGAGACGCTGATGCTCGGCGCCTTCTGCGCGCTCGATTTCGTTCTGTTTTACATCTTCTTCGAGGGCGTGCTGATCCCGATGTTCCTGATCATCGGCATCTGGGGCGGGCCGCGCCGCGTTTACTCGGCGTATAAGTTCTTCTTCTACACCCTGGCCGGATCGGTTCTGCTGCTGGTCGCGCTCCTGGTCCTTTACGACGAGACCGGGACCACCAGCGTGATCGAGCTGGCGTCGCATCCGGTGTCTCTGTCGTTGCAGCGCTGGCTGTGGCTCGCCTTCTTCGCCTCCTTCGCCGTGAAACTGCCGATGTGGCCGGTGCACACCTGGCTGCCGGATGCGCATGTCGAGGCGCCGACCGCCGGTTCGGTGATCCTCGCCGGGGTTCTGCTCAAGCTGGGCGGTTACGGCTTCCTGCGCTTCTCGCTGCCGATCCTGCCGGCGGCCTCGGCCGAATTCGCGCCGCTGATTTTCGCCTTGTCGGTGATCGCGATCATCTACACCTCGCTGGTCGCGCTGGTGCAGGAGGACATGAAGAAGCTGATCGCCTATTCCTCCGTGGCGCATATGGGCTTCGTCACCATCGGCATCTTCAGCGGCAGCCAGCAGGGCGTGCAGGGCGCGGTCTTCCAGATGTTGGCGCATGGCATAGTTTCCGCCGCGCTGTTCCTGTGCGTTGGCGTGCTCTACGACCGTATGCATTCGCGCTCGATCGCGACCTACGGCGGGTTGGTCAAGCGGATGCCGAATTACGCCGTGGTTTTGATGGTGTTCTCGATGGCCGCGGTCGGGCTGCCGGGGACGGCCGGGTTTGTCGGCGAGTTCCTGGTTCTGGTCGGCGCGTTCCAGGCGAACACTTGGGTTGCGGCGTTGGCCGCGAGCGGCGTCGTGCTCGGCGCGGCGTATATGCTCTGGCTCTACTGGCGGGTGATCTTCGGCCAGATGACCAAGCGGACACTCGCCGCGATCACCGATCTTGATGCGCGCGAGGCGGCGGTGTTCGCGCCGCTGGTGCTGCTGACGCTGTGGATGGGGATTTATCCGCGCACCTTCCTGCATGTGAGCGAGGTTGCGGTCGCGCAGATGCTGCAACGCTTGGCGCCGCTCAAGGCTGCGCTTCTGACCGGATTATAGGGAAAGCCTCCTGTGCCGATCGCCGATCAATTGCCGCTGCTCTGGCCAGAACTGATCCTCGGGCTTGGCGCCATGGGGCTGTTGCTGCTTGGCGTCTTCAATGGCGAAGGCAGCGCGCGCAATGTCACGCTTGGAGCGGTCGCGACGCTCCTGGCCGCGCTGGCGGTCGTCGTGTTCGCTCCGCCGAAGACGGCGCAGGCCTTCGGCGGCATGTTCGTCACCAACGACTTCGTGCTGTTCGCCAAGGCGCTGGTGCTGGCCGGCTCGGCCGCGACACTGGTTTTGGCGCTGCGTTTCAACGCGGCCGAGGCGATCGAGCGCTTCGAGTTTCCAATCCTGTTTTTGCTGTCGACGCTCGGCATGTTGCTGATGATCTCGGCCGGCGATCTGATCGCGCTCTATCTCGGCCTCGAACTTTCGAGTTTGGCGCTTTACGTTCTGGCGGCCTATCGGCGCGACAGCGCGCGCTCCGCCGAGGCCGGGCTCAAATACTTCGTGCTCGGCGCGCTTGCCTCCGGCTTGCTCGTCTATGGCGCGTCGCTGCTGTATGGCATCTCGGGCACCACGTCGTTCGCCGGCGTTGGGCGCGCGATCAATGCGGCGCCTGGGTCCTTGGGCGCGCTGGTCGGGCTCGTGTTTCTCGCCGCCGGCTTCGCCTTCAAGCTGTCGCTGGTCCCGTTCCATATGTGGACGCCCGACGTGTACGAGGGCGCGCCGACACCGGTGACCGCATTCTTCGCCATCGCGCCGAAGATCGCCGCGCTCACGCTGTTGACGCGCGTGCTGCAAGGCCCGCTCTTCGGCCTGATCGACATCTGGCAGCAGTTGTTCGGCGTTTTGGCGCTCGCCTCGATGGCCTTCGGCGCATTCGCCGCCATCGCCCAGAGCAACATCAAGCGTCTGATGGCGTATAGCTCCATCGGTCATATGGGTTATGCGCTGGTTGGCGTCGCGGCCGGCGGGGCGTCTGGCGTGCAAGGGGTGCTGCTCTACCTCACCATCTATCTGGTGATGAATCTCGGCACCTTCGCCTGCATCCTGGCGATGCGCCGCGATGGCCGCATGGTGGAGGAGATTTCCGACCTAGCCGGGTTGAACCGCACCCATCCGGGCCTGGCTATGGCGCTGGCGATCTTCATGTTCTCGCTCGCCGGACTGCCGCCGCTCGCCGGCTTCTTCGGCAAGCTCTATGTGTTCCTGGCCGCGGTCGAGGCCGGTTTCGTCGGCTTGGCGATTGCCGGCTTGCTCTCGTCCGTGGTCGCCGCCTATTATTACATGCGCGTGGTCAAGGTGATGTATTTCGACGAGCCGGCCGATGCCTTCGACCGTCCCTTCGGCCGCGTGACGACAAGTATCCTGGGCGCCACGGCGGTCGCGACGGTGTTCTTCTTCCTGGTGTTGTCGCCGGTGCTCGACAGCGCCTTGCGCGCGGCCAAGTCTCTGTTCGCCGCATGAGCGCGGCTCTGCCCCTCGCTGTCCGACTGATCGCGCTGGACAGCGTCGGCAGCACCAATGACGAGGCCAAGCGCTTGGCCGTCTCCGGCGCTGCCGAGGGCGCGGTGGTGACGGCGCGCGAGCAGACCCAGGGCCGCGGACGGCGTGGACGCGCCTGGACTTCGCCGCCGGGAAACCTGTATCTGTCGCTCCTGCTGCGCCCCGATGTGGCGATGGCGCGGCTGCCGGAGCTTGGCTTTCTTGCGGCAGTTGCCTTGACCGATGCGCTGGCCCTGCTCGTGCCGGCGCCCGGAAGGCTTGGCCACAAATGGCCCAATGACGTGCTTTTGGGGGGTAAGAAACTGGCCGGAATCCTGGTCGAAACAGCAACGGGAGCCGACCCGGCGCGCGCCGCTTGGGCGGTGATCGGTCTCGGCATCAACGTCATGCACCACCCGTCCGACGCGGACCGTCCGGCCACGAGTCTCGCCGCCGAAGGGGCGTCGATCGAGGCCGCGGCGCTTCTTCCGCCATTGGTTGTCCGGCTTTTGGCCTGGCGCGAGCGCTGGCTTGCGGAGGGCTTCGCGCCGCTGCGCGCCGCATGGCTCGCGCGCGCCGCCCGGCTGGGCGAGACCATCAGCCTGCGTGGCCCGGCCGGCGCCGAAAGCGGTGTATTCGCCGGGCTCGACGAAGCCGGCGCGCTGCTGCTCGACGGCGCAAGCGGCGTCAAGCGCGTGCCGGTCGCCGAAGTCATTGGCGCGGCGGCCTGACGATATGCTGCTCGCGATCGATTGCGGCAACACCAACACGGTTTTCGCCGTCTATGACGGATCGACGCAGCGCGGCGCTTGGCGGCTGTCGACCGACGCGCATCGCACGGCCGATGAATATGCGGTCTGGCTGACGCAGTTCATGGCGCTGGCCGGCCTTAAGTCAGCGGCGATCGACGCGGCGGTGATTGCGACCGTCGTGCCGGCGGCCAAGTTTCCGCTCAAGACGCTGTGCCGCACATACTTCAAGGCCGAGCCGCTCATCGTCGGCGAGCCGGGCGTGAAACTCGGCATTGCGGTTGCGATCGACCGCCCGGAACAGGTCGGGGCCGATAGACTGGTCAATGCCGTCGCGGCGCAGGTGAATTATCCAGGCGACGCGATCGTGATCGATTTTGGCACCGCCACGACTTTCGATGTCGTCGGCGCCGACGGCAGCTATCAGGGCGGCGCGATCGCGCCCGGAGTCAATCTCTCGGTCGATGCCCTGTATCGGGCGTCGGCGCAATTGCCACGGGTCGCTGTCGAGCGCCCGCAACGCGTTATTGGAAAGGCGACCGTGCCCGCCATGCAATCTGGTGTATTCTGGGGCTATGTCGCCCTGATCGAGGGGCTGGTCGCGCGCATCCGCGCCGAGTATGGCAAGCCGATGCGTGTGATCGCGACCGGCGGCTTGGCTCCGCTGTTCGCCGGGGCGACAAGCGTGATCGATGCCGAGGATCCGGACTTGACCCTTAGCGGGCTGGTCGAAATCCACCGCCGCAATCCGCGCGCATGAACGATCGCATGGTTGACAGCTACACGCCGCGCGGCAAGGACGAACTCGTTTTTCTGCCGCTGGGCGGCACCGGCGAAATCGGCATGAACCTCAATCTTTACGGTCATGCCGGCAAATGGCTGATGATCGATTGCGGCGTGACCTTCGGCGACGACACCACGCCGGGGATCGAGCTGATCATGGCCGATCCGGCGTTCATCAACGCGCGCAGCAAGGATCTGGTCGGCATGGTGCTGACGCACGGGCACGAGGACCATATCGGCGCCGTGCCTTATCTGTGGCCGAAGCTGAAATGCCCGATCTACGCCACGCGCTTCACCGCCGCCCTGGTGCGCGAGAAGCTTTCGCGCGCCGGGCTTTTGGCGCAGGCCAAGATCACCGAGATCGATCTTTCGGCACGTTTTAATGTCGGCCCGTTCGATCTTGAATTGGTGACGCTGACCCATTCGATCCCGGAACCGAACGCAGTCATCATCCGCACCAAGGCCGGGACCGTCTTGCACACCGGCGACTGGAAGCTCGATCCCACTCCGCTGATCGGCGCCAGCACCGATGAGGCAGCGCTGAAGCGCATCGGCGACGAGGGCGTGCTGGCCATGGTGTGCGATTCGACCAATGCGCTGGTCGAAGGCCACACCGGCTCCGAGCAAGATGTGCGCGCAAGCCTGCTTGATATGGTCGGCGGATTCAAGAACCGGGTCGCCATCGCTTGTTTTGCCAGCAATGTCGCGCGCGTGCAGACGCTGGCCGAAGTCGCCGCCGCGCATGGCCGCCAGGCGGCGCTGATCGGTCGCTCGCTCTGGCGGGTGACCGAGGCGGCCCGGGCCACAGGTTATCTTGCGGACACGGCGGATTTCGTGACCGAGCATGACGCCCGCTTCCTGCCGCGCGACAAGGTTTTGCTGATCTGCACCGGAAGCCAGGGGGAGCCGCGCGCCGCCCTGCCGCGCATCGCCGCCGGCACGCATCCCAACACCGAACTCGATCCGGGCGATGCGGTGATTTTTTCCTCGCGCATCATTCCCGGCAACGAGAAGGCCATCGGACGCTTGCATAACCAACTCGTGCTTCGCGGGGTCGAGGTTTTAACCGAACGCGACCACATGGTGCATGTCTCCGGCCATCCGGCGCGTGGCGAGTTGGTGCGCATGTATCAATGGGTGCGGCCGCGCATTTCCGTGCCGACGCATGGTGAGCCGCGCCACCTGGTCGCGCATGCCGCGCTGGCGCGGTCATGCCAAATCAACGACGCGCCGGTGCTGACCAATGGTGACATGCTGCTGCTCGCGCCGAACGGTCCCAAGGTGGTCGCGAAGGTGCCGAATGGGCGGCTGGCGGTCGATGGCATCCGTCTTGTGCCGCTCGATGGCGAGAGCATGCGCGATCGCCATCGCATGCTGTCGAGCGGCGTGGCCGTGGTCTCGCTAGTGCTCGATGGCAATGGCGCGCTGCTCGCCGAGCCGCAGCTGTCCGGCCCGGGCATCTTGACCGACAGTGATGAGGATCGTGCGCTCATGCTCGCGGTGATCGACAGCGTGATCGACGCGGTCGAAGCCATGCCGCGTCCGCGTAAGCGTGACGACGCCGAGGTGCGCGCGACGGCGGCGCATGCCGTGCGCAAGACGCTCAACGAAAAACGCGGCAAGAAGCCGCCGACCGAAGTGCATCTCGTGCGCGTTGGCTGACCGGAGATACGGAACCCATGAGCATCCCGACCGCGATCGGCCTGTATTTCGTCCTCTGGTGGCTGGTCTTGTTCACCGTTTTGCCCTGGGGTGTGAGGCGTGATGAACAGCCCAAGCCGGGCAACGATCCGGGCGCGCCGCAGCGGCACGCGTTGGTGATCAAGTTCGCCGTCACCAGCGTGATTACCGTCGCGCCCTTCTATCTTGTGTACTGGCTGGTGTCCGATAGCGGGGTCACGCTCGAAGACCTCGACTGGACGCATTGGGGAAGGTGAGTCCGCGATGCCCTGGTATTGCGACATCGCCCCCGGCGATCCGTGGCACGGCCCGTATCACGACCGCGAATATGGCTTCCCTTCGCGCGACGAGACTGTGCTGTTCGAGCGGCTGTCGCTGGAAATCTTCCAGGCCGGACTCTCGTGGCTCACGGTTCTTAAGAAACGCGCCGCGTTCAGCGCCGCCTTCGATGGTTTCGTCGTCGATTCCGTCGCCCGCTATGGCGCGCGCGAGACCAAGCGATTGCTGGCTGACGCCGGGATCATTCGTAACCGGCTCAAGATCGAGGCGGTGATTGCAAATGCCAAACGCGTGCAGGCCTTGCGCGCCGAGGCCGGCGGCTTCGCCGCCTGGCTCGATGCGCATCATCCGCGGCCGAAGGACGACTGGGTGCGGCTGTTCCGCGAGACTTTCCGCTTTACCGGCGGGGAGATCACGGGTGAGTTTCTGCTCAGCCTCGGCTATCTGCCGGGCACGCATCGGCCCGACTGCCCGGCGTTCAAGCGCATAGAGCGGCTGCAGCCGCCGTGGATGCGCGCGCCAAGCGGCTAGGCTAGTCTCGGCGCAACAGGAGAGGGCGCATGGTAAAACTCGGGTTGGGCGGTATTGGTTTGGCGCTGGCGCTCGGCGCGGCGGGCGCCTGGGCGCAGGCGCGCAGCGATTGGGTGGCCGATTGCGCTGGAGACGGCGATAAACTCTGCACCGCGAAGACGGAAATCAGCTATCGCGCGGGGGCGATGCTGATGGTCTCGCCGAAGACCTTTTCCGTTTCGCTGCGCGACGATCCGGCCAAGCCGCTGGTCTCGATGAAACTCACCGACACCGAGGTGCGTTATGCCCAGTTCCGCCTCGACCAGCAGGCCAAGATGAATGACATGATCTGCGACGGCGTCGACTGCACCATGAGCTTCGCCGATGCGCGCAGCACCCTCGATGCGCTGAAAGCCGGCCGCCGCGCCTCCATCCTGCTGTTCACAAATACGGGGCAGGTGGTGCAGGTCGGAATTTCGACCGACGGTCTGTCCGAGGCCGTCGCGCGCACGCGCCCCAAATGACGCCCAATAATGGAATCGAGCCGATGGCGCCGCTCTCTGCCGCCGATCCTTTGGCGTTGTTCGACGCCTGGCTTAAATCGGCCGAAGGTCTTGAGCCCAACGACCCGAATGCGGTCGCCCTGGCCACGGTCGGCGGTGACGGCATGCCGGACGTACGTATGGTGCTGCTCAAGGGCTTCGACGCGCGCGGCTTTGTCTTTTATACCAATCTGGAAAGCTGCAAGGGCAAGCAATTGAATGATAATCAGAAAGCATCACTTTGCTTTCATTGGAAATCGCTCCGCCGCCAGGTTCGCGTGGAAGGTGCGGTAGAATCCGTAAGTGATAAGGAAGCCGACGCTTATTTTGCCACCAGGCCGCGCGATGCCCAGATTGGCGCCTGGGCCTCGCAGCAATCACGGCCCATGGCCGGCCAAATCGAACTCGAACGCCGCATCGCCAATTTTAGCGCCCGCTATGCGGTTGGCGCCGTTCCGCGTCCGCCCCATTGGTCGGGATTCCGCGTAATTCCGCGGCGAATCGAGTTCTGGGAGGAGCGTCCGTTCCGCCTGCATGATCGGCTGGTTTTCCTCCGCGATGGAGCAAATTGGCGGAGCGAGCGCCTTTATCCATAGCTGCGTATGCAATGGAGCCGGCGACTCATACGGGGTAATGTGGTGTCAACGCCGGAGTAAAAATGCGTCGGTGGGCCGGAGCAAAAATGCATCAGACGGGGTAGCACAAAGGGCCCCCGCGGGGGCCCTTTGTGCTGGCCGCATTCAGGCCGGGCTTCTTGCGTTGGATTGAGTGTCGGTCGGGGCGCGA
>SHVS01000002.1 GCA_009694135.1 Alphaproteobacteria bacterium
CGTCGCGCCCCGACCGACACTCAATCCAACGCAAGAAGCCCGGCCTGAATGCGGCCAGCACATAGGGCCCCCGCGGGGGCCCTTTGTGCTACCCCGTCTGATGCATTTTTGCTCCGGCCCACCGACGCATTTTTACTCCGGCGTTGACACTGATTATGCTCGCCGTCTAATAAGCGAGTCCTGATGACCAATTCGAACGGTGTTTCCGCGTTCACCGCGCGCACGCACATCGCCTATCTGTCGATGGAAATCGCGTTGCGCCCGGAGATGCACACCTACAGCGGCGGGCTCGGTATCTTGGCCGGTGATACGGTGCGTTCGACCGCCGACCTCGAATTGCCGATCGTGTTCGTGACGCTCGTCTGCCGGCAAGGGTATTTGCGGCAGGAGATCGACCCGCAAGGCAAGCAGATCAACCACCCCGACCCGTGGCATCCCGAACAATGGGCGAGCCCGCTCGGCGCCAAGATCGTGGTCGAAATCGGCGGCCGCGAGGTCTGGATTCGCCCGTGGCTGCATGTGCAGAGCAGCCCGCGCGGCTATCGCGTGCCGATCATCCTGCTCGACACCGATCTGGAGGAGAACGCGCCCGAGGACCGGCGCATCACCGACCAGCTTTATGGCGGCGACGAGGAATATCGCCTCAAGCAGGAAATCGTGCTCGGCATCGGCGCGGTGCGCGTGCTGCATACGCTCGGCTTCGACATCAGAACCTATCATTTGAACGAAGGCCATGCGGCGCTGCTCACCGTCGAGCTCCTGCGCATGTTCCGCATCGCCTCGGGCAACGGGCATGAGGGACCGACGACCTATGACATCGCGCGCGTGCGTGATATGTGCAATTTCACCACCCATACGCCGGTCGAAGCCGGTCATGACCGCTTCGAATACGCGCTCGCCCGTCGCTTGCTCGGCGATCTGTTCGACGTCGAGATGCTCAAGACCTTCGCCGGCGTCGGTGCGCTCAACATGACCCGCCTGGCGCTGTCGCTATGCGGCTATGTCAATGGCGTGGCGCAGCGGCACGCCGAAACGACTACGCGCATGTTCCCCGGCTATCGCGTGCATGCGGTGGTCAATGGCGTGCATACGCGCACCTGGACGTCGCCTTATTTCGCGCAGCTTTTCGACGCGCATTTCCCCGGCTGGTCGCATGAGCCGGAGATCTTGGTGCGCGCCGATCAGCTACCCGAAGACGCGGTGTGGGACGCGCATCAGAAATCCAAGCAGGATCTGATCGGCAAGATCCGCTGGCTTTCCAGCAAGCAATTCGACCCGGAAATCCCGATTATCGCTTTTGCCCGGCGCATGACCGGCTACAAGCGGCCCGAGCTGTTGTTCAGCGAGATCGAACGGCTATTGGCGATCCATCGCGAGCGGCCGCTGCAGATCGTGATGGCCGGCAAGGCGCATCCAAAGGACGGCGCCGGCCAGGCGATGATCGAGCGGCTGCATGGGATCATCCGCGATCTCGACGGCAAGCTGCCGATCGTGTTTCTGCCCGGCTATGACATGGCGCTGGCCAAGGTCATCGTCGGCGGCGCCGACATTTGGCTCAACACACCGCTGCCGCCGCTCGAAGCCTCGGGCACCAGCGGCATGAAGGCGGCGCTCAACGGCGTGCTCAATCTGTCGGTGCTCGACGGCTGGTGGGTCGAAGCCTGCATCAACGGCGCCAATGGCTGGGCGATCGGCAAGGACGCGCCCGGAGGCGACGGCCACGCCGACGCGCTCTACACGCTGCTCGAACGCGAAGTATTGCCGTGCTACTACTCCGACCGTAAGCGCTGGAACTGGATGATGCGGCAGGCGATTTCCAAGATCGCCTTCTATTTCAACAGCCAGCGCATGATGCGCCGCTACGCGACCGAGGCGTATCTCCGCTAGACCAGATTCTGCTGGCTTCCTGCGGCGAAGTGTTCCAGATTCTCCAGCGTAACTTTGAGAATCCTCCCGACGGCCTCGCGCGTATTGAACGCGTTATGCGGCGTGACGATCACATGCCGGTGGCGCAGCAAAACATGGTCGGCGAGCAAGGTTTCCAGATTGTCGGCGTGCATGCGCAATGTGCGCAGCAATTCGGCCTCTTCGCGCACAGCCGGTTCTTCCGGCAGCACGTCGAGTCCGGCGGCGGCGACCTGGCCGCTGGCGAGCGCCTGCAATAAGGCCTGGACATCGACCACGCTGCCGCGCGCGGTGTTGATCAGCACCATCCCACGCTTCATGCGCGTAAATTCGCGCTCGGAGAGCATGTTCTGCGTCGCCGCGCCGCCAGGAACGTGCAGCGAAATCACATCGGCGACGGCCAGCACTTCATCCATCGCGAGGTAACGAAAGCCCTGCCGCGCGGCGAGAGCGGCGTCGGGCGCATGGTCATGCGCCACCACCTGCATCTGAAAGCCCTTGGCGATGTCGATCACCGCGCGGCCGATGGCGCCGGTGCCGATGACGCCGAGCGTCTTGCCCGCCAGATCGAAGCCCTGCAGGCCCTTGAGCGAGAAATCCCCGCGCCGGGTGCGATCGGCTGCGTCGATCAGGCGATGGCTGATTGCCAGCAGCAGGGCAAAGACGTGCTCGGCTACCGTGCGCTCGCCATAGCTCGGCACATTGCACGCGGCGACGCCCTGCGCCCGGCAATAGTCGAGATCGATGTGATCGACTCCGGTTGAGCGCGTGGCAATCACGCGGAGCGCCGGCAAGCGTCGCAAAACAGGTGCGCGCAATTTGGAATAAATGAACGCCGACAGCGCCTCCGACTGCTGGAACGATAAGACATTCGCCTCCGTCAGCGGCTCGGGCACAAAGGTGACCTCGTGTCGCTGGGCGAGGCTCTTGAGCGCCTCTCGCTCCCAGGCTTCGACCTCGAAGACGGCGATTTTCATTGGCTCCACTTTCCGGCGCAGTCCGATTGCGATGCATCAATGCCTGGATCAGCTTAACCGAGATTCTGCCGCCCTGTCATTGGGGGCGGGTATTGGCCGCTCCGGCTCTATCCCCCGCCCGTCAAAGTCCCCCTAACGACATGGAGGCGCGGATGCACATCAAGAAGCTGCTCCCCGGCGCTTCGCGGGCGCCGGAATCACGCGGGGAAACTTCCCCGGTTCTTTCCTTGCAATGCGAAATCAATCAGCTTTTCGACAATTTCTGGCGCGGCTTCGATCGCCCTTTCGCCGGATTTCTGTCGGAGAGCGAAAGCGTGACGGAGCCCTGTATCAACGTGGCCGAGACCGACAGCGGCGTCGAGATCACCGCCGAACTGCCCGGCATGGACGAGAAAGACATCGAGGTCAGCGTCAGCGACGACACCATCACCATCAAGGGCGAGAAGAAGTCCGAACGCGAGGAGAAGAAGAAAGGCTATTACCTGGCCGAGCGCAGCTATGGCTCGATTTACCGCTCGCTGCAGTTGCCGGCCGGGGTCGATGGATCGCAAGCCACCGCCGAGTTCAAGCAAGGCGTTTTGACCGTCACCGCGCCGGAATCCGCCGAAGCCGCGTCCAAGGTCAAGAAAATCGACGTCAAGAAAGGCTAGGCGGTCCGTCGGCGCGTTTCCAGGTAGGGCGGCGCGCTGGCCCCATCATTCGCGGTAATAATGCGCGGGCACCTTGCCGATCGGCCCCGTCTAAACGACATTGGTGGGTGAAGCTCAGGAGAGCGCCACCCAGCATGGATTCGATACCGCCTGAAGAGGCCGCACCGCCGCGCGCACGCCAGGAGCCCGTCAGTGTGCTTCGCCACGGCGATACCGTGGTGGATGAATACGCGTGGCTGCGCGCGCGTGACTGGCGCCAGGCGATGCGCGACCCGGCCACGCTCGAGCCCGACATCCGCGCCTATCTCGAGGCGGAAAACGCCTATGTCGAGGCGGTGATGCGTCCGCTGGCCGCGCTGCGCCAGACGCTCGTGTCCGAGATGCGCGCGCGCATCAAGGACGATGATGCGACCGTCCCGACGCGCGATGGGCCGTATTCCTATTTCCAGCGCTATCGCGCCGGCGGACAGCATGCGCTCCATTGCCGCCGTCCCGTCGCCGCAGGCACGGCCGAACAGGTTCTTGTCGATGGCGACCGCGAGGCCGACGGGGCCGCGTTTTTCCGCATGCTGAGCGCCGAACACAGCCCGGATCACAGCCTGCTCGCGACGGCGGTCGATCGCAGCGGGGCCGAGGACTACGCCATCGAAGTGCGCGATCTGACCAGCGGCGCGGTGCTGCCCGATACGGTCTCCGGCACCAAGGGCGAAATCGTCTGGGCGGCCGACAGCCGCAGCTATTTCTATACCGTGCTGGACGAGAACCACCGGTCGTCGAAAGTCCGCCGCCATACGCTCGGCAGCGACCCTGCCGGCGACCCGCTGGTCTATGACGAAACCGACACCGCGTATTACATCACCATCGACCGCAGCGAGGACCGCCGCTTCCTGCTGATCACCTGCCACGGCCACTCGCTCACGACCGAGGTTTGGGCGGTACCGACCGACCGCCCCGACACGCCGGCGCGCAGCATCGCCGGGCGCACGCCGGGCGTGGAATATTCGGTCAGCGCGCATGGCGACGTATTCTATATCCTCACCAATGACGGCGGCGCGCTGGATTTCAAGATCGTAACCGCACCGATCGCCGATGCAGGCCGCGACCAATGGCGTGATAAAGTCCCCCATCGGCCCGGGCGTTATCTGCGCCAAATGCTGCTGTTTCAGCGCTTCATGGTGCGGCTCGAACGCGAGAATGCGCTGCCGCGCATTGTCATCACCGAGCTGGCCAGCCGCGCGGAGCACGCGATCGAATTCGCCGAAGAGGCCTATGAACTGGGCCTGGCGCAGGGCTATGAGTTCGATACGGCGACCCTGCGCTTCACCTATGGCTCGCCGACCACGCCGCAGAAGGTGTTCGATTACGACATGGCGGCCCGCAGCCGGATCTTGCGTAAACAGCAAGAAGTGCCGAGCGGCCACGATCCGAAGGATTATGTCTGTCGCCGGCTGTTCGCCACCAGCGCCGATGGGGCGAGCGTGCCGGTCACCGTTCTGCACCATATTAGCGCCAAACTTGATGGCTCAGCGCCGCTGTTGCTGTACGGCTATGGCGCCTATGGGTTCTCCATCCCGGCGATGTTCGCCGCCAACCGCCTGTCGCTGGTCGATCGCGGCTTCGTCTATGCCATCGCGCATGTGCGCGGCGGCAGCGAACGCGGCACCGGCTGGTATCTCGACGGCAAGCTCGCCAAGAAGCGCCACACCTTTCTCGATATGATCGCGGCGGGTGAGGCGCTGATCGCCGCCGGCTATACCCGCGCCGGGCGGATCGCGATCCACGGCGCGTCGGCCGGCGGACTTTTGGTCGGCGCGGTCGCGAATATGCGTCCGGATTTGCTGCACGCGGTGGTGGCCGATGTGCCCTTCGTCGACGTGCTCAACACCATGTCGGACGCCGAGCTGCCGCTCACCCCGCCCGAATGGTCGGAATGGGGCGATCCGGTCGCGGACCCAGCGGCTTATGCCCTGATCCGCGGCTATAGCCCTTATGACAATGTGCGCGCGCAGCGCTATCCGCATATGCTGGTCACCGCCGGGCTATCCGATCCGCGCGTGACCTATTGGGAGCCGGCCAAATGGGTGGCGCGGCTGCGTGCGCGGCGTACCGATAGCAATTTATTGCTGCTGCACACCAATATGGCGGCCGGACACGGCGGCAAGCCGGGTCGCTTCGATAAACTGGATGAAGTCGCGCTGGTATATGCCTTTCTGCTGCATGTCTTCGATTTGGCCAAAGGAGCCAGCGCATGACCCCGTCCCCGAAGCCGATGTTCGGCAGCAAGCAATGGCGATTCCGCATGCTGCGCAAGGTGCGCTCCTTGCCGATCCATTGGCGCGTGACGATCGGCGTCATCTTCGTGCTCGGCGGGTTCATGTGGTTCCTGCCGGTGCTGGGCATCTGGATGCTGCCGCTCGGCCTCGTCGTGCTGGCCTTCGATATTCCCTTCATGCGGCGCTGGATGCGGGTCTGGGCGAAGAGTCATTTCGCGCGCTGGCTGAGTTCCTTGCCGGACAGCCGCGTGGCGAGTTGGCTGCTCGCGCGGCTGCAAAACCTGATCGGCGCAAGCAAGGCCGCGTATAAAAAATCAACTCGAGGACACTGATGCCGCTTGCTCCCAAGCAAGCGCTCGCCCCGGGCGATGCGCTGTTGATCGTCGATGTGCAGCCGGATTTCTGCCCCGGCGGCGCTTTGCCGATCTCCGGCGGTGATGCGGTGATCCCGGTGCTCAATGAATGGCTGGCGGCGGCGCGCGCGCTCGGGGTCCCGGTCTATGCCTCGCGCGACTGGCATCCGCGCGGCCATATGAGCTTCACGGAGCGCGGCGGGCCCTGGCCGCCGCATTGCATCCAGGACACGCAGGGGGCGGAGTTCCACCCGGCTCTCAAACTCCCGCCGGATGCGATCGTCGTCACCAAGGGCGTGCGCTTCGACCAGGACCAGAATTCGGCCTTCGACCAGACTGGGCTGGCCGTCGAGCTAAAACGCGCCGGCGTGCGGCGGCTGTGGGTCGGCGGCTTGGCCGAAGATGTGTGCGTGCTGGCGAGCGTGCTCGATGCGCGCAAGGCCGGTTTTGCCACCCATCTGATCCCCGAGGGTGCGCGGCCAGTCACCGCCGAGGGCAGCGTCAAAGCGCGCTCCGCGATGCGCGCGGCCGGAGCGTTGCTGGAGTAAAACCTGCGTGATCGCGTATCGGACCAAGCTCGGCCACGCTATATTGGCCGCTATCATGGCCATTTTTGACGAAAGGATGCGTCTGATGCTGCGCGCGCTCGTGATTGCCGCCGGATTGCTGCTGTTGCCGCAATTCGCGACCGCCGCCCCGGTGCATGCCTTGGCGATGCACGGGACGCCGAAATATGCGCCTGGCTTCAAGCAGTTCGACTACGTCAACGCCGACGCGCCCAAGGGCGGCCAATCGGTGCGCGCCGCCATCGGCAGCTACGACAACCTAAATCCGTTCATCGTTCGCGGCACTGCGGCCATCGGCGTGATGTCAATCTATGACACGCTCACGACACCTTCGGCCGATGAACCGTTCACGCAGTATTGCCTGCTGTGCGAGAGCATGGATCTGGCCGCAGACCGCTCCTCGATTGTGTTCACGCTGCGCGCCGATGCGCGCTGGCACGACGGCAAGCCGATCACCGCCGAAGACGTGGTGTGGAGCTTCGAGACGCTGCGCGCCAAGGGACTGCCGTTCTATCGCTCCTATTACGGCAATGTCGCGGAGGCGCGCGCGACCGCCCCCAACAAAGTGCGCTTCACGTTTTCCACCACCGAAAATCGTGAACTGCCGCTGATCATCGGCCAGATGACCGTGCTACCCAAGCATTACTGGGCGACGCGCGACTTCGGCGCGACCACACTCGAGCCGCCGCTCGGCAGCGGCCCTTATCGCATCGCACAGCTCGACGCGGGGCGATCGATCACCTTGGAGCGCGTGAAGGACTATTGGGCGGCGGCCCATCCAACCCAAATCGGGCGCAACAACATCGACCTGCTGCGCTATGATTATTATCGCGACCAGACGGTGGCGCTGGAAGCACTCAAGGGCGGCGCCTTCGATATCTGGAACGAGAGCTCGTCGAAGAACTGGGCGACCGCCTATGACACGCCGGCGGTGCGCGGCGGCCAATTGATCAAAGCCGAGTTCAAGCACCAGCGCGTCGCCGGCATGCAAGGCTTCGTGTTCAACACCCGTCGGCCAGTGTTCCAGGATCGGCGCGTGCGCGCGGCGCTCGCCTATGCCTTCGACTTTACCTGGTCAAACGCCAATCTGTTTTACGGCGCGTATACGCGCAGCAAGAGCTTCTGGGACAATTCCGAACTCGCCAGCCGCGGCTTGCTTGCCTCCGCCGGAGCCGAGGAACGCGCCCTGTTGGAGAAGTATCGCGCCGAGCTGCCGCCCGAGCTGTTCACCGCGGCCTATGTCCCCCCGGACACCGACGGCACCCAGGCCAGCTTTCGCGCCAATCTGCTCAAGGCGCGCGATCAGTTGGCCGCCGCCGGCTGGCAGGTGGTCAACAACAAGCTGGTGAACCGCGCCGCGGGCAAACCGATGAGCTTTGAAATCCTGCTCGACGATCCCACCTTCGAACGCATCGCCCTGCCCTTCGTCGAAAATCTCAACCGGCTGGGAATCGAGGCCAAGGTACGGCTGGTGGACAGTTCGCAGTATCAGGAACGGGTGGATACCTTCGATTTCGACATGACCGTGGGGAACTGGGGCCAGTCCGAATCGCCAGGCAACGAACAGCGCGATTACTGGGGCAGCGACGCCGCGGCCGAAAACGGAACCATGAACCTGGCCGGGGTCAAAGACCCAGCGATCGACGCGTTAATCGAGGAGTTGATCGCCGCGCCCACGCGCGAAAGCCTGGTCGCGCGCACGCGAGCCCTTGATCGCGCGCTGCTCTGGGGCCATTACGTCATCCCGCATTGGTATATTCCGCACGACCGCGTCGCCTATTGGGACAAATTCGGGCAACCGGCCAAGGTGCCAAGCTCGGGCGTGCAGATCGATACCTGGTGGATGAAAGCGGGCCGCTAGCGGCGCTCAATCGAGCGTTAGCGAATCCGCGCTATAGGAGACCCTATGCAACTCGTGCTGCTGCGCCACGGCGAAAGCACCTGGAACAAGACCAATCTGTTCACAGGCTGGACTGACGTTCCCTTGAGCGAACTTGGCGTTGCCGAGGCGCGCGCCGCCGGCCGCGCCCTGTCCGCCGCCGGCTTCGCCCCCGACCTGTGCCACACCTCCTATCTCAAGCGCGCGATCAAGACGCTGTGGCTCGCGCTCGAAGAGATGGACCAGATGTGGGTCCCGGTGCATGGCACTTGGCGGCTCAACGAGCGCCATTATGGCGCGCTGCAAGGCCTCGATAAGGCCGAGATGGCGAAGAAAGTCGGCGAGGCCCAGGTCAAGCTCTGGCGCCGCAGCTATGACGCCGCGCCGCCGCCGGTCACGCCCGACGACAAGCGCCACCCGAAGAACGACCCGCGCTACGCCGGGTTGAGCGCGTCCGAAATGCCCGTCGGCGAGAGCCTCAAGGACACGATCGCGCGCGTGCTGCCCTATTGGGACCAGGTGATCGCGCCGGAGCTCAAAGCCGGCCGCAAAGTGCTGATCGCGGCACATGGCAACAGCCTGCGCGGGCTGGTGAAGCATCTCGACGGGCTGAGCGACGATGCCGTTGCCGGGCTCGAGATTCCAACCGGCGCGCCGCTCGCCTATGAGCTCGACCGCGACCTCAAGCCGCTCAACCGCCATTACCTTAAGCTGTCGCCGGAGCCGCTCGCCCGCACGGCGTGAGCTCCGCCGGTCAGACGACCAGCACCACCTTGCCGATATGCGCGCGCGATTCGAGCATGGTATGCGCCCGCGCGGCGGCGGCGAGCGGAAAGGTGCGATCCACCACCACCTTCATTTTGCCGGCGGTGAACAGGGGCCAGACTTTGGCTCTGACCGCGCGCGCCAGGGCGGCTTTTTCTGCGACGCTGCGCGGGCGCAAGGTCAAACCGCTGATGGTCAGATGCTTGGTCAAGACCGGCGAGAAATCGACCTCGGCGCGAGAACCGCGTTGGAAACCGATCAGCGCCAGACGGCCGCCCTTGGCGAGGCTGGCGAGATTGCGCGGGAAATAGTCGCCGCCGACCATATCCAGGATCACTTCGACCCCGCGCCCACCGGTCACTTCGGCCACCACGGCGGAGAAATCCTCGCGCGTGTGATCGATCGCCCGGTCGGCCCCCAACTCCAGGCACGCCTTGCACTTCGCCTCAGAGCCAACCGTGACGATCACGCGCGACCCGTGCGCCTTGGCGAGCTGGATCGCCACCGTGCCGATACCCGACGCCCCGCCATGCACCAGAAGAGTCTCGCCGGCTTTCAGCTTGGCGCGTTCGAAAACATTGCTCCACACAGTGAAGGTGGTCTCCGGCGTGCCGGCGGCCGCGATGGCGCTCGTCTTGGGCGGAAACGGCAGACACAGCGGCGCGGAGGCGACGCAATACTCGGCATAGCCGCCACCGGTGACCAGCGCGCAAACCTGCGCTTTCAGGGCCGGAGACCTGACCCCCGTCCCGCGCGCAACCACTGTGCCGGCGATCTCCAGCCCGGGAATGTCGGATGCGCCCGGTGGCGGTGTATAACGGCCGCGCCGCTGCAAAAGGTCGGGGGCATTGACCCCGGCGGCCGCGACCTTGATCAAGACCTCGCCAGTCCCCGGCTGCGGTACTGGACGCTCGACCAGCCTCAGGACCGAAGGCGGCCCCGGCCGTTCGATTTCGATCGCCTGCATCACTTTAGGCAACGCCACGGTACCCGACTCCCAAGCGGTTGTGTCCGCAAGACCCCTTCCCGCGCGTGCGTCAGCTTGTCAAACGCCCCGGATTGCACCGCCCGGCGCCATCATGTAGCCTCCGGCCCGGATCGCGGCCATTGAGCGCCGCTGGCAGAGTGAGGACTTGAGCATGGAACTGTTGCGCGTGACCCGGGATATGTACGGCCAAGCCGCCCTGCAGGGCGTTACCTGGGAGCTGATTCCGTGGTTTGCCGGCGCCTCGGTGGCGTTCATCGTCGGACATGCCTTGTTCGCCGCGCTGTGGATGCCGCGGATCAAGAACAAGGGCAAGAAGCCGAGTTCATTCGTCCCGGCCGCCGGCCGCTAGGCTCTTTCACAGCGATTCGATACCAAAAGGGCCGCGTAACGCGGCCCTTAGTGTTTGTGGACCGCCGACCTCTCTGGCAGAGTTTCCGCGCAAGGATGAAATAACGCCGTGCGTGGGAGGACAGATCATGACCAAGAAGAAAATCGAACGCCACATCGAGGAACTTTACGCCGACGATCCAGAACGCGCTGACGCGGTCGTCTTCGGCCGGCGCGGATTTTTGCGCGGCGCCGGAGTTGTCGCTCTCGGCGCCGCCGTTGGCGCCTCAATCCCCTTCGCCCGCAACATGCCGAGCGGGCTGATCCCCGCCGCCTTGGCGCAGGGCGCGCCGGCTACGCCGCCGGCCGCTCCGGCGGCCGCACCTGCTGCGCCGGTCGGTCCGAAGTTCCTGGAGTTTCCAGGCAAGGATAAGCTGGTCGTTCTCGGCGACCGGCCGCTGGTCGCCGAAACGCCCGAGGCGTTGCTCGACGACGACACGACGCCGACGAACCGCTTCTTCATCCGTAATAACGGGCTTATTCCAGACGCCCCGGCCAGCTCCGGCGGCTGGAAAGTGACTGTC
The DNA here is from genome assembly GCA_009694135.1 of Alphaproteobacteria bacterium. Classification (GTDB taxonomy): domain Bacteria; phylum Pseudomonadota; class Alphaproteobacteria; order UBA6615; family UBA6615; genus SHVS01. The sequence continues at coordinate 11,268 of SHVS01000002.1, forward strand.
GACGGCGAAGTAAACACCAAGCTCGAATTGACGCTCGACGAGATCAAGGCCCGCTTCCCGGTGCAGAACCTGACCATGGTCCTGGAATGCGGCGGCAATGGTCGCTCGCAATATGTTCCGGCGGCGCGCGGCAATCAGTGGACCAATGGCGGCGCCGGCTGCGCCAAATGGACCGGTGTGCGGCTCAAGGATTTGCTGCAAGCGGCCGGTCCCAAGTCGACGGCGATCTATACCGGCCATTACGGCGCGGACCCGCATCTGTCGACCCCGGGCGCGGTCACGCTGTCGCGCGGCGTGCCGATGGCCAAGGCGATGGAAGACCACTCGCTTGTGGTCTGGGCGATGAACGACCAGCCCCTCTCCTCCGTGCATGGCGCTCCGGTGCGCTTAGTGATTCCGGGTTGGCCCGGTTCGGTCTCGGCCAAGTGGCTCAACCGCATCTGGGTCCGCGAGAAGGAACACGACGGCGCCGGAATGGCCGAGACCTCGTATCGGGTGCCGATCGCGCCCATGGTTCCCGGCGCGGCGCCAAACTTCGCCAACTTCAAGATCATGGAATCTATGCCGGTGCGCTCGATCACCACAAACCCGGCCAATGGCGGCAAGCTGCCAGCAGGCACGCGCGAAATAACCGTTCGTGGCAAGGCCTGGGCAGGTGACTTGACAGTGCGTCAGGTGGATGTTTCGGTCGATTATGGCGCTACCTGGACCAAGGCCGATCTGCAACCGGTCCGCAATCGTTACGACTGGCACCGCTGGACGGCGAAGCTGCGCACGCCGCTCGACGGCTACTACGAGATCTGGTCGCGCGCGACCGATAGCAACGGGACCATGCAGCCGCATGTGGCGGCCAACTGGAATCCGCAAGGATACGGCGGCAACGCCCTGCACCGGGTCGCGGTGCTGATCGGAACTTGACGAGGCGAAAGGGGGCGGCGCTGCTCGCGGCGTCGCTCCTATCCTTCGGCGCGGCAATCGCACAGGCGCAGACTCCTCTGGCGGAAACGCCGGAGGATTTTCCGCCCGGACCGGGCCGCGAGGAAACCTTCTATATTTGCACCGCCTGCCATTCGATCGCGCTGGTGAAAGCGCAGTCGCTGAGCCGCGACGCCTGGGCGGACACGATCTCGCTGATGCAGCGGCGGCATGGTCTCACCCCGCTCGACCCAGCCCTCGGCGCTCAGGTACTCGACTATCTTTCGACGGCCTTTCCGCAGCGCACCGCGCCGCGCGGATTCACCAATCCGTTCCTGACGCCATAATTCAGCCCGCCCACAAATCCGGCGCCAGTTCGACTTCGCGCCGCACCGCGCGTCCATAACATTTGATCCGGCGCAGACCCATTCTTAGCTGCGCCATGATGCGGCTCAGGCGATACCCAAGCTGCCTCGTTCCGCCGGCGCCCGCGCGTGTGACCGGCGCATGTGTCGATCCCTCGCCTAACGGGGGATTGCGGCCATAGCGGCCGGCTTGGTCGAGTTGGATCGCCAATGCCGGATCAGCCTGGAAACTCGCCAACTCATAAGCGGCGCAGATGATTGCATCGGCGAGTCCGGGGGCGCGCGCGCTGCGCGCCAAGAGCTTCTGCGCGCCACGCGGAAACAGCACATAGGCAGCCGCACCGGTGCGATCCTGATACAGCCGCCGCAGCGGAAGTCGCGGGTCCGGAGCAGCCGCAATCAGCTTCTTGCGCCCACGCGTTTCGAGCGTCACGTGGTCGATCCCGTCCATGCGCGCGACCGCAGCCAGGAAATCCGGCGCACGGACCGAGAGCCAAGCGTCGTCTTCGAGGATGAGCGCCGGCGCGCCCAAGGCCGCCACCTCCGCCCAGGCGTGGCAATGCGTCGCCAGGATCGATTTCTCGACGTCGCTCAGGGGCCGCTCCCACCCCGTCCAGTAAGGATCGTCGCGCGCCAGCGTCAGGGATTCCGGCGTCACGGCTTCGATGCGGCGAAAGCTCAGTCCCAGAGCGGCCAACTGCCGCTGCTGAAACGCCAAGCGTGCCGTATCCCGCGCGCGGTTGAGCAACAGGACCTGCACGACCTACGCCCCGGACTCGTCGATGCGCCCGGCGAAGAGCGCGAGATACTGCTCGACGATGCGCTCCTTGCTGAACAGCCGCTGCAACTGCGCCGCACCGCCGGCAACCAAGCCCCGCGCGAGCGCGCGATCGGCGCGAATACGCGCGATGCCGGCGACAACCGCATCGAGATCGTCGATATCGGCGAGCAGCCCGTTCTCGCCGTCAATCATGTACCAGCTTGGCCCTTCGCTGCGCGTCGCCACGACCGGAACTCCCGCCGCCCAGGCCTCAAGGATCACATTGCCGAGCGGCTCATGGCGCGACGGCATGACCAGAACATCGGAAGCGGCGATGGTGTGGATCGGCTCCTCGACCCAGCCAATAAACCGGGTGCGGGAGCGGATGCCCTCGGCCTCCGCCAGTTGTTCAAGCGCCGCGCGCTCGCGGCCGTCGCCGATCAGCCACAGGTAAGCGCCGGGAATGCGCGCCGCGGCGCGGATCAGCAGATCGAAGCCCTTCCGGTTCACGAAGCGCCCGGCATTCGAAATGACGAAGGCGTCGATCGGCGTATCCAGGCTTTGCCGCGCAATCGGGCGAGGCTGCACCTCGCGCGGGAAGTTGGAGATCGTGCGCACCGGGCGGCTCCAACCCAGGTCGCGACAATGCTGGGCGATCCCAGGCACATTGCCGACCAGCAGGTCGCAGCGGGCGAAGTGATCGAGATGACGCGGAAAGTCGCCGAGCCGCGTCAGTTTCACCGCTCCGGGATAATCCGGGATCAACCGCGCCGCGCGCGGCATCCAGGCCATGATCGCATTCGGTCGCCACTCGCGCGCCAAGCGCCGTATGCGCCATTCGAGCAGGGGCGAAAACAGCGACAGGCGGCGATAGTGATGCTCGATGATCGGGCCAAGCGGCGCGATATCCGGACGCCAGCTGCGCACCGGGCGAATCACGAAGCGTTGCTCGACGCCGCGTTCGCCAAGAGCTTTCGCCAGATTGACAAAGAAGCGTTCCGCGCCGCCATCCGTGCCGAAGTGAAAATGCAGCACCTTGGGCGCGGTCATGGCCGATCCCGCAGCCGGTGCCAATGCAGCGCTGCATTGTAGCGTAGTTGATAGCTGAGGCTGCGCAAAACCTGCGTGGGCCCACGACGTGCTGCGGCGCGCCGGTCGGTACCGATGGTGGCGGTGGCCGCCTGCTGATCGCCCACTTTGACCGGCGAAGGCAGGACAAGCGCCACTTTGAGGCCAGTTTCCCAGAAGAACTTCTGATCCTCGTCGACCGGCCGAAAGAACGGGATCGCGCGCGCGGTCAAATGTTGCGCCGCCCCGCGCGTAATGCCGTAGCCGATCAGGCAGGTCGGGACGCGATAGGGCACGACGACTTCGTGCTTCGGCCCGAGCGCGTGGCGCGCCAGAGTTCGCGGCGCTTGATCGAAGGAAAACAGCTTCACCATGTCCCAGCCCGAGGGATCGGCCGACAGAGCGCCGAGTACGCCGGCCAGATCGTCGGAGGCAAGGAAATCATCCTCGAAGATGAATCCGCCGGCGCTGTCCCCGGTCGCAATCCGCCGCCAGGCCACGATATGGCTTAAATAGCAGCCGATCTCGGCGCGCACGAGCGCAGCCTTGGCCCGCCTTTGATTGGCCCCCGCGTCATAGACGCGCGCGATCTCGTCGTCCGGCAGCGCCCAACCATGCACCGCATCGAGGCGGTCGAAGGGGATTCCCTGCTCGCCCAGCTGGCGCGCGCTGTTCGCCCAGCGGGCGGTATTGGCCGCAAGGTTGATGACGACCGACGGCCACATGTCAACGCGTAAAAAGAAAGGTCTTATGCTTCGTCTCGCGATGCACAAAACCCTGCCCGACCAAATTTTGCACGACGGCGTCGATTTTTTCTGCCCCTACGATATGCGGATGCAATTCCGCGATGATCGTCCGCACGCCGGACAAATCGGCGGCCGGCAGCACCTCGATCTCGCCGCCCTCGACATCGATGATCACGACGCCCGGCCGATGGCGGGCGATGAGTTCATTGACCGCGACGCTCGGCACGGTGACTTGCTGCCCATTGAGCTTACGGTCATAGGCGCTGGAGGAAACAACCTTGCTATCCTTGTAAAAAACAAGATCGCGCCCATCGGCGGTCACCGCCTTGATTAAAAGATTCGGGGTCCAGCCATTGAGTGCATAATTGGCGCGCACGGTCGCTTCCAGATCCGGGTTTGCCTCGCATGACAAGACATTCCCTTCGCCGCATTGACGGGTCGCGACTAGGCTCACCAACCCGATCCCGGCGCCGATTTCGAGCGTGCGATCGCCGGCTTTGAGAACCCTCTCAACCAGTTCGCATTCAAAGCTCTCATAGGTTCCCTTGAAGAGTGCGGTGCGCACTGAACGCGGCACATCACTGATGGCCGTGCGGATGCGAACGCCATGAATGGCGAGCGTTTGAAGGTTACGCAAACGCCGCCAATAAACTTTCAGGTTTCCCAGCATTACGCCCCAGCTAGCTCAGCGCCGAAACGGCTTCAATGGTGTCGCAGCGCATGATCCACAACCATCGATTTCAGGCGCGGGTTCGCGCCACGGGGCCTAATTCAGCCGGCTCATCGGAGGCGTAATCACGAAATTGCAAGCGGGCCAGCCGGGCATAGGTTCCATTCTTCGCCTTCAGCTGCTCATGCGTGCCGGACTCGACCACCTGCCCATGGTCGATGACATAAATCCAGTCGGCGGCGACCACCGTGGACAGGCGGTGCGCGATCACCAGCGTGGTGCGGCTGCGGCGCAAGCGATCGAGCGCTTCCTGCACCTGCTGCTCGGATTCCGTATCGAGCGCGCTGGTCGCCTCGTCGAGTAGCAAAATCGGCGCATTTTTCAGAATGGCGCGGGCGATCGCGAGCCGCTGCTGCTGCCCGCCCGAGAGCCGCACCCCCCGTTCGCCAATCATGGTATCGTAGCCTTGCGGTAGCGCCTCGATGAACTCATGGGCAGCGGCGGCGATAGCGGCGGAGCGAATCTCTGCTTCACTGGCGTCGAGCCGTCCGAAGGCAATGTTCGCGCGTACGCTATCATCGAACAGCATCGAGTCTTGGCTGACGAGCGAGATGACGGACCGCAAACTGTCGAGCGTCACCTCGGAAACATCCTGCCCATCGATCAGCACGCGCCCGCTTTGTGGCTCGAAGAAACGCGGAATCAAATTGAGCGCCGTGGTCTTGCCCGCGCCGCTGGCCCCAACCAGCGCCACCGTCTTGCCCGCTGGGATCATCAGTTCGAGCCCCTGGAGCGCGCCGGCGCCGCCTTCATACGTGAAGCGCACCTGTTCGAACCTGATCTCGCCGGCGGAAATGGCCAGCGGACGCGCGCCTGGACGGTCGACAAGTTTCGGCGCCACGTCGAGCAAGGCAAACATGCGCTCCACCGCCACCAAGCCGTCCTGCAACTGCCCCTGCAGCGACCCCAGGTTGCGCAGCGGCTGAAAGGCCATGAAAAACGCGGCGAGAAATCCCGTTATGCGCCCGAGCGATTCGCCTTCGGGCATCGCCACCAGCGCGCCGTAGATCAATACGGTCGCGATGGCGAGTCCGATGATCGCTGCGGTGAATGCCGGAAGCAAGGCGCTGCGTTTGACTTGGCTGCGAAGCAGATTTTCGATGCGCGCGATGGAGACGCCGGCGCGCGCTGCCATATGCGCCTCTAGGCGAAAGGCCTTGATGAGCCGCATGCCGTTGAACACCTCGCCAAGCAGCACCGCAAGCGTGCCCATCTCCTCGGCCGACGCGCGCGCCAACTTCTTGAAGCGGCGGCCGGCTGCTAGGATCGGCCAAAGACACGCCGGAAAGAAAATGAAGACCGCGAGCGACATGCGCCAGTCGAGATAGACCATCGCCCCGGCGAGGATGAGCGCCGTCCAAACCTCGCGCAGTAGCGCGGTCTGCATCCGCACCAGCGCTTTATGGAGCATCCGCGCGTCGACAATGAACCGCGAAACCAGACGGCCCGACGCCGTTGCCTGGAAGAGGGCCAAGTCACTGCGCAACAAATGCGCGAGCATGGTGGTCTGCATATCCCTGACCACCCGCTGGCTGATCGCCTGCATCAGCACCGTCTGGCCATAGCCGGCCGCGCCTTTGACGGCCGAAAGCACGAAGATGGCGATGGCAAGAAGCCAGACCGTGCTAATATCGCGCTGCGCGACCTCATTGACGGCGCGCTCCATCAAAAGCGGAATTGACCCGGCCGCCGCCGCCGCGAGAAGCATGAAGGCGCCGATTTGCAGCAGCTTGGGCCGGCGCGGCCTGATCCAGCCGCGCCACAGCCGGCGCGCGTTGGTCAAATCAAGACGTTGTTCGCGCCGCCGTTGTTCGCTCAATTCAATACGTCCAAGTCTTGGAGATGGTGCGGATGCATAACATGCGCGCGCGGCGTACGGCCAGCTTCACCCGTCTGCGGGAAGCAGCTCACTGTGCGCGCTTGGTTGCCGAAATGAACCAGGCGGGCGACACCGCGCAGATGCGCTCTCCCCTCGAACCATCGTATGTGCGTTTCCCATGAAAACTCGTCGCGGCGTACGCGAGGTCCTTCATCAAGGCGATGAAAACTTCCCAGCCCGCCGGCAGCAATCCGTGGTGGCCGCAGATCATCCGCGCGGTAGTGTAGCGCCCCCAAATAAGGGGCGTGATCTCGGTCCTGGCAAAGCCGACGCGCCGCAGGGTCTCCGCCCACCAGCTTGGGGTGCCACGAAAGTAATCATCGGGATGCGCGTGGATACGGAAGATGAATGGCACGCTGATATGCGCCGTGGCGCCCGGCTTCAGCACACGGTGGATCTCGTCGAGCAAGAGGCGCGCGTCATAAACGTGTTCGAGCGTGTTGAAGCTGACCGCGCCATCGAAGGACTGGTCTTGCACCGGCAGCGGATCGCCCGGCCGGATCAGATAGGTGGGCTCGATCTTCGGGTCGATATTCACCGACTCCAGGTCTAAGCCCGCAGGCAGGCGCCGCAGGTAGTGCGCCTTGCGACCACCACCAATATCCAGAATCCGGCCCGCCAGCCGCTTGGTCGCCAGCGCCTCGAACTCCAGCTTGCGCAGGACTGAATCGCCGGGCGCGTCACGATAGAGCGACCGCAGCCGAGCCAGCGATGGCAAAGGCGGCGGCGTGTATTGATACTCCATCGGCGATCGGTCCCGGCGCTAGGCGCCAGATGGCAGAGCAAGCGCACCGCCAGTCAGCGCGCTCGTCGGGCCGCGGGCCGCAGCGTCGGTAAAGTAGGTCCCTCGCCGAGCCGCGGTATCGAAATCGAAGCCGAAGGCCGCGATGTCGCGTTTGTACCAATCGGCGACGATTTCGATCGTGCGCGCGGTGTAAAAGCCGCGCCAATCCTGGGACATTGCGGTGCTCACGTTGCGCTTACGGGGTGGCGTACTCAGCCCGAAATAGCGCATGGACTCGTCGTCGAGATGCTCGAAGCGAAGAAGATGCGCGGCGACGCGATCGCTTGCGTCGGTCACATAGTCAAGCTGCGGGTACCAGCCGCGGATCACGCGGTGCCAAAAGAACGGCTCGCCGCCATAGCGCGACCGCTCCTCAAGAAACCCCTCGAAGCTCGTCGCCAGGTAGTTTTCGGGCAATCTGCCCTGCGCGACAGCCGTCCGACCGAAGCGGAAGCGCGATACCACACGCGCCCAGGGATTGCGGATGATCGCCACCGGCTGCAAGCGCGCGCGCACCGAAGGATGGATGTCCCGCAACCGTGCGTGCTGGAATCCATGATGCTCGCCGCGCGCGTGCATCGCCGCGGCGACTTCGCGCGTATAGGCGCGGCTCACATGAAAATACGGGTCGGCATTGATGCACCAGCCGCGCAGCGAGGGCACATTCTTGATGGCTACGCCGGCATTCTTAGGAATGTGGATAAGCAGGTAGCGCGCCCGGCCAAGGTGATAATTCAGGATCGCTAGCAAATATTTCAGCGGCATGGTCGGCCCGGATCATCCATCCAAGAGGGAACGATAAAGCGCGTTCAACGCCTTGGCTTCGTCCTCGATCCGGAACTGGCGGCAAACATGCGCGCGCGCGTTCCGCCCCAAGCGCTGGCGCCGCTCCGCGTCCTCGATAATCCCCCGCAGGGACTCGGCGATCGCGCGCGAATCGCCCGGCGGAACCAGGATGCCGGTTTCGCCGTCTTTTACCAGTTCGCCGAACGCGCCGACGGTCGTCGCCACCACCGGCACGGCGCAAGCCATCGCCTCCAGCGGCGTCAGCCCGAAGCCTTCCCAACGCTGCGGCGCGACGAATATGTCGAGCGCCTGGTACCAGCGCGGCATGGCATCGACCGGGACTTCGCCCATGAAATGGATGCGACCGGCGTGGTTCGATGCGTTGACCCTGGCGCGCAGGGCGCGCTCGAAGCGCGCATGTGCTTCGGTCGCCAGGCCAAGAATGACGCCATGTACCTCGGGATGGTCATCCATGAGCGCGAGCAGCGCATCGATGAAGACGTCGGTTCCCTTCTGGTGGCGGATGCGGCCGAAGCAGCCGATGAGCAGACCTGCGGGCAGTCCAAGCTCGGCCCGGATGCGAGCCCGATCCGCGGCGGGAGCAAACGACTGCACATCAATACCGTGGCGGATCACCGTCGCCGGGCCATGCAGATAGGTTGCCGTTTTGCTTGAGGTCGCCACCACCGCGTCCATGTGCCCGATCAAGAACCGGGTGAAAGGCTGGTGTACGCGCTGCGAGGCCGAGGTGAACAAGAGCTTCAATCGCTTGCCGAATGCATGGCGCAGGATGAGGCCGAGCGCCATCTCGACATTGCGCCTTGCGTGCCACACCCGCCAGGGTGATCCCTGTCGGCGCCGGCGGGGAAGCAGCAAGGCCCGCCAAAGACCGATGTGCGGCACATGCGGCGGCAGGCCCCAGCCAGTCGCGACGATGCCGATCCCGGATGCCTGGAACGGTACCAACCGCACGATGGTCGCGGTCACGCCCGAGAGCCGGCGCTTGAGGTTGGGGGCCAGCACTTCGATCTGTGCAGCATCGAGAGCTGGAGCCGATTTGCCGGCAGGATGCGAGGGATTCGCGGCGCGCGACTGGGTCATTCGCCTGCATTGGTATTTTGGTGCGCCCGAGAGGATTCGAACCTCTAACCCTCAGATCCGTAGTCTGATACTCTATCCAGTTGAGCTACGGGCGCGCTGCGGGCGACCTTAGAGGCCGGCCGCGTGGGGCGCAAGAAAATCGGCAGCCCGGTACGCGCTTGCTCCCGGCTTGAACCAGAGCCGGGTGGCGCGCCGGTTCCGCGCACGCTAGACTGCCAACCCTCGGCCCACCCGATTCCAGGGACAAAGCATGCCAAGACCCGCAGGCTGGAAACTTCCGCTCGTCGCCGCCGGCGCGGTGCTGCTGCTCACCGGCTGCGAAGGCGGTGGCGACCGCTCGTTGTTCGCCGTTCTGACCGGAGCGAAGGATCCCGCCCCGACCCCGGTCGCCCAGGCTGCCGCCGAGGCGCCAATGCCCGCACCGGGACCAGCGGCCGTCGAGACGGCGCCGCGCCGCCCTTACGTCACCGTGCGCGCGACGACCGGCGACTTGGCCACCGATCCTGCCTTCGCCAACGCCATCCGCCAAGCACGCACCGCGCGCGGCGCCGAGGCTGGCTTCGAGGTCGTAGCGGTTGCCCCGCGCCCGGCCGACTGGACCGTGAATGTGGCCGCTGGGGCCGACGCCGACCGTCAGGCCGAGCAGGTTTTGCGCGCTTTGCGGGCGCTCGGCGTCCCCCCGGAAAAGATCGCGCTCTCGGGCGAGTTCCAGCGCGCCTTGCCGGCCAGCGAGGTGCGCGTCTATTTGCGCTGAGACCGTCAGGATCGCGCTCTTGGCGCAAGCCTTCCCGGCGCGCATACCGGGCTCACGCCGCCTCCAATTTCAGGCCGGTTCCATGCGCGCCATTGTGTTCGTGATCGCCGCCCTGTTCGCCCTCGCCCCAGCAGTCGCCCAAGAGACTGTGCCGGCTGCCGTGCAAGCGGAAATCCGCGGCGTGATCGAACGCCAGCTCGAAGCCTTGAAGCGCGACGACGCGAGCGCCGCTTTCGGCCTGGCGGCGCCCGTTTTCCGCGCCAAATACGGCACGGCCGAGCGCTTCATGGCGGCGGTGCGTAAGGACTTCGGAGCCATTTACCGGCCGCGCACCGTGACCTACCAGGACATCGGCTTCGCCGCCGGCAAGCCGGTGCAGAAGATGCTGGTGATCGGCGGCGACGGCAAGGCGGCCATGGCCTATTTCTCGATGGAGAAGCAGGCGAATGGCGTCTGGCGCGTCGGCGCGCTGGTGGTCACGCCGATCGAAGGCCGCGGCATCTGACCGATCCCATGAACGACACCGCGCCCGAACGCAGCTACCCGGTTTCGTGGGAACAGCTTCACCGCGACGCCAAGGCGCTTGCCTGGCGCCTGGCGGAGAAGGGCCCGTGGAAGGGCGTGGTGGCGATCACGCGCGGCGGGCTGGTCCCGGCGGCGATTGTGGCGCGCGAACTCGACATCCGGTTGATCGACACCGTGTGCGTCGCCTCCTACGAGCACCAGGCGCAGGGCGCGCTGCAGGTGCTCAAGGCGCCCACGCTGGTGTCGGATGGATGGCTTATCGTCGACGATCTGGTCGATACCGGCCGCACCGCCAGCGCCGTGCGCAAGCTGCTGCCCAAGGCGCATTTCGCCACCGTCTATGCCAAGCCGGCCGGCCGCCCCCTGGTCGACACCTTCGTCACCGAGGTGAGCCAGGACACCTGGATCCATTTCCCGTGGGATCTGGAGCTGCGCTACGCCCAACCGATCGCCGGCGGCGGCAAGGGCTAGCGCAGCCTACCGCCCGAACAGGGGCGCGCGGAAATGCGCCGCCATGCCGAGTGCGAAGGCGGGCACGCCGATGGCCGCGGCGGCGATCATCGCCTCGGACCAACCAAGCCACACCGCTAGCGGCAGAATCAGCAGAGCGTCGTCGGGATCGAAGCCGGGCGTGAGTTTGATCTCGCCGGCGCGCGCACCCTTCGCCGTCTCCACACGCATGACGATCAGCAGGATCGCGGCGATCGCCACCCCGGCGGCCGCGCCCATCGCGGGTGCGAGCGCGCCGAATGTCCCGCCGCGCAAGCCCATGCCCAGGGCGAAAAAGGCGATCGCATCACAGAAGCTATCGACCAACAGATCATAGCGATGGCCCCCAGGCGAGGACTTGCCCGATTGGCGCGCCAACTCGCCATCGGCGCGATCGAGCAGCATTGATGCAAGGAACAGCGCGGCGCCAAACTCACGCGTCGAGACATCGGCCGAAGCCAGGCTGGCGGCGGCGGCGAGACCAAACGCCAGCCGGAGCGTGGTCACCTGATTGGGCGTGACGGCGGTCTTGGCCAGCGGGCGAACCAGGGGCCGCACCATGCGGTGCAGAAAAGTGTTATGGCTCACTCGCCCGGCCCCTTGGTTCCCGCACGGAACTGGCGGATGCGATCCTCGATGCGGTCGAGCAGCCCGGCAAGCCCGTTGCTTTTCAATACCGCGGCGAATTCCGAGCGCTTGACGGCCAATTCGCTGAACTTGCCGTCGAGCATGACATCGGCCACGTGCCAGCCGCCCTCGCCCGCGCGGAACATGTAGTTGATCGCGACCGGCTCGCCGGTGGATTTCACCAGCACATTGTTGACGAGAACCGCGCCGCGCCCGGCCGGGCTTTCGCCCCGGACTTCGAAGCGCTCGCCGGAAAAACCGTCGAAACGGGCGGCGTAGGTCGCGACCGATAGTCGCGTAAAGGCGTCGATCAGCTTGCTCTGCCCATCCGCGCCGAAGGTCCCCCAATAGGAGCCGGCAGCGGCGCGCGCCATGCCGGCGAAATCGAACACCTCACGCGCCACGCCGTCGATCGCCTTGTAGCGGCCCTCGAAGCCGAGTTTGCCTCCACCCTGCATCGCGGCCAGCAGAGTTGCATTGAACTTGGCCGTCTGTTCGCGCGGCGCGGGCCCGGCCTGCGCCGCCTGGCCGAGCGCGACCGCCAGCAGAAAGCCAAGCAAGCCGCGTCGCAACCAACCCATCCGGACAATCAACGTGTTTGTCCGGCCGCCCGGATATTGACTATGGTCGCCGCTGCCCATGCAGTGTCCATCCATGCGAATCGATTCACGCGAAGCCGCGCCCATGGCAATCGTAACAGGCGCCACGCGGCTTGTCTTTGAGCGCATCCCTTGAGCGGCGTTGCTCCGCGAATCGTCCTTTCCTGGACCGGGCTGATGCGGCGTCAGGCGTGGGCCGTCGCCGTCGTGTCGCTGGTCGCTACGGCCGGAGCAATCGAATTGATCGCCGGGCGATTTGCCATCGATACCTCGACCGAAAACATGATCTCGGCCGAGGTGCCGTTCCGGCAGCATGGCATCGCCTTCGACCGCGCCTTCCCGGTGCTCAACGATCCGGCGGTGGCGGTCATCGATGCGCCGACCCCGGAGGCGGCCGAGGATGCCGCCGAGCGCCTGGCCGCGCGCTTGGCCGCCCGCAAGGACCTGTTCCACTCGGTCTTCAACCCTGCCGCCGAACCATTCTTGCGCCGCAACGGATTGCTGTTGCTGTCTCCGGCGGAGCTGGCCGTGCTCGCCGACCGGCTGGCGGCGACCGAACCGCTGCTGGCGAGTCTGGCGGCCGACATGAGCCTGCGCGGGCTGGCCGATACCATGGATATCGCACTGAAAGATGCCGCCGCGGCCGACAACGAGGAACTGGCGGAATTTTTGACACGCATCGCCGGTGTCGCGGTGGCGCCGGGCGGCCTGTCCTGGCTGGAGAGCTTCGCGGGCGAAAAACAGCTCTCGCCACGCGCGTTCCTGCAGACCCAGCCGGTGCGCGATAACGCCTCGCTCAAACCGGCGGCGGCGGCCATCACCGAGATCCGCGTGGCGGCGCAGGCGCTCGGGATCACGCCCGAGGCCGGGTTTCGCCTCCGCCTGACCGGCCCGCCGGTGCTCGACCAGGAAGAACTCGACAGCGTGCAGTTTGGCGGCGTCGCATCGGTCGCCGTCGCCTTTCTGCTCGATGTCGCCCTGCTCGCCATCGGGCTCGCCTCCTGGCGGCTCGTGGTGGCGGTCACTTTGTGCCTAACGGTCGGGCTCATCTGGACGACGGCGTTTGCGCTGGTTGCCATCGGGCCCTTGAACCTGCTCTCGGTCGCCTTCGCCGTGCTGTTCATCGGCTTGGCGGTCGATTTCGGCATTCACTATGTGCTGCGATTCCGCGAGGAGCTGGAGCGCGGCATGGAGCGCGCCCGGGCGCTCGATGATGCGGCAGTCGGCACGGCCGCGGGATTGGTGCTCAGCGCGCTAGCTGCCGCCTGCGGCTTTTTCGCCTTCCTACCGACGAATTATCTCGGACTGGCGCAGCTTGGGCTGATCTCGGGCGTCGGCATGTTCATCGCCGTGGTGATCAATTTGTCGCTGCTGCCGGCGCTGCTGACGCTGTTTGGGCCCCAATTGGTCGCACCGTTGCGCGTGCGGCTGGCCGCATCGCCGCTGCTCAGCCACCGGCGCGCGATCATCGCCTTGGGCGCGCTTGGGGCCGCCATCGGCCTCGCCGCCTTGCCGTTTCTGACCACCGACTTTAATCCGCTGAACCTCAAGGACCCGGCGAGCGAATCGGTCGCGACCTTCCTCGATCTCGCGCGCGATGCCGAGAGCACACCCTACACGATCGACGTGCTCACCCCAACCGCCGAGGCCCCCGCGCTGGCCGAGCGTCTCGCCCGCCTGCCAGAGGTGGCCAGCGTGCGCGACCTCACGCGTTTTCTGCCCACTCAGCAGGCCGAAAAGCTGGCCATTATTGACGACATGGCGCTGTTCCTCGCGCCGGTAATCGCCGCGCAGCCGAACGGCGGCGCGCTTGATGCCGTGCAGCGCCGGCAATCAGCCGAACACTTGCTGGCCGCGCTGGATGAGTTCGGGCAAGGCGACGGCGCGGCATCGGCGGCAGCGCAAGGATTGCATATGGCGCTGCAATCACTGCTGGCCCGTCCGGGCGAAGCGCCACTGGCCGCGTTCGAGCGCGACATCTTCGTGCATTTGCCGCGCCTGATCGACCGGCTGCGGCAGGCGCTTGAGGCCGGCCCAGTCACTGCCGATGATCTGCCCGAGAGCCTGCGGGCGCGCTGGGTGGCCGCCGATGGAAACACCCGGCTGGAAGTGCGGCCGCGCGCCGGCACGGTCGAAAACCAAGCTTTGCTGGACTTCGGCCGAGCCGTGCTCGCCGTCGCGCCGAACGCGATCGGCGCCCCGATCACCATTTCCGAGGCGAGCCAAGCGGTCATCGGCGCATTTCTCGAAGCCTCGCTGATCGCCGCCATGTTGATCCTTCTGCTGCTTGGCGGCCAACTCCGCAATCTGCGGGACTTGGTCCTGGTGCTGACGCCGCTCGCGCTCGCCGGACTATTGACCGCTGCCTTTGCCGTGGCGTTGGGCATCGCGCTCAACTTCGCCAATCTGATCGCGCTACCCTTGCTGCTGGGCTTAGGCGTCGCCAGTGGTTTGCATCTGGTGCTGCGCCACCGCGAGGAAGCAGGCGACGGAGTGCGGCTGATGGCGTCGAGCACGCCACGCGCGGTCCTATTCAGCGAGCTCACCACGGTCAGTTCCTTCGGCTCGCTGGCGCTATCCGGCCACCCCGGCATGATCAGCATGGGTGTGCTGCTGACCATCGCGCTCGCCATGACGCTGTTGTCCACCCTCCTCCTGCTGCCGGCGCTGCTGGCGAGACCACACCGATGATCGCCGTGATCCTGGCGGCCGGCATGGGCAAGCGCTTGAGCCCTGCCGATGGGCGGAACAAGTCGCTGCTCGAATTCGGCGGCGTGACGCTGATGGCGCGCCATTTGTCGATCCTGACCACAGCCGGGATCACGCGCATCGAGCTGTGCCTCGGTTATCGCGCGACGGCAATCGAAGCCGAGGTCGCGCGCCATGCGGCCCGGCGTGCGGTCACGACGCATATCAATGCCGAGTTCGATGCCGGCTCGCTCTTGTCACTGTGGACCGTGCGCGCGGCATTCCAATCCGGCGAGCCTCTCCTGTTCATGGATGCCGACGCGCTCTACGACCAGCGCATGATCGCGCGCCTGCTCGCCGCCCCCGCCGAGCGCCAAATCTTTCCGCGACTCCTGCCCTTGCCGCCTATATGACCGCCTTGGTCACTGGCGCAAATGGATTTGTCGGCGCCGCCGTCGTCCGCCGGTTGCTGCGCGACGGCAAGAGCGTGCGCGTGCTGGTGCGCCCCGGCAGCGACCGCCGGAACATCGCCGGGCTCCCGGTCGAATTGGTCACCGGCGATTTACGCGATCGCGCCTCGCTGGAACTCGCGCTCAAAGGCTGTGGCGCATTGTTCCATGTCGCCGCCGACTATCGGCTGTGGGCCCGCGATCCCAAGGAGATGTTCGCGACAAATGTCGACGGCACGCGCTCGCTGATGCTCGCCGCAGCCGCCGCCGGTGTGTAGCGCATCGTCTATACCAGCAGCGTGGCGACGCTCGGCTGCGCCGGAGACCGGATTTCGGCCGACGAGGACACGCCGAGCGAATTGGACCAGATCATCGGCGCCTATAAGCGCTCCAAGTTCCTGGCCGAGGCGGAAGTGCAGCGCCTGACACGCGACGAAGGCCTGCAGGCAGTGATCGTCAATCCTTCGACGCCGATCGGACCAGGCGATATCAAGCCGACACCCACCGGACGGTTGGTATTGGATGCCGCCCGTGGCCGCATTCCCGCTTTCATCGACACCGGACTCAACGTCGTGCATGTCGACGACGTTGCCGAGGGCCATGTCCTGGCCTTTACCAAAGGCACGATCGGGCGGCGCTATGTACTGGGCGGCGAGAACATGAGCCTTCAGCAAATTCTTGCCGCCGTCGCCGCCGTCGCCGGGCGCAAGCCGCCGCGCTTCAAGCTCCCGCATGGGGCGGTGTTGCCGGTCGCCTATGTGGCCGAATTCATCGCGCATCTGACCGGCCGCCCGCCACTCGCGACCGTCGATGGCGTGCGCATGGCCAAGAAGCACATGTATTTCTCGTCGGCGCGGGCGGAGCGCGAGCTTGGCTATCGTGCCCGGCCGGCCGCGGCGGCGTTCGCCGACGCGGTCGCCTGGTTCGCGGACGCAGGATATATGGGCCGATGAGGCTCATCGCCTGGGTTGCCTTCGCGCTCGGTGCGGCGCTTCTGGCCGTGATTATCGCCGCCACGGATCTCGGCCGCTTGTGGCAGGCGCTCGGCCTGGTCGGCTGGGGCGTGCTGCTGATCGTCGCCGCGCGGCTGGTGGTGCATGTCATCGACGCGCTGAGCTGGCATGTGCTGCTCGAACCCTCGACCCGCCCCGTTTTCGGTCGGCTTGTTTGGATGTGGGTCGTGGGCGACGCGATCAACGCACTGCTGCCGGTCGCCCAGGTCGGCGGCGAGCTGGCCCGCGCCCGCCTACTGACCCGCGCCGGAGTCGCCGGGCCGGTCGCGGCCGCGAGCCTGGTGGTCGGGATTACGCTTTCCGTGCTCACGTTGATCCTGTTCGCCGGTCTGGGCGCTATTCTGCTCCTTGGCAGCACGGGCAAGCAGGGCGCAATGACCGCGCTTGGCGTCGTCTTCGGCATGACGGCCCTCGGCGGGCTTTTGGCCGGCTTCTACCTGGCGCAGCGGCGCGGGTTGTTCCTTAAGCTGGCGCAGATGGTGAAGCGCATCGCCGGCGGGCGCGAATGGCTGGCGCTCGCAGGTGGCGGCGCGGCGCTCGACTCGGCCGTGAACGCCCTCTACCGCCGGCCGCGCGCCGTGCTGCATTGCGGCGTTTGGCGCTTCGTCGGCTGGGTGGCCGGCGCGCTTGAAATCTGGGTCGCGCTCGGCCTGCTGGGGCAGACTCCGCTGGTGACCGACGCGCTGGTGATCGAAAGCCTCGGCCAAGCCGTCAAGAGCTTCGGCTTCGCCATTCCCGGCTCGCTCGGCGTGCAAGAAGGTGGCATTTTGCTCATGGGCACCGCGGTCGGCTTGACCGCCGAGGTCGCGATAGCCATTGCCCTGTTGCGCCGCCTGCGCGACGTCATTCTCGGCGTCCCGGTTCTTATGCTATGGCAATGGCAAGAAGCTGCCCGGCTTGCCCGCGCGCGGCGTGGTGGAGTGACGATACCGGCGGGTGACAAGAGCGGCCCCAGCCTGTAGGGTGCGCAACTCGGCGAACTCGCCGCCATTAACCCTGTGAGATCATGCCAGCAACTTCCCTGCCCCCGCTCAAAGTTCTGCTCGCCACGCCGCGCGGCTTCTGCGCCGGCGTCGAGCGTGCGATCGAGATTGTCGAGCGTGCCTTGGCCAAGCATGGTGCGCCGGTCTATGTGCGCCATGAAATCGTGCATAATAAGCGCGTGGTCGAGGATTTGCGCGCCAAAGGCGCTCGCTTCGTCGAGGAAGTCAGCGAAATCCCGGCCGGCGCCGTGGCGATTTTCAGCGCCCATGGCGTCGCCGAAAAGGTCGAGCGCGACGCCGCGGCCCGCCGGCTGGACGTGATCGACGCTACCTGCCCATTGGTCAGCAAGGTGCACAACCAGGGCAAGCGCTATGCCTCCAGAGGCTATGACGTGGTGCTAATCGGCCATGCCGGCCACCCGGAGGTCGAGGGCACCATGGGCCAGATCCCTGGCCGCGTGCATCTGGTTACCTGCGTCGCCGATGTCGCGGCGGTCACGCCCACCGATCCGAGCCATATTTCCTATGTCACCCAGACCACGCTCAGCGTGGACGACACGCGCGAGATCATCGGCGCGCTCGAGGCGCGTTTCCCCGAAATCGTCGGGCCAGATTTGCGCGACATCTGCTACGCGACCCAAAATCGCCAAACCGCCGCGCGGCAGTTGGCGGCCGCGGTCGACGTAGTGCTGGTCGTCGGCGCACGCAACAGCTCCAACTCCAACCGCCTGCGCGAGATCGCGGCTTCGACCAACGTGCCCGCCTATCTGGTCGAGGATGCGACCGCGCTTGACCTCGCCTGGCTCAAGGGCGCGAAAGCCGTCGGCATCACCGCCGGCGCATCGGCGCCGGAAGAACTCGTGCGCGAGCTGGTCGAGCGGCTCGGCGAGCATTTCCGGGTCAGCGTCGTGCCGCAGGACGGCGTGGTCGAAAGCATCCGCTTCCGCCTGCCGCGTGAACTCGCCGAACCGCTCGAAGCGCAAGGCCATCAGGCTTAACGTCAGTCGTTTTCACTGAAGGAATTGGGAATGGGCGTTCCATTGCGCCAGGCGATCAGCGTCGGCGCCTATATCTTGAAACAGCGCATCCTCGGGCGGAAGCAGTACCCGTTGGTGCTGATGCTCGAGCCCCTGTTCCGCTGTAATCTGGCCTGCCCCGGCTGCGGCAAGATCGATTATCCCGACGAGATCCTGGATCGCCGGCTGTCGGTCGCCGAGTGCATCGCCGCGGTCGAGGAGTGCGGCGCGCCGGTGGTGTCCATCCCCGGCGGCGAGCCGCTGATCCACAAGGAAATCGACCAGATCGTCGCGGCGCTCGTGGCCCGCAAGCGGTTCGTCTATCTGTGCACCAACGCATTGCTGCTGGAAAAGAAGCTGCCGCTGTTCACGCCGAGCCCGTATCTCACCTTCAGCGTGCATCTCGACGGGCTGGAAGAGGAGCACGACCGCGCCGTCGCCCAGCGGGGCACCTTCAAGCGCGCGGTGGCCGCGATCCGCGCCGCGCGCGCGCGCGGCTTCCGCGTCAGCGTCAATTCGACCTGGTTCAATAATGCCGCACCCGACCGCGTTGCCGCGTTCCTCGATTTCGTGTGCAACGAGCTCGACGTCGAGGGTGTGACGCTTTCGCCCGGCTATGCCTATGAGCGCGCGTCCGATCAGGAGCATTTCCTCACCCGCGAGCGCACCAAGCAACTGTTCCGCTCCGTGTTCAGCCTGGGCAAGGGCAAGGCTTGGCGCTTCTCGCAATCGAGCCTGTTCCTCGATTTCCTGGCGGGCAACCAGAACTACAAATGCACGCCGTGGTCGAACCCGACGCGCAATGTCTTTGGCTGGCAGCGCCCGTGCTATCTCTTGAATGAGGGCACCGCGCCGAGCTTTGGCGCGCTGATGAAGGAAACCGCCTGGGAGCGCTACGGCACCGGCAACTACGAGAAATGCGCCAATTGCATGGTGCATTGCGGCTATGAGGGCACGGCGGTCGAGGACACGGTCAGTAGCCCGTGGAAGGCGCTCATGGTCACGCTCAAGGGCTTCAGGACCAAAGGCCCGATGGCGCCCGAGATCGCGCTCGACCGGCAGCGGCCGGCCGATTTCGTGTTCGAGAAAATCGTCTCGGAGGCGATCCAGCACGCCCCGATGAAGCCGCTAAAGCGGGGCCAGAAGGTCGCCGCCGACGAGACGCGCGAAACGGCGTAGCGCCGAAAGCGCGCGCCGCGTATCGCGCGCCAGCCGCCATAGCGCAAGCGCATCGCCCGGCGCGGCGATGAGCGCGCCGGCGGCGCGGAATGGCCGTATGCGTCCTTCGGCATAGCCGACCAAGGCCGCGCGCGGCAGATCGGCCGTCGCGCTATCGGCGATCGCGCGCAAGACGAGGAACGGCAGCCCGGCCGCCACCGCCACCTCGGCCAGCACATGGCTTTCCATATCGACCGCGACCTCGCCGCTGGCAGCGAACTGCGCCTGCTTTGCGGCGGCGCTCGCCAGCAGCGCATCGCTGCCGATAAGTACGCCCGCTTCGGCGGGCTCGGTCAGGCGCGCAGTCAACCGTGCGATCCAAGCAACATCTGCGGCATAATCGGCGCCGGACGATGCTCTGATGCGGCGCGGCAGCAGCAGCCGACCCGCCGGCAAGGCCGGATCGAGCGCGCCGGCGATGCCGAAGCTCGCCAATGACGTCGCGCCAGCATCCACCAACCGGCGCGCGCCGGCGCGGGCTGCAGCCGGATCGGCATGAGCGATTTCGACCATTACGCGTCCGCCGGATGGGGCGCCGAGGATGTGGGCCTCGGCCCTTAGTCCGACCAGAACGCCCAGCTTGCTCAAAGCGCGCGGTTCACAATCCGTAGGGGGTGTGGCGCGCGTCGGCCTGAGTCAGGCGGCGATAACGGGCCAGCGCCCAGAGCGGGAAATAGGCGCTGTAACCGTGATATTTGAGATAGAACACGCGCGGAAAGCCCGTGCCGCTCCACCAACGCTCGTACCAGCGCACGCCGCTGCGCGGTGCACGGCGCAAGAAGTCGATGCCACGTGAGACGGACTCGTCCGCGACCTCGCCCGCCGCCATGAGGCCGAGCAATGCCCAGGCGGTCTGCGACGGCGTCGAGCCCTTGGCCGCGTTGCGCCGCTCGGGGGCGTAGCTCGAACAATCCTCGCCCCAACCACCGTCGCTGCGCTGCTGCGCCTTGAGCCAGGCAACCGCGCGCCGCATGGGCGGCGCGGCGTGATCCTCGCCGGCGGCATTGAGCGCCGCGAGCACGGACCAAGTGCCGTAAATGTAATTCACGCCCCAGCGCCCGAACCATGAGCCGTCTCTTTCCTGCGCACGCTTGAGGAAAGCAACGCCGCGCGCGATCACCGGATGCTCGCGCGGATAACCGATCTGGGCGAGAAAGCCGATGCAGCGGGCGGTCACGTCGGCGGTCGGCGGATCGAGCAGGGCGCCGTGATCGGCGAACGGAATCGCGTTCAGATAGCCATGCGTATTGTCGGCGTCGAAGGAGCCCCAACCGCCATTGCGACTCTGCATGCCGACGATCCAGCGGGCGGTGCGTTCCAGCGCCGACCGATAGCGCACCGGATCAGCGCGATGCAACGCAAGCCCGACGGCGGCGCTGTCGTCCACATCGGGATAGAAATCATTGACGTATTGGAACGCCCAACCGCCCGGCGCAAGCTTCGGGCGGCGCGACGACCAATCGCCACGGCGCTCGCGCACCTCGCGCTTGAGCAGCCAGTCGGCCGCCGCGCGCATCGCAGGGCCGCTGCCCGGCTCACCCGCTTCCATCAGCGCATGCATGGCCAGCGCCGTGTCCCATACCGGCGACAGGCAGGGCTGGCAGAAGGCCTGATCGGCATCGTCGATCACCAGCTTATCGATCGCCGCGCGCGCTGTGATAAACTGCGGATCGCTCGCCGGCACGCCTGCCGCATGCATGGCCATGAGCGCATTGGCCATGGCCGGGAAGATTCCACCGAGGCCATCCTCGCCATTCAGCCGCTCGGTTATAAAGGCATCGGCGGCGGCGATCGCCCGCTTGCGCAGACTGACGGGTATGGAAGGCTCGATCCGCCGCAACAAGCGGTCGAGCGCTACGAAAGCCTGGCCGAGCCAGTCGCGGGTCGGATTGCGGATGTAATCCCGGACCTCTTCCGGCGGCACCAGGAACAGCTCGCGAATATCGACATTGCGCGGGTTCTTGGCGCGCGGCTTGAACGCCGCCAGCTTGATCAGCGGCACGATCACCGTGCGCGACCAATAGGACACCTTCGACAGGTGGAACGGGAACCAGCGCGGCAGCAGCATCAACTCGACCGGCATCACCGGCACCGCGTGCCACGGCGCCTGCCCAAACAGAGCAAGCGTAAAGCGGGTGAACACATTCGCCCGCGCGGCGCCGCCGAGGCCAAGGATCAGGTCGCGCGCCCGGCGCATATGCGGCGCGGCCGGATCGTCGCCGGCGAGCTTGAGCGCCAGATAGGCCTTCACGCTGGCCGACAAATCGCTGTCGCCATCGGCATAGAGCGACCAGCCGCCCTGCGCGTTCTGCCCGGCGCGCAAGGTGCGCGCCATGCGCCGTTCGCGCTCCGGCTTGATCTCGCCAAGGAAATGCTGCAGCAGCACATATTCGGACGTAATAGTCGCATCGGCCTCAAGCACGAACTGCCAATGACCGTCCGCCCGTTGCGCGGCGACCAGCGCGCGCCGCGCACCGTAAAGCGGATCGACCAGCCGCTCGATCCCGCCAAGCGGATGCGTAACCGCCGCGACCGCGACGCCGCCTTGCAACATGGCTGGGCGAATACTGTCCGTCATAGCCCCACTGTCCTTCGCGGCGCCCATTCTTGCCGCGGATGGCCGACGCTAGCGAAGGCGCGCGCGGTCCGCAAATTCCTCGCGCCCACTACAGAAAACCGTAGCGCAGGACGATCCAGATCTTAACCAATTTCGGTACCGAGACGCGCCGCTTGGGATCACGAAATCCGGAGCGCAACAAGCGATCGAGCAGCGTCCTATACATCTGCATCATCAGGACGCAGGGCCGGTACACGGTCCGGTCGGCGCCTGCAAGCAGCCGCTCGACCTCGCCATAGTCGCGCAGGGCTTCCTCGGCCAGCGCCTGACAGACCTTGGGCAAGGACGGGTCGGCCAGCATCGCCATCGTCTCCCGCACAGCGACACCATGCGCCGCCAGCAGCTCGCGCGGCAGATAGAGCCGGCCGCCGCGCGCGTCTTCCATCAAGTCGCGCAATATATTGGTCACTTGCAAGGCGCGGCCGAGGGTGAGCGCGATCCGATCCGCCGTGGCATCCTGGGCGCCGAAGATGCGGATCGACAGCATGCCGACCGCGCCGGCGACGCGCCGGCAATAAAGATCGAATGTGGCCCGGTCGGGCGCGCGAATATCGCCCTCGGCATCCATTTCCATGCCGTCGATCACCGCCTCGAACTCAGCGCGCGGCAGGGCGTAATCGCGCACAGGCGCGAGCAGCGCGACGGCGACTGGATGCAGTGGATTGCCGGCATAGAGTCGCCCGATCTCCGCCCGCCATTCGGCGAGCGCGATCAGTCGCTCCGGGCGCGGCGCCACGCTGTCGGCGATGTCATCGACGACGCGGCAGAAGGCATAGAGCGCGTACATCGCCTCGCGGCGCGCCTTGGGCAGCACGCGCATGCCCCAGAGAAATGATGAACGCGCGCCAAGCGTGACCGCGCGCACACTGGCGACGCCGTTGCTCATGCCACGATCGGCTTTCTGAGCAAGGCGTAGCCGGCGCCAATCAGCGCCTGCGTAAGGAACGAAACGCGTGGCGGCGCCACCCGCTCGGCCAGCGGATCGCGCTCCCGCAAACGTCGCGCCAGACGCTGCGCCAAACGCAGGATCGCGCCCGCTTCCATCGCCAGGCGCCGGTCGGCCAGATGCAGCGGCAAATCGACCGCGCGCAGCAACAGCCGGTTGGTTTCCGCTAGGCAGCGGTCGATCACCCGCCGCAGCGGGGGCGGCGAGCCTTTGCCGGCGAGCGTCTCGACCCCGATGCCTTCCTCCGCCAGCCAAGCGAGCGGCAAATAGACCCGGTCGAGCTGCATATAATCGTCCTGCAGATCCTGCAGGTGGTTGAGCACCTGCAAGGCGCTGCACAGCGCGTCCGATGCCGGCCACAAGCCGCGCGGCTCGCCATGCAGGTCGAGCAGGAAACGGCCGACCGGATTGGCCGACAGCTCGCAATAGGCCATCAGTTCGGACCAATCGGCGTAGCGGGTCTTGGTTGCGTCCTGGGTAAATGCGGCGAGCAAATCGAGCCCGTGGCGCAACGGCACATCGGTCCTGGCCAGGGCCGCGCGCAGCGCCATCGGCTTGGCGAGAGCCGGATCATCGTCACGCCCCTCGAGCGCGGCGGCGAAGCGCGCCAGACGCGCGACCTTATCCGCAGGTGCCAGCTCCGAACTGTCGGCAATATCGTCGGCGGCGCGGGCGAAGGCGTAATAAGCCATGACCTGTGGCCGCAATCTCCGCGCGATCAAGAACGAACCGACCGGGAAGTTCTCGTCGCGCGCGCCTTTGCCGCTTGGCGCCTCGACGCTCATTCGCGGTCCCCGCCCGCCCTAACGACGCGGCCCTTCCAGGCGCCGCCGCGGCCAAGCCAATGCTGTCGCGCCGAATCCGCCGTCATCAGCGCATAAAGCACTCCCGCAAGCGGCAGCGCCACCGCCAGCCAGAGCGGCTGGCGATAGTAGCCCAGCATCGGCACGAAACTCAGCGCCAGCAGTGCCCAAGCGGCGAGGCCCAACCCGGTTGCCACCACGTCACCGTGCAGCGGATAAAACACCACCAGCGCCGGCGCCGCGAGATAGACCAGCGCCAACCCGAAGAGGGTCAGCACGAGAAGCAGCGGCGAACTGCGGAGTTGCGTATAGGCCGTGCGCGCGACCATGCCCCATACCGGCGCGACCCCGCCGTAGGGGCGCAGGCTCGCGGAGTCTTGCGAAAGTCCGAGCCACAACCGGCAGCCGCGCGCCTTGAGCACGCCGGCAAGCGCGCAATCGTCGATCAGCGCGCCGCGTATGGAGTCGAGCCCGCCGGCAGCGAGCAGCTCTTGGCGCCGCACCAGCATCGACCCGCCGGCGGCGGCGGCGGTCGCACGCGCCGGATCCGCCACCCAGGCAAAAGGGTAGAGCTGCTGAAAGAAGTAGACAAAGGCCGGGATCAGCAGCCGCTCAATCCCGCCGCGGCAGGAGAGCATCACCATCACCGACACCAGATCGCGCCGCTCGGCTTCGGCCTTGGCGACCAGCGCGCGCAGCATGCCGGGGGCATGAGCGATGTCGGCATCGGTGAACCAAACGAATTCGGGCGAGCCGGCCTCGGCCGCTTTCAGTCCCTGCGCCATCGCCCACACCTTGCCGACCCAGCCCGGTGGGCGCGCCGGTACAGAAATTACCTGCAGCCGCGATGCGTTCGTTCCAGCGGCATGTAGCGCCACCGCCCCCGTGCCGTCGGTGCCGTGGTCATCGGCCAGCACCACGCTGAATCGCCCCGGATAGTCCTGGCTGAAAAGCGAGCCGATGCTGCGCCCGACAAGCGCCGCCTCATCACGCGCGGGCACAATGGCGACCACCACGGGCCAGTTGCCGCGGCCGTTACCTCCCACGAAATCCAAGCGCTCGCGCGCCCGCCAAAAGCCGCCGCGACCAAGCAAAAGAAAGCTCCAGGTGAGCAGGGCAAGCGCACCGAGAGCGGTCACGAGCGGTCCACGCGAATGGGCTCAGACCTTATAGGCATAGGACTTACCCGGCTCGCGCTCGCAATCGGGCGGAAAGCTCTTCCTTTTGTCGGCGAAGTATCGCTCCCGCTGGTCGCCGGCGCTCTTCCGATTATAAGTTATGTATAATAAGCGCCGTGGCCGATCGATAAGATTGGGCGCCGAGCAGTGCGGGACGATGGAATCAAATAAGATTACATCGCCCGGCGCGGTGGGAAACGGGGCAAATTCAACGCCTTGCAACTCGGCATCGCTCAAGGATTGCCACAAAGGTCCCAACAAACCTCGGCGATGATGACCCGCCGCCAGTTCGAGGCGCCCATTATCGACCGTCGCCGGGTCGAGCGCGACCAGCGCCGTGAGGCTATCCTCGTAGTATTTCATTTGCCGCCCCGGCACGTCCGGCATCGCTGCGAGCGCCACGGTCCAGGCCAGCACATGGTCCAACACCGGATTGGCCAGTAATCTTGGGATCACCAAGTAGCCGTCGCGGTCGAACTGCGCGCGCTGATCAAGGGTAAGCACAGCCAGCTTAGACATCACGGTCTCTGAGCATGCAATTAAAGCGGGGCCAATACGCCCCGTCCGGTCCGGCTGCCTCTAACGCTTTACCGACCTTTAGCGCAAGTCGGGCAGTATCTTCTTGGTAACCAAGGCGCACATTCTTACTATAATACCGCGTAATGGGCTCGGGTGTCGCCGCTTGCGCCCTTAGCCAGTGTCAGTTATCCACAGCGGCGGGGGAGGAACCTGATCAGTGCGGCAGAATAGGGCAACTCGTCCGGCGCGTTCCGGGCTGGCGCTCGCGGCCATCCTTCTTGGGTGGCTGGCGGCACAGCCTGGGTTGGCAGCCGATGCGCCGGGCGGCGGGCAACCGCGCCCGGCGGCGTTGCCTGCGCTCCTGTCGCCGGCCGATATTCAAACCTATCGCACCATCTTCACGCTCAATCAAAAGACCGATTTTGATGCCGCCGAGAAACTGATCGGCACTCTCTCCGACCGAGTGCTGACAGGCTATATCGAGGCGGAGAAGCTGCTCCATCCGACCGCCTATCGCGCCTCCTATCCGGAATTGCGCGCCTGGTTGCAGCGCTACGCCGACCAACCGCAGGCCGATGAGGTTCGGGCGCTCGCGATCAAACGCCGCCCGAAGGGGGCGGCCGAGCCGCCGCGCCTCGTCTTTGGCGATGCCCGCCCGAAGCTACCGGGCGCGGTCGAATCGCTCGATCCGGCCCCCATACCCGTGCCGCGCGGCGGACTTTCCGCCTCCGACAGGACGCGCGCAGATGCGCTGCGCGCCGATATCCGCCGCAAGCTGCATACCGGGTCGCTCTCCGAAGTGCGCGTGCTTCTGAGCCAGGAGCCGGCGCGAAGGCTGTTGTCGAACGCGGAGTTAGACGATTTCCGCGTCGATCTTGCCTCCGGCCTGTTTTTCCAAGGCGACTATGCCGGGTCGCTGGTGAGCGCCGAGTTGGCGATGCGTTCCACCGAAGAAATTCCGCTGTTGCATTGGTGGGGCGGCATCTCGGCTTGGCGCCTCGGCAAGTTCGAAACCGCGCAAATGCATTTCGAGCAGCTGGCGGTGGCGCGTAATGCCAGCCCATGGAACGCGGCTGCCGGAGCCTTCTGGGCGGCGCGCGCGCATCTGGTCGCGCGCAACCCGGTGGCGGTCAATTCCTGGCTAGAAGTCGGCGCCAAGCACGGCGAAACCTTCTACGGCATACTCTCGCGCCGCGCCTTGTCGATCGACCTCAACTACGACTGGACCAACCCGACGCTCACCCCCGGTGACTGGAAGAAGCTTGCCGCCAATCCTATCGCCCGTCGCGGCCTTGCCTTGCTCCAAGTTGGGCGACCCGACGAGGCCGAGGAGGAGCTGGCGCGCGTCGCCGCCAACGAGGTCGAGCTTCGTCCGGCGCTCCTTGCGGTCGCCAGCGCCGCCAACCTGCCGTATTTGTCGATCCGCCTTGGCTCCTCCTTGCCCGGGTCATCGACCGCCACGCGCTATCCAACCGGGCTGTGGACCGACGAGGAATTCCAAGTCGATCGCGCGCTCGTGTTGGCCGTTATTCGCCAGGAGTCGCGCTTCGATGCCCACGCCGTGAGCCCGGCCGGAGCGCGCGGCTTGATGCAGCTCATGCCGGCGACGGCGAGTTACATGAGCCGCGAAGTCGCAATCAAACGGAAGGGGCAAAATGGGCGCGACCGGCTGTTCGAGAGCGACCTCAATTTTTCGCTCGGCCAGCGCTATCTGAGCTATCTCCTGGATAATGAAACCGTCGGGCGCGACCTGTTCCGCATGGCTGTGGCCTATAACGCCGGCCCGGGCAAACTGCGGAGCTGGGAGCGCACCGTGCCCTATGAGGGCGACGCCCTGCTGTTCATCGAGAGCATTCCCTCGCAGGAAACGCGATTGTTCATCGAGCGCGTGTTGAGCAACCTGTGGATCTATCGCCACCGGTTAGGGCAGGATGCGCCCGACTTGGCCGCTGTCGCCGCCGGCGACTGGCCGCGTTATGTCGAGAGCGCTCGCAAGACCCGAAACCTGGCCCGCCGTGACGGCAACTGAACGCAGCTTTAAGCCGGTTAATATCGCGGTTCTGACCGTCTCTGATACGCGCGGCCTGGCCGATGATCGCTCCGGCGATACGCTGGTCGAGCGCCTGACCAAGGACGGGCATAAGCTTGCCGCGCGCGCCGTGGTGCGCGACGAGGTGGCTCGGATCGTGGCCCAGCTCAACACCTGGATCGACGACCCACTGATCGACGTGATCCTCACCACCGGCGGCACCGGCGTCACCGGCCGCGACGTCACCCCGGAAGCCGTGGCCAAGGTGGCCGAGAAGGACATCCCCGGTTTCGGCGAGCTGTTCCGTTATTTGAGCTTCGCCAAGATCGGAACCTCCACGATCCAATCGCGCGCCTGCGCCGCCGTCACGCGCGGCACTTATATTTTCGCCCTGCCCGGCTCGCCCGGCGCCTGCCGCGACGCCTGGGACGATATTCTCCACCACCAACTCGATCTCCGCACCCGCCCGTGCAACCTCGTCGAGATGACGCCGCGCCTGCGCGAGCACGAAAAGAGGTAGCGGCTACCAGAGTCCTGATGGTGTCTGAGTTCGAAAGGGAGATTAGCCTCTACTGCCGCCAATCTGAGTATTAAGTGTCGCGCCAAGCGACGCGTAGCGATTGACCAATGCTTTATAGGCCTCAAAGTCCCGCTTATACTTGGCCATCGGGTAGTCGCCGATCCCCTGGATTTTCGCAACCATCTGGATGCATATGTCTCGCAAGTGCAGAATGGTCGATAATAGGGCCAAAACAAACTCCAGGAACACTGGCGGTTGCTGATAGAAATCCGCGCTTTTTCCGACTCGTTCAAGATCGGATGCAAGGATCGTCAGCTTCGCAACATGTGACTCGTAGTCAATTTTTTGAAACAGGCCAGGGATCGGCAGCACTTTTCGAATCGAGAATTTGAAGATCGCGTCATGCACTTTCACGTACGCGGTGAGGATATTATGGGCGTCAAACAGGGCCTGCTGCAGAGATGGTTGCTCAGAACGTTCAGCAATAGAGGGATGGCTCGGAGAGCCTTTAGGCATCAAGGCCACCTTCGCGGCGGCTAACGAATCGTTCGAGAACAAGTATCTCATTTTCCAAGTTCGTGATCTCGCGTGCCGTTGCCGGGTTAACACTGCCGTCCTTGGGAAACATGCCGATAGATGCGCGCCGTTCCCTTAACGCGGACAAAAGACTTCGCAACCCGCTTAGTTCTTCATCGAGTGACAAGTTGCCGACTCCTTGCTGATTTCCGATATAGATATAGTGAGTTGGTGCCGAATTCGATACGTCAGCGGTGGTTCCGTCGGAACCATTGGATTTCAATTTCAGGCACCCTAAATGTTCTTGCTTTGTTCCATTCGGCATGGCAGAGAACGACCATGTCGAGCGATGTCCTCCCCGACCGGGCAAAAAAGGGGCGCGGCGCGGTCACGAACCGTCCCGGCCGCTTCGAGCCGCATGCGCGCGCACGCACAGCTGATGGGTGGGAAGTCGCCGGGGCAGAGGATGACGAGCCCTCGCCGCGCACCACGGTCACGGTCGAACGCGCGCGCGCGATCATCACCCGCAACGATTCCCCCGACATTCCGTTCGACCGCTCGATCAATCCCTATCGCGGCTGCGAGCACGGCTGCGTCTATTGCTACGCGCGGCCGACACACGCCTATCTGGGGCTTTCGCCGGGCCTCGATTTCGAGACTAAGCTGTTCGCCAAGCCGGAGGCGGCGGAGCTGCTGAAGCGGGAACTGGCGCGCAAGGGCTATAGCCCGGCCATGATCGCCATGGGCACCAATACCGATCCCTATCAGCCGATCGAAAAGCGCCTCGGCATCACCCGCGCGATCCTGCAAGTCCTGGCCGATTGCGGCCATCCGGTCGGGATCACGACCAAGAGCGCGCTGGTGCTGCGCGACTTGGATATTCTCGGCCCGATGGCGGCGAAGGGCTTGGCGCGGGTCGCGGTCTCGGTGACCACGCTCGATGCGGTGCTAGCGCGCAAGATGGAGCCGCGCGCCGCGACCCCTGCCCGCCGCCTGGGCGCGATCGAGGGACTGGCCGCCGCCGGCGTGCCCGCCATGGTGATGGCGGCGCCGATGATCCCCGGGCTGAACGACGCCGAGCTGGAGCGGATCCTGGAAGCCGCGCGCGACGCCGGCGCCAGCGGGGCCGGCTATGTGCTGTTGCGCCTGCCGCTGGAAATCAAGGATCTGTTCGGCGAATGGCTGGCCGAGCATTACCCGGATCGCGCCGCGCGGATCGAGGCCTTGGTGCGGGAAACCCGCGGCGGCAAGCTTTACGATGCGGGGTTCAAGACCCGTATGCGTGGCACCGGGATCTACGCGCAACTCCTGGCTGAGCGCTTCCGGCTGGCTTGCCGTAAGCTCGGGCTCGTGACCCCGCGCGAGCCCTTGCGTACGGATCTCTTTCGACCACCGGGAGACGCCGCGCAGTTTCGCTTGGCGCTGTAAAACAGCCGCGCTTGCACGCTACGCTAGCTTGCAAGCGCGGGGGGCCGCCGGTACATCCCACAGCCGTGCGCATCTTCCGCCACCCCGCCGCCGTCCCGGCGTCGCTCGCCGGCGCGGTGTTGGCCATCGGTAATTTCGACGGCGTGCATCGCGGCCATCAGGCGCTGCTCGCCCAAGCGCGCGAACGGGCGCGCGCCGCTGGCAAGCCGCTGGCCGTGCTCACCTTCGAGCCGCATCCACGCCGGCTGTTCCAGCCGGACCTGGCGCCCTTCCGCCTGACGCCGTTCCGCATCAAGGCGCGGCATCTGGAGGCGCTCGGGCTCGATTTCCTGGTGGTGCAGCGCTTCAATCGCGGCTTTGCCGCCGTCACCGCCGAGGCCTTCGCCGACGAAGTGCTGGCCAAGGGCATCCGCCCGAGCGAGGTGATCGTCGGCTACAACTTCGCCTATGGCCACAAGCGCCAGGGCAGCATCGAGACGCTCACAGCCGCCGGGCGCGCGCTCGGCTTCGCGGTCACCATTGTCGCCGCGATTAAGGGCGGCCATGACGAGGTCTATTCCTCGACGCTGATCCGCCAGCACCTGGCCGAAGGCCGCCCGGTCGAGGCCGCCGCTTTGCTCGGGCATTTGTGGGAAATCGAAGGCCGCGTGCGCCATGGCGAGGCGCGCGGGCGCGAACTCAACGTGCCCACGGCCAATATCGATCTGCGCGATTACGTCCGGTCGAAACCCGGCATCTACGCCATCCGCGCCGGAATCGACCTCGGCGGCCGCACCGAGTGGCAAGACGGCGTCGGCTATTTCGGCCCGCGCCCGACGCTCGGCGGCGGGACACCCTTTCTGGAGGCGCATCTGTTCGACTTCGCCGGCGACCTGTACGGTCGCCATTTGCGCGTGGCGCTGATCGAGTTCCTGCGCGGCGACCAGACCTTCGCCAGCCTCGACGCCCTAAAAACGCAGATGGCGGAGGACATCCGCCAAGCACGCGCCGTTCTGGCCGCGCGCACGCTTGGCGCCGGCGAGCTCAGCGTCGGCCCCGGTCGGCGCTAGGCCGGACGTAGGCTTGCAACGCGGCGAATATTAGATCATCTCCGCGCCATGGGACTCGACCTCGGACTCAGCGCCGCCGCGCATGCGATCCAGCTTTCGGTCGCGCCGGTGTTTTTGCTTGCCAGCGTCGGCGCGATGCTGGCCGTGCTCTCGGGCCGGCTCGGCCGGGTGATCGACCGCGCGCGCGTGCTCGAAGCCCGGCTCGAAGCCTCGCCAACCGAACGGCGCGTGCAACTCGATCGCGACCTGGCATCGCTCGCCCACCGTGCCTCGTTGATGAACCGGGCGATCACGCTGGTCACGATCTGCGGGCTCTTGGTCTGCACGGTGATCGCCGCGCTGTTTGTCGCCGAGATCCTTGCGCTCGACCTGGCGCTGCCGATCAGCCTAGTGTTCGTGCTCGCCATGCTGGCGCTGATCGGCGGGCTTTTGACCTTCCTGCGCGAGGTGCATATCGCCACCCGCACGGTGCGCATTGGTCTTCCACGGAACTAGCGCGGCTTGACCCTCACGCATCGGCGCTTCTATGTTCCGGCCATGGCCTGGATGAGCACGCGGCCCATGGCGGCGCGAATTATCCGCCCGACCCTTGTATGAGGGTCGGGGTTTTCGCGTCCGCGCCTCCGCCAAACTCGACCAAAGGCCATTGATGCATGAACAAGCCGACTGCTGAGCCAGGCCAGACCGAGGCCGGCGGCACCGACTACAAAGCCAGCGTCTTCCTGCCCAAGACAGAGTTTCCGCTGCGCGGCGGGCTGCCGCAAAAGGAGCCGGAGCTGCTCGCCCGCTGGGAGCGGATCGGCCTTTACGCCCGGCAGCGCGCGGCATCCACGGGCCGGCCCAAATTCGTGCTCCATGACGGTCCGCCCTACGCCAACGGCAATCTGCATATCGGCCACGCGCTCAACAAGATCCTCAAGGACGT
This sequence comes from Alphaproteobacteria bacterium, assembly GCA_009694135.1. Taxonomy (GTDB): domain Bacteria; phylum Pseudomonadota; class Alphaproteobacteria; order UBA6615; family UBA6615; genus SHVS01. Next base: position 43,293 of record SHVS01000002.1, read on the forward strand.
GGTCGTCCGCTCGCAGCAGATGCTGGGCAAAGACGCGCCCTATGTCCCCGGCTGGGACTGCCACGGCTTGCCGATCGAGTGGAAGATCGAGGAGCGCTATCGCGCCGCCGGCAAGGACAAGGACCAAGTGCCGGTGCTTGAATTCCGGCGCGAGTGCCGCGAATTCGCCGAGCATTGGGTCGGGGTGCAAAGCGGCGAGTTTCAACGGCTTGGCGTGATGGGCGACTGGGGCAAGCCCTATACCACCATGACCAAGCCGGCCGAGGCGCAGATCGCGCGCGAGATCGGCAAATTCGCCATGAACGGGCTGCTCTATCGCGGCTCGAAGCCGGTGATGTGGTCGGTGGTCGAAAAGACCGCTCTGGCCGAGGCCGAAGTCGAGTACGAGGATTACACCAGCGATACGATCCTGGTGAAATTCCCGCTTACAGTCGCGGACGACTTGGTAGGCGCGTCGGTTGTGATCTGGACCACGACCCCGTGGACGATTCCCGGCAACCGCGCGGTCTGCTATTCACATAAGATTGCCTACGGCCTCTATGAGGTCACAGACTCCCCGCTGCAAAATTGGGCCAAGGTCGGCGATAGGCTGCTCATTGCCGATGCGCTCGCGGCCGAAGTGTTCAAGCAGGCGCGGGTCACGGCATTCAAGAAATTGCGCGATGTTCCAGTACGCGATTTCGCAGACGGCTATTGCCGGCACCCGCTCGCGGATTTCTGGGGGGGCTATAAATTCCTTGTTCCGCTCCTAGCGGGCGAGCATGTCACGGTCGATACCGGCACCGGCTTCGTGCACACTGCGCCCGGCCACGGCCGTGAGGACTTCGACGTCTGGACCGCGCATGCGCGCGCCCTAGAGGCCAGAAAGATCGACACGACGATCCCTTACACGGTGGATGAAAACGGCGCCTTCACCACGGATGCGCCCGGCTTCACCGGCAAACGCGTCCTCACCGACAAAGGCGAACCAGGCGACGCCAACAAAGCCGTGATCGACGCCCTGATCCAACACAACGCGCTGATCGGGCGCAGCCGGCTGAAGCACCAGTATCCGCATTCCTGGCGCTCGAAGAAGCCGGTCATTTTCCGCAACACGCCGCAGTGGTTCATCGCCATGGACCACCAGGTAGAGGTCGCGGGCGCCAGGACGACACTTCGAGGCAGCGCATTAGAGGCGATCAAGGCGACGCGTTGGGTGCCGGGCCAAGGCGAGAACCGCATCACGGCGATGATCGAAAACCGTCCCGATTGGGTGATCTCGCGCCAGCGCGCCTGGGGCGTGCCGATCGCGGTCTTTGTCGACAAAGCGTCGGGAGAGCTGCTGCGCGATCCCGAGGTGTTCGCGCGCATCGGGGACATCTTCGAAGCCGAAGGCTCGGACGCATGGTTTGCATCGGACCCGCAGCGATTCCTGGGGCAGAAATATCGCGCGGCGGATTACGAGCAGATCACGGACATCGTCGATGTCTGGTTCGAATCCGGCGCGACGCACGCCTTCGTGCTCGAACCGCGCCAGGACGCTGACTTAGCTTGGCCGGCGTCGCTTTATCTGGAAGGTTCCGACCAGCATCGCGGCTGGTTCCATTCCTCGTTGCTCGAATCCTGCGGCACGCGCGGACGCGCGCCTTACGAGGCCGTGCTTACGCATGGCTTCGTGCTCGACGAGAGCGGACGCAAGATGTCGAAGTCGCTCGGCAATGTCGTCGCCCCGCAGAAAGTCGTCGAAACCCAAGGGGCGGAAATCCTGCGCCTGTGGGTCGCGACCGCCGACTACGGCGACGATTTGCGCATCGGGCCGGAAATCCTCAGGGGCCAGGCCGATCTCTATCGCCGCGTGCGCAACACGCTGCGCTATCTGCTCGGCAGCCTGGATGGATTTGATCCGGCCGAGCGTCTGCCGCTCGCCGAGTTGCCCGAGCTGGAGCGCTGGGTTTTGCACCGGCTGTGGGAAATCGACAAAACGGTCCGCGCCGCGGCGGAAAGTTTCGATTTCAAGGCGCTGGTGGTCGGCGTGCATAATTTCTGCGCCGTCGATTTGTCGGCGTTTTACTTCGATGTGCGCAAGGACAGCCTGTATTGCGACGCGCCGAGCGCTCTCCGGCGCCGGGCGACCCGCACCGTGCTCGACCTGATCTTCGAGCATCTGACCGCGTGGCTCGCGCCGGTTCTGTGTTTCACGGCGGAAGAAGCCTGGCTAGCGCGCGATCCGCAGCGCGCCAACGGCACCGACAGCGTGCATCTGCGTGACTTTCCAAAGGTACCGGATGCGTGGCGCAATCCGGCCTTAGCCGTGCGCTGGGAGCGCATCCGCCGCCTGCGCCGTGTGGTCACCGGGGCGCTGGAGCGCGAGCGCGCCGAGCGGCGTATCGGCTCCAGCCTGCAAGCGGCGCCGGTGGTCTATGCCGACGAGGCGACGGTCGCCGCGATGCGCGGCGTCGATCTGGCCGAGGTGGCGATCACCTCGGCGCTCACGCTGGTCGCCGGCGCGCCGCCGACGGGCGCCTTCACCCTGCCCGATGTCGACGGCATCGGCGTCGTGGCGGGCCCGGCCGAGGGCGTAAAATGCCTGCGCTGCTGGCGCGTGCTGCCCGAGGTCGGCACGCTCGCAACGAAAGACCTATGCGGGCGCTGCGTCGATGCGGTCGGAACTTAGGCCGCGGGCCTGAAGGGATGACCCGCGCCATCTGGATCGCTGCCTTGGCAGTTGCAGCAGCGGCCTTCGCCCTCGATCAGGGAAGCAAGCAGCTGATCCTCGCCGCCTTCGCCGAGCGCGCCGGGGCAACCGAGATCACGCCTTTCTTCAACCTGGTGCTGACGCTCAATCGCGGTATCAGCTTCGGGTTATTCAACCGCGACTCCGAAGTGGGACCGTTTGTGTTCCTGGCGCTGTCGCTGGCCATTGCCGGCGGATTGCTGTTCTGGCTGCGGCGCATCGACCGAGCGTGGATCGCGACCGCGATCGGGTTGATCGTCGGCGGCGCGCTCGGCAACGCGCTCGACCGGCTGCGCTATGGCGGCGTGGTCGATTTTCTTGATATCCATGCCTTTGGCTACCATTGGCCAGCGTTCAACCTGGCCGACTCGGCCATTGTGATCGGCGTGGGTTTTCTGCTATTGGAGGGCATGGTTGAACGACGCCCTTCGGTATTGGGATGAGCCGCCTGGCGCTGGTCCTTCGCCGGTTCGGATGCGCGGCGTCGCTGTGCGCGGCCGCGTCCCTGCTTGCGGGCTGCGAGGGTGCGCGCACTTTCATGGGCATGGATAAATCGACGCCGGACGAGTTCGCCGTCGTCGCCCGTCCGCCCCTGACCATGCCACCGGATTTCCAGCTTCGCCCGCCGCGCCAGGCCGGGACGACGGCGCCAACCGCCCAGACCCAGACGCAGCAGGCACGCCAAACGGTCTTCGGCGTCGAGCCGGCGGCGGGCGCGCGCAACGCCGCGCCGACTGTTGCCCAAGGCCAGACCGGCGAAGGCGTCCTGCTGGCGCGCGCCGGCGTTGGCCCGACCGATGCCGGCATCCGCGGCAAGGTCGATCGTGAAAGCGCCGTGTTGACCAAGGCGGACGAGACCTTCCTCGACCGGCTGCTGAAATGGCGCACTTCGCCGCAGCGCGGCGAAGTGGTCGACGCCGCCGCCGAGGCGCGCAGGCTCAAGGAAAATCAGGCGCTTGGCCGCCCGGTAACGGAAGGCGAGACGCCGACCATCGAGCGCAAGAAGCGCGGGCTGCTGCAGGGGATTTTCTAGCATCCGCCCCGGCGCAGGGTCTGTTTTCACCCGCCGCCAGCCGTCATACTCGGAAAATTGACCTTGTTTCGCCAAGCTGTCCCACCAATTCTGGGTGTGGATGTAGCCCGCGCTGCCTATCTATGTGAGACTTACGCCCTCGTGCGGGAGACGGAACCCGTCAGCTCCGCGCGTGACACGGGGGTGCGCGGTCGCCGGACTCGCGGTTTCCAGGACCCGGCCTTAGAGGGAGACAGAGGATGCGCCTAATGAGTCACGACCTCGCCCGCCTGCTTCCGACGCTGTTCGCGGCGGCCCTGTTAGCTTCGCCCGCGGCGGCGCAGAAATTCAACCCTGCCTCCTTCACCCTCGACAATGGCTTGCAGGTCGTCGTGGTTGAAAACCACCGCGCCCCAGCCGTCACGCAGATGGTCTACTACAAAGTCGGCAGCGCCGATGAGGAGCCGGGCAAGGGCGGTCTCGCCCATTTCCTTGAGCATTTGATGTTCAAGGGCACGCCGAAGCATCCGCCGGGCGAGTTCTCGCAGATGGTGGCCAAGCATGGCGGGCGCGAGAACGCCTTCACCACCCAGGACACGACCGGCTATTGGCAGCGCGTTGCAACCAAACAGCTGGGCATGATCATGGAGCTCGAGGCGGACCGCATGGTCAATCTCGTGCTCGCCCCGGAAACCGTACTGTCCGAACGCGACGTGATCCTTGAGGAACGCCGGTCGCGGGTGGAGCAGGAGGCCGGCGGCGTGCTCAACGAGCAGCTCACCGCCACGACTTGGCTCGCCCATCCTTATCGCAATCCGGTCATCGGCTGGGAGCACGAAATCCGCGGGCTGACGCGCGAGAACGCGCTTGAGTTCTACAAGCGCTGGTACGCGCCCAATAACGCCATTCTGGTGATCGCCGGCGACGTGACCGTGGCCGACGTGCGCAAGCTGGCCGAGAAAACCTTTGGCCAAGTGCCCGCGCGGCCGGTGCCAAAGCGCATGCGCGTAACCGAACCCGAACAGCGCGCCGCGCGCCGAGTCGAACTCAAGGATCCTCGCGTCCGCCAGGCGAGCATCACGCGACGCTATATAGCGCCGAGCTATATGGCCGGAGCGCGCGAACACGCCGCGGCGCTTGAAGTCGCCTCCGAGGTGCTCGGCGGCGGTTCGACCGGCGTTTTCTTTCGCTCGCTCGTGGTCGAACAGAAGGTGGCAAGCTCGGCCGGAGCTTTCTATTCGCCGACATCGATCGATCTGGGGCTCTTCGGTTTTTCGCTTACCCCGCGCACCGGCGTAACGGTCGCCGAGGCCGAAGCAGCGCTCGACTCCCTGATCAAGGACGTCCTCGCCAAGGGCGTAAGCGCCGAGGAGGTCGAGCGCGCCAAGCAGCGCATGATCGACAGCTCGATTTTCGCCATGGACAATACTCAGTCGGTCGCCCGCATGTTCGCCTCGGCATTGTCGCGCGGGCAGTCGGCGAACGAGATTGAAGAGTGGCCGGCGCGGATTGCCTTGGTGACCGTCGAACAGATCAATGCCGCGCTCAAGGCGGTGCTTCGCTCCCCCTGGTCGGTCACGGGACTGTTGCTGCCGGCTGACAAGGGCTAAGTGCGTTTGTGTTGACGAAGGCGCGTGCGACGCACGAACCGAGGGCGCGACAAGCGGAATCGCTGCGGCGGGCGCCCGCCCAGCTAAGGCCTGCGAGGAGCACCAAATGATCCCTCCGACAGCCATGACCCCGAACACAGCCTCCAGGGTTGTTGCCGCGCGCGCCCGCGTCGCGTGGCGGGCGATGTTGTCCTGGCTGACCGTCGCGGTGGTCGCCGGCGGCGCCGTACCGGCGTTGGCGGTCGCCGTCGTCCCCGTCACCAGCCCGGGCGGGATCACCGCTTGGCTGGTCGAAGACCACAGCGTGCCGATCATCAGCCTGCGACTCCTTTTCCGCGGCGGCACGGCGATCGACCCGCCGGGGCGCGAAGGCCTCGCGGCGCTGACCGCCAACCTGCTCGACGAAGGCGCCGCCGAGTATGACTCACAGGCGTTTCAGACACTGCTGTCGGATAACTCGATCACGCTCAGCTTCAGTTCCGGCCCGGACAATTTCGGCGGCACGCTGCGCACGCTGGTCAAGAAACGGGATCTCGCCTTCGACCTGTTGCGCTTGTCGATCATCCAGCCGCGCTTCGACCAGGAGCCGACCGAGCGCGTGCGCGGCCAAGTGCAGAACGTGATCTCGCGCAGCGCCAACGACCCCGACCAGATCGCCGGCCGGGTGTTCTTCCGCACGGTTCTACCCAATCACCCCTATGGGCGGCCCAGCCGCGGCACGGCGGAAAGCGTGACCGCGATCACCCGCGATGACATGCGCCAATTCGTGGCCGACCGCTTTGCGCGCGACAATCTAGTGCTTGCCATCGTCGGCGATATCACCGCCGCGGAACTCGCCCCGCTGCTGGACAAGACCTTTGGCGCGCTGCCCGCCAATTCCAAGCCGTTCAACGTGATCGAGGCCGCGCCCAAAGATACCGGCGAGGTCATCGTCGCGGAGTGGGATGTGCCGCAGTCGACCGTGCTGTTTGGACAAAAGGGTCTGAAACGCAGCGACCCCGACTTCTACTCGGCCTATGTGCTCAACTACATTCTCGGCGGCAGCGGCTTCACCGCGCGGCTCTACCAAGAAGTGCGCGAGGCGCGCGGCCTGGCCTATTCGGTCTATAGCTACCTCAGCACCTATGAGCACGCCGGGCTGGTGCTCGGCAGCGCCGGCACGGCCAATGGCCGTGTGGCGGAAACGATCGAAGTCGTGCGTCAGCAATGGGCCAAGATGCGCGACGGCGAGGTCGGCCAGGCCGAACTCGACGACGCCAAGGCCGGGCTGACCGGTTCCTTCGCCATCCAGTTCGAAACCACCAACTCGGTGGCCAATACGCTGGTCTCGATGCAGACCGACAACCTGGGCATCGACTACATCGACAGGCGCAACGCTTATATCGAGGCGGTGACGCTGGCCGACATCAAGCGTGTCGCCAAGCGCCTGCTCAACCCGGAGTCACTGGTGTTCGTGATCGTCGGCAAGCCCGAGGGCGTCACCGCGACCCGCACCCAGACCGGCGGCTAAGGTAGTGATCGAAACGGAGGCTCCGGCCGGCCCTGCCTAGCCGGCCAAGGCGAGCTTCGCCTCGGCGAAAGGTCGCCTTCCGTTGCGGATATCGCTATACAACCTCATGACCTGCTAGCGGTTCGGCCCGACGGTCCGGAAATGGACTGCCGGAATCGGAGCGTCGGCCCTGTCCAACAGGCAAAGGTCGCCCCACAGCGTGCACACCACGAATCTGACCAAGCTCCTCGGCATCGAGTTGCCATTGATCCAGGCGCCGATGGCCGGCGGATATACGACCCCGGTGCTGGTCGCCTCTGTGTCAAATACCGGCGGACTCGGCTCACTGGCCGCTTCGCTGCTCAAGCCGGAGGAAATCGCGGCCGAAGCAGCGGCGATCCGCGCGCTCACCCGCGCGCCCTTCGCCATCAATCTCTTCGTCCCGGAAGCGACGCCCACGGTCAGCGACGCCGAGCTCAAGGCGGCGGCCGATGCGCTGGAGCCGATCGCGAAGGAGCTCGGAATCGAGCCTCCGCGCCCCATTCGCGCGCCGGTCGTGGAGTTCAACGCCCAGCTCGAAGCGGTGCTGGAGGCGCGGCCGGCGGTGGTGAGCTTCGTCATGGGCGTGCCGCCGAGCGACGTGGTCAATCGGATCCTGGCCGCCGGCATCAAATTGATCGGCACGGCAACCAATGAGGCCGAAGCGCAAGCGCTGGCCACCGCCGGCGTCGAGGTCTTGGTGGCGCAAGGCTCCGAGGCCGGCGGGCATCGCGGGACCTTCCTGCCGGCGCCGGCCGACCGCATGCTCGGCGCCTTCCCGCTCGTGCAGCAATTGGTTCGGGCGTTCGAGCTGCCGGTGATCGCCGCCGGCGGAATCATGAATGGGCGCGGCATCGCCGCGGCGCTCGCCAATGGCGCGCAAGCGGTGCAGCTCGGCAGCGTGTTCATGCTGGCGCGCGAAGCCGGCACGCCGCCGGAGTTGCGCACGGCGCTCATTGAGCTGCGCAACGCGCCCAGCGTGATTTCGTGCGTCTTTACCGGCAAACCGGCGCGTGTGATCCGCAACCGCTTCGTCGAAATGATGGATCAGCCGGGCATTCCGATTTTGCCCTGGCCGCATCAGGGGCCGCTGACCGTCACGCTGCGCCGCGCCGCGCTCAAGCAAGGGCGACGCGAGTTCATGTTCCTGCTTGCCGGCCAGGGCGCGCCCTTTATCCAGTCTATGCCGGCCGGATCGATGATTCGCGAGTTCCTGGGCGACTATCGCAGCGCGGTGAAGCAACTCGGCCTTTGACATAGGTTGCATGCCCGGTGCCGCCGCCGCAGTCTTGATGCGATGGTCGGACTCGGAGCGCGGGCAATGCTGTATGAGCAGGATCTGAGCGGCTGCCTGGCGCGGCGGCTGGGCGCGCATGGCCTAACCGACGATGATCTGCTGCCCGAGATCTTGCATCTCGAGGGCGGGATCACGGCGCTGCGTGCACAGCACGAGCGCAAGAGCCTGCCCCTGCTGGCGCTGCCCGGGCGCAGCGACGACCTTGCCCCGCTGGCGCCCCTGGCCGAGGAATTCCGCAGCCGCTTCGACCACGTCGTCGTGCTCGGCACTGGCGGATCGAGCCTCGGCGGGCAGACGCTGGTCGCGCTCAAGGATCTCGGCATCGGCAAGCCGCAGGGCGCGCCCAAGCTCATTTTCCTCGACAACATCGATCCCGAGGCCTTCGCCGCGCTGAGCGCCACGGTCGATTGGCGGCGCGCCGGGCTGATTGTGATTTCCAAATCCGGCACCACGGCCGAGACGCTGACCCAGCTCCTAACCCTCTTGCCGAAGCTCAAGGTGGCGCAAGGCGCCGCCCATGGCCGGCATGTGGTGGTGATCACCGAGCCGGGCGATAACCCGATGCGGCGGATCGCGGCGACCATCGGCGCCAGGATCCTTGATCACGATCCGGGCATCGGTGGGCGCTATTCGGTGCTGAGCCTGGTCGGGCTGCTGCCGGCGCTGATCGCCGGGGTGGACGTGGCCGAAGTGCGCCGCGGGGCGCTGGAGGTGCTCGACGACACGCTCACACGCGGCACCGCTTCGGCTCCGGCCCAAGGCGCCGTGACCGCGATCACCCTCGCGCGCAAACGCGGCGCGAGCGTGACCGTGATCATGCCCTATCTCGACCGGCTGGCGCAGTTCGGCCTCTGGTATCGCCAGCTGTGGGCCGAGAGCCTGGGCAAGGGCGGCAAGGGCACGACGCCGATCCGCGCCATGGGCACCGTCGATCAGCACAGCCAATTGCAGCTATATCTCGGCGGTCCGCGCGACAAGACCTTCACCCTGATCGAGACCGCCACGGTGGGAACCGGCGACGCCGTCCCAGAGGCAAGCGCGCGCGCGGCCGGGATCGACTATCTGGCCGGGCGGCGCATGGGCGATCTCCTGGCGGCGGAAGCGCGCGCCACCGCCGACACGTTGCTCAAGGGCGGTCGCCCGACGCGCGTCATTCGCCTGGCCAAGCTGAATGCGGCCAGTATGGGTGCGCTCTTGATGCATTTCATGCTGGAGACGATCCTGGCCGCGCATCTGCTCGGCGTCGATCCCTTCGACCAGCCGGCGGTCGAAGAAGGCAAGATCCTCGCCCGCCGCTATTTGGCGGAGATGACTCGCTCATGACCATCCGGCTTTTGCCGCCGGGGCTGGTCAATCGCATCGCCGCCGGTGAAGTGATCGAGCGCCCCGCGGCCGCGATCAAGGAACTGGTCGAAAACGCGCTCGATGCCGGCGCGCGGCGCATCGATGTCGTGGTCGAAGGCGGCGGGCTCGATCGTATCCTGGTTACCGATGACGGCGGCGGCATGACTCCTGACGAGCTCGTGCTTGCGGTCGAACGGCACGCGACCTCGAAACTGCCCGACGACGATCTGGTGCATGTGCGCCACCTCGGCTTCCGCGGCGAGGCCTTGCCGGCGATCGGCTCCGTGTCACGGCTGACCATCGCCTCGCGTCCAACGAGTGCGCGCGAGGCCTATGCGCTCACAGTCGCACACGGAACCGTCGGCACGCCCATGCCGGCGGCGCTGTCCGGCGGCACGCGGATCGAAGTGCTCGGGCTGTTCGCCTCCACCCCCGCGCGGCTCAAATTCATGAAAACCACGGCGACCGAATTCGGCCAGGCGCGCGAGGCGGTGCAGCGTCTCGCGCTCGCGCATCCGGCTGTCGGCTTCACCCTGGCTGACGGGATGAGCGAGCGGCTGCGCCTGCCGCCGCAGCCAGGCGACGCCGAAGCCGCGCGCGACAAGCGTATCGAGGCGCTGCTCGGGCGCGAATTCCGCGATAACGCCGTGCGGCTTTTGGCCGAGCGCGACGGGGTCGTGCTCACCGGGCTTGCGGGCTTGCCAACATTGTCGCGCGCCAACGCGCAGCACCAGTATCTGATCGTCAACAGTCGGCCGGTGCGCGACCGGCTGCTCGCCGGGGCCGTGCGCGCCGCCTATCAGGATTTGATGCCGCGCGACCGCCACCCGCTGCTGGCGCTGTTCCTGACCCTGCCGCCGGAAGAGGTCGACGTGAATGTCCACCCGGCCAAGGCCGAGGTGCGCTTCCGCGACGGAGCCTTGGTGCGCGGACTGATCGTGAGCGCCCTGCGCCATGCGCTCGCCGACGCCGGGCATCGGGCCGCGACCACGGTCGCCGACCGCACCCTGGCGGCGTTTCAGCCCTCCGCCCCAGCCATTGCCCGCTGGGCCGCGACCGGCGCGCCGCAGCGTCCCATGCGCGGTTTGGCCGAAGCCGCGGTGCAATATTTTGCACCGCCGAGCGCGGCTTCGGGCATGCATCTGCCCGGCTTGGATGCGCCGGAATTGCGTCGTCCCACGCCCGAGCCGGAGCCGGAAACCCCAGCCCACGACCACCCGCTCGGCGCGGCGCGCGCGCAGTTGTTCGATACCTATGTCGTGGCCGAAACCGCCGACGGCATGGTGATCATCGACCAGCACGCGGCGCATGAGCGCGTGGTCGAGGAAGAGATCAAAGCCGGGCTGGCGCGCGGCGGCGTCACACGCCAAGGGCTGCTCTTGCCCGAGGTGGTGGAGCTTGACGAAAGCGCGGCGGCGCGCCTGGCGCAGCGCGCGCCCGAACTCGAAACGCTCGGTCTTTCAATCGAAAGCTTCGGCCGTGGCGCGATCCTGGTGCGCGCAGCCCCGGCCGTGTTGGGCTCGGGATCGCTCGCCCCTCTGCTGGCCGATCTGGCCGACGAGATCGGCGCGCTCGACCAGGATTTCGCGCTCAAGGAGCGGCTCGATGCGGTGATCGCGCGCATGGCCTGTCACGGCGCGGTGCGCGCCGGGCGCAGGCTCACGCTCGCCGAAATGAACGCGCTGCTGCGGCAAATGGAGGCGACACCCTTCGCCGGCCAATGCGCGCATGGCCGCCCGACCTATGTCGAGCTGAAACGCGCCGATATCGAGCGTCTCTTCGGCCGCCGCTAAGCTTTTATCCGCGCAAAATAAAGCGCAGTTCGCTGTCGCCGACGCGGCGGGCGTCCTCCAGCTCGAAGCCGGGCGGAAGCGGCGTACGGTCGCGCGCTGCCGCTTCGAGCACGATCAACGCGTCGCGGGTGATCCAGCCGGCGCGATCGAGACCCGCCAGCGCAGGCATCGAAAGCCCGGAATCGTAAGGCGGATCGAGCAGCACCAGCGTCGCCGCGCGGCCGGCGGACGCCGTCGGCGGCGCGGTCGCATCGCCGGCCAAAATCGTCGCCTGCTCTTCCAGATCGAATGCCGCGAGCGTCGCCCGAAGCGCGTTCAGCACTCCGCGATCCTGTTCGAGAAACACCGCATGGGCGGCGCCGCGCGATAGCGCCTCGATGCCCAGCGCGCCCGATCCGGCGAAGGCGTCGAGCACGCGCGCGCCATCCAAAATCCCCGCATGCCGCCCATGCGCCAAGATATTGAACAGCGTCTGCCGCAACCGGTCGCCGCTTGGCCGCAACCCGGGCGCGGACGGCGCATCCAGCCGCCGCCCTTTGAGCCTACCTCCGCTTATGCGCATGCTGAACGAAGGTGAGGCCGAGCTGATCCTTGAGGACCCGCCGCGACACTTCATCCAGTTTGCCGCGCTCCAGCGTACCGAGCTGGAACGGCCCATAGGATACGCGGATTAGCCGCCCGACGGTGTAGCCGAGATGTTCGAGGACGCGCCGCACCTCGCGGTTCTTGCCCTCTCTCAAGCCGAGCGTGATCCAGGCATTGGCGCCCTGCTGGCGGTCGAGCGCGGCCTCGATCGGGCCATAGCGCACGCCCTCGATGGTGATCCCCTTCGCCAGCGCCGCAAGCGATTCCGCATTGGGTTGGCCGAACACGCGCGCCCGGTAACGCCGGACCCAGGCATTGGCCGGAAGCTCAAGCCGGCGGGCAAGCGCCCCGTCATTGGTGAGCAGCAGCAAGCCTTCGCTGTTCAAATCGAGCCGCCCGATCGATATCAGATGCCCGAGTTCCTTCGGCAGTTTGTCGAACAGCGTCGGCCGTCCCTGCGGATCGCGATGCGTGGTCAAAAGCCCGCGAGGCTTGTGATAGCGCCACACGCGCACTTCCTCGCGCGCCGGCAGCGGGCGGTCATCGACGGTGATTTTGGCGTCGGGGGCGACATTGAGCGCCGGGGTCTTGACCGTCACGCCGTCGAGCTTGACCCGTCCGTCGGCGATCCAGCGTTCCGCTTCGCGCCGCGAGGACACGCCCGCACGCGCGATCACCCGCGCGATACGCTCGAGCTTCACGCCCGCGATCTCTGCCGCTGCTTCAGTCTCTGCCGTCACCGACCGCTCCTACTCGGGCCGGATCAGCGTCCGGCCGCCACCACGAAGGCGGCGAAGATACGCTCATCGCCGGCAGAAACGGAATATTCCGGATGCCACTGCACGCCGAGGCAGAAACTCTTGCCCAGGGCCTCGATGCCCTCGATCACGCCATCGGGCGCGCGAGCGTTGATCATGACACCCGCGGGAGCGTCGCGCACCGCCTGATGGTGGGCGCTGTTCACCTCGAGCGTATCGCGGCCGACAATCGTATGCAGTAGCGTGCCCGGCGTGATGCTGACGCTGTGCCCCGGCTGGTCGCGCGGATTGGGCTGCTCATGCGCCAGCGCCGAGGGAATCTCGTCCGGGATATGCTGGATCAGCCGCCCGCCCAGGGCCACATGCATCAATTGCTGCCCGCCGCAGATGCCGAGCAGGGCCATGTCGCGCACCAGCGCCCCGCGCGTGACCGCCAGCTCGAAGGCCGTGCGCCGGTCCTTGGTCTTGACCGTGGCATGGCGCGCGCTATCGCCAAACAGCGCGGGATCGACGTCGAAGGCGCCGCCAGTGACCAACAGCCCGTCGATCCGGTCGAGATAGGCTTCGGCCTGTTCCGGCTCATGCGGCAGGGCGACCGGCAATCCGCCGGCGCGCGTCACCGCCGCGAAATAATTTTCGCGCAGCGCATACCATGGCAGTTTGGAATAACCGCCGGGGGCTTCGGCATCGAGCGTCAGGCCGATGATCGGGCGAGGCATCCGCAGAGACTAGGTGCCAACCGGTGAACGTGCAATTGACGCTGGCGACGATTAGGGTCGCGTTATGCGCATAACTGGCGATTTCATGGCTCAAGGCTTCATGGCTCAAGCGCTGGCTCTGGCCGAGGCGGCCGGCGCCGCCGGCGAGGTGCCGGTGGGCGCGGTGGTGGTCGAGGATGGCCGCGTGCTGGCCACGGCGAGCAATCGGGTCGAGACCGACTCCGACCCGACCGCGCATGCCGAAATCCTGGCGATTCGCGCCGCCGCCAAGGCCCGCTCTATTCAGAAGGGGGGCACGCCGAGGCTCGAGGGCTGCGACCTCTATGTCACGCTGGAGCCCTGCGCCATGTGCGCCCAGGCGATCGCCTTCGCCCGTCTCCGCCGGGTGTATTTCGCCGCCTATGACCCGAAGGGCGGCGGCGTCGAGCATGGCGCGAAGATTTTCTCCCAGCCGAGCTGCAACCACCGCCCCGAGGTCTATGGCGGGATCGAGGAACAGCGCGCGGGGGAGATGCTGCGGGCGTTTTTTCGGTCGCAACGAGGATAAGCGCATACCAATTTCTGGAATTATACGGTTGACGTACCACATGCGATCATGTAGGATGTCCTCATAGTGAGGATAAAAGACATGACCAAGCTCAGTCTTACCAGCCCGATCTACTCCAACGAAGACAAGGCGCGCGAGCATCTTGAAAGCATCCTGTGGCCGACCGGCCCAGTTTGTCCGCGCTGTGGCGTGACCGAGGACCGTATCACCAAGCTGTCCGGCAAGAGCACCCGCCCCGGCGTCTACAAATGCAAGGATTGCCGTAAGCCGTTCTCTGTCACGGTCGGCACCGTTATGGAGCGGTCGCATATTCCACTGACCAAGTGGGTGCTGGCCGCTCAACTCATGTCGTCGAGTAAGAAGGGAATGTCGGCGCACCAAGTGCATCGGATGCTCGGCACGACATACGAAACCGCATGGTTTCTCTTTCATCGGCTACGCGAAGCGACGGTCAGCCTCAACTCTGGTCCGCTTGGTGGCGCGAACAAAGTGGTTGAGCTGACGAAAGCTATATCGGTGGCAAGGCCAAGAACAAGGCGTTCGGGCCACCACCGAAAAAAGCTGCTGTGTTCGCGCTTGTCGAGCGCGATGGCGAAGCGCGCTCGTTCCATGTCGCCAATGTCACTACTAAGACGTTGCGCCCGATCATGGTCAAACACGCCAGCCGCAAATCCTGGCTGATGACCGATGACAGCGCGGTCTATCCGAAGATTGGGCGCGAGTTTGCTGGACATAGCTCAGTCAACCATAGCGCCGACGAATACGTGCGGCTTGGTGGGTTTGCGCACAGCAACAGCGTCGAGTCATTCTTCGCCATCCTCAAGCGCGGCGTGTATGGAACCTTCCACAGCGTAAGCGAAGCGCACTTGCATCGCTATCTGAGCGAGTGCGATTTTCGCTACAACACTCGCAAGGTGTCCGATCCAGAGCGCGCCGAGTCGCTGCTACGCGGCACCAAGGGAAAGCGCCTCATGTACCGACAAGCTGACTAGGCCGCGAACGGCTAAGCAGAAGGCTCGCGCTTTTTTGCGTTGGCGCGCGAAGCGCCGGTCTGAGTAGGCTTCCCATTGCCGCGATCTCGCTTAGGGCGAGGTTGCGGCGGCGTCTCTAAAAGCCTGCGCAATAGCCGGTCACGCTTGCCCTCCGCATCTCGCCCAAGATGATCTCGGTTCATCAAACTGCCTCAGAAGATAAGGCAACCCTAGCATGGGAAAAGTCTCGGATAAATTGCCTGATTCGTTTGCGGCCCTGATTGGTCGAGTCGCCGACAAATGGTCTCAGTTTGAGTTTCATATTGATATGGGCATATGGCAACTTGCATGTGTTGAACAGCAACTCGGAGCTTGCATTACCGCCCAACTCTTATCGATCCATCCGAGGTTTAAGGCTTTTATCGCATTAGCTGAAATTCGCGGAGCAAAAGAAGGTACGCACAGGAAGCTGTCGAAATTTTATAGCGAAACGGCGAGCGGCCTATCAGACAGAAGGAATCGATGCCTGCATGATCCGCGTATGATTGACAAAAAAACATCTGGCGTACACAGATTAGAAATTACAGCCAAACCAAAGCTACATTTCGGATTCAAACCCGAGTCAACCGAAGACGTCAAAAAATTAGTTTCAGAAATAGATGCCGCCGTTAGAGAGTTTATTTCTATCAGGAACGCGCTGTTTGAAGAGCTAAACGCGCTGTCTCCAGAATCTCAGCCGAAACTTTCGCGAATAACTCTCGTCCTGGATCACTCATGAGATCACACCATCGCTCGGCAATTATTTCCGCGCCGGCCTTTATTGCCTCTGGCGTGACTTTGATTTTCTTATCTCTGGTCGCCGGCCTGTCGGCTTCTGGATAGCCTACGATACGTGGTACGTCAACCATAGAGTTCCCATAATACTGACAAAGACAGTATGGCACAGCGATAGGTCATTCCTTAGAGAACATGTACGACGGTTGATGCTCGATCCAAATAAGAGAGAGAAGTTTGGCACAGAGTTCCTCGACCGAGTTGTTTCTGCCTTAAATACACTAGAGCAACGCGCTTGGAAGGCGACGATTTTATCTTGTGTTCTTATTGGCGCTTTACTATTACAAACATTAGGAGCGAGCATTTCAATTGTATTACCTGGAATACAAATACAAAACGTAGATATTACTAAAGAGATAATTTTTCTTCTTGCAGTTTCTATAAACATATTTTCATCTTTTATTGCGTATGCTACTTATAGTCTTAGAATAATACGAGATGTCATGCTTGACGTGCTTTACGAAGATAAAACAGAAAGATATTTAGTGATCTCAACTATTCCTGAATATCTTGGATCGTCAGCCGGCATTACACATAAACAAAATGATAATTTTCATTATACTATATACGGTTCAATATTAACATCTGTCGTTACATTAATTCCTATGTTATTAGTAATTGGCGCTTTAATGATTCCGATACTTGTTCAGGTGTATATATTGATGGAGATTGTATACAATGGAAACGCTTCTGGCCCATGGCACGATACTTTCGTTTGGTTATCAGTGCTGTTCATGATCGGCGGTCTTTTATTATCGATATCGCGTTACATTCCGATCCCATTTACTGACTACAGCGCCTTCAACGAGCTCATGGCGCTTCAAAAAAGCAACCCGGACTTGTTCAGAGATCGATTTAGAGAAATCATCGCCTCGGAAAATGATCGCTCCAAAAAAGAGTGACGCCCGCTATGGCGTCCGACCTATATCCCTGCGGCAAAACCCTTCCGGCCAGTCGATAAGGTCGATAGCGGCATAGGCTTTCGCCCGCGCCTCGGCATGCGTCGCGCCCAATGCGGTGACATTGAGCACCCGCCCGCCATCGGACAAAAGCCGCGTCCCGTCGCGCTTCGTGCCGGCGTGGAACAGGGTCACGCCGTCGAGCCCGGCCAGTTTCTCCGCGCCCCTAATCTCACTGCCTTTTTTGTATTCGCCCGGATAGCCCTTGGCGGCCAGGACCACGGTCAGCGCGGCTTCTTTCAGCCAGCGCAGGTGGAAATTCTTCAACACCTCGTCGCGGGCGGCGAGCAGCGCCGGGAGGATGTCGGACATCAGCCGGGGCAGAAGCACTTGCGTCTCCGGGTCGCCGAAGCGGGCGTTGAATTCCAAAACCTTCGGCCCGTCCCGGGTGAGCATCAGCCCGGCGAACAGCAGGCCCTTGAACGGGTGGCCCTCGGCGGCCATGGCATCCACCGCCCGTTGCAGAATGGTTTCGTGGATGCGCTTTTCCAGCGCGGCATCGACCAGCGGCACCGGGGTATAGGCGCCCATGCCGCCGGTATTCGGCCCCTGGTCGCCATCGAAGGCGCGTTTATGGTCCTGGGCAAAGCCAAAGGGCAGCGCGGTCTTGCCGTCGCACAGGGCGAAGGCGCTCACCTCAGGCCCTTCGAGGCGCTCTTCTATGACAAGCCGCCTTGACGCCATGCCAGTGGAGAAAAAGTACGTCGCTTCTAGCGTTTCCTCCGTTGTGCTACCGACCACGACGCCCTTGCCGGCGGCCAGCCCGTCGACCTTCACCACCATTGGTGTATTCTCACGGCTAACGTAGTCGGCTGCCGCCTGCCCGCTGTCGAACACGCGATAGCGCGCTGTTGGGATACCGTGTTTCACGCACAGATCCTTCGCAAAGCTTTTTGATGCCTCGATGCGCGCGGCGGCGGCGCTCGGCCCGAAGGCCTTGATTCCCGCCCCTTCCAGCTTATCCACGAGCCCATTGGCGAGCGGCCCCTCCGGCCCGACGACGACGAAATCGATCTTCCGCTCGACGGCGAACGCCACCAGCCGCGCGCTGTCGTCGGCGGCGATAGGCATGCATTCGGCCTCGGCGGCGATGCCTGCATTGCCCGGGGCGGCGTAGAGCTTCGAGGTCAGCGGCGAGGCGGCGATCGCCCAGGCCAGCGCATGTTCGCGCCCGCCGCCGCCCACGATCAGAATTCGCATAGGATCTCTCGTTTACATTTGCCGCAAATCGGAAGCTGTAAGTTATACTCATGCCGGCGATGAGCGACCAACCCGCCTCTAACCTGCCCGCGGTCCTTGGCGTCAGTGAACTGGCGCAGGCCATTCGCCGCCTGCTCGAAGGCAGCTTCGAGTATGTGCGCGTGCGCGGCGAAATCTCGCAGCCCAAACTCGCCACCTCCGGCCATTGCTATCTGCGGCTCAAGGATGCCGAGTCCGTGCTGGATGCGGTGATTTGGCGCCCGGTCCTGGCCAAGCTCGGCATGAAGCCCGAGGAAGGGCTGGAGGTGATCGCGACCGGCAGGATCAGCGCCTATCCGGCGCGATCCTCGTACCAGCTCGTCATCGAGCGCATGGAAGTGGCGGGCGAAGGCGCGCTGCTAAAGCTGATTGCCGAGCGCAAGCGGCGGCTGGAAGCCGAGGGGCTGTTCGATCCCGCGCGCAAGAAGCCGATCCCCTATCTGCCGGAGGTGATCGGCGTCGTGACATCGCTCACCGGCGCGGTGATCCGCGATATTTTGCACCGTCTCGCCGAGCGCTTCCCGCGCCATGTGCTGATCTGGCCGGTGGCCGTGCAAGGCGAGGCTGCGCCGGCGCAGATCGCCGCCGCCATCGCCGGGTTCAACCGCCTGCAGCCGGGCGGAGCGGTGCCGCGACCGGATTTGATCATCGTCGCGCGCGGCGGCGGCAGCCTTGAAGATTTGATGGCCTTCAATGACGAGGCCGTGGTGCGCGCGGCGGCCGCGAGCCGCATCCCGCTGATTTCCGGCGTCGGCCACGAAACCGACACCACGCTGATCGACTTCGCCGCCGACCGGCGCGCGCCGACGCCGACGGCGGCGGCAGAAATGGCCGTGCCGGTGCGGAGCGAGCTGCTCACGCGGCTGGGCGAGCTTGGACGGCGACAAGAGGCTGCAGCGCTGCGGTTATTGAAAATCCTCGGTCAAGACGTGGCCGGTTTGGCGCGAGGTTTGCCGGAACCGCGCGCGATCCTGTCCACGGCCACACAGCGGCTCGACGAGCGCGGCGAACGCCTGACGCTCGCGCTCAAGGGCGCGCTCGAGCGCAAACGCACGATCCTGGCAAAATTGGCGCAGGCCCTGCCGACGCCGCGCGAACAGCTCGCCCGCGCTCAACTGCGCTTACAGGCCTTGGCGCGCGCGCAATCTCAAGCGATGCAAGCGGCGCTGCGCCACATCAGCGCGACGGCGACGCTGGAGGCACGCGGCGCACGCCTTGTGCGTGCCGTTTCGCGCATTGTCGAACGCGCGCAAGCAAAACTCTCCTCCACCAGCGGCAGGCTTGAGACCGTCTCCTATGCACGCACGCTCGCGCGCGGCTTCGCGTTGGTGCTCGATCCCGCCGGTCACGCGCTTGCGAGTGCGGCGGCGGCGACGCCCGGCATGGCGGTCACGCTCCGCTTCCAGGATGGCGCGCGCGGCGCGGTGATCGTGCAAGCGCCTAAGCCCACCCGCAGTAAACCCGCGAAACCCAGCCAGGGAAGCCTGTTATGACACGAATTGCGCTTGGCGTTCTCGCCGCTTTGATCGCCCTGCCCGCCGCCGCCTGCCCGCTTGACATCGACCACAGCAAGCTGAAGCAAGGCGCGCTGGTGATCGGCAAGACAACGCCGGGCACCAAACTGGAATTCTACAAACGCGTGGTGCGTGTCGATGCGGCGACTGGGGCCTTCGTTATCGGGTTCGACCGCGACGCGCCGGCCGCGATGACCCTCGCCGTCACCTGTCCCGATGGCAAGAGCGAGCCGGTGAAACTCGCCATCGCCAAGCGCAAATATTCGATCGAGCGCCTCACCGGCTTGCCCGAGGAACAGGTGACTCCGCCGCCCGAGCTTTTGGAGCGCATCAAGCGCGAAGACGCCGTGATCCGCGCCGCGCGCGCCGACGACAATCCCTTGCCCTATTTCTTGCAAGGGTTTCAGTGGCCGGCGAAGGGGCGGTTATCGGGTTTCTATGGCGATCAGCGGTTTTTGAATGGAGAGCCGCGCGCGCCGCATCTCGGCCTCGACATCGCCGGCCCGGTGGGCACGCCGATTGCCGCGACCGCCGCCGGTATCGTCACCATGGCGGAGCGCGATCTGTTCTACACCGGCGGGACGGTGGTGATCGACCACGGCCACGGCGTGAACTCGGTCTATTCGCATCTGTCGGAAGTGAGAGTCGCGGTCGGCGATAAGCTCGCGGCCGGACAAAATATCGGGCGCATGGGCAAGACCGGGCGCGTCACCGGCCCGCATCTGCATTTCAATATCAACTGGTTCCAGCTGCGGCTCGATCCGGCGCTGGTGCTTGGTCCGCAGCCGCCGGCTTAACGCGCGCCAGCAGCGGGGCGATCAGGTGCAACAGCGCGGCTTCGTCGGCGAAGGCGAGCGCGACCGGAACCGCCTCGGCCATTTTCCGCGCGTCCAGGGGCAGCCGCACCCAATCCTTCTCGGTCGTGACCAGCCGCGCCTTGGCTTTTACGGCGCGCTCGACCAAGGCCATGATTTCCTCCGGCCGATAGCGATGGTGGTCGGCGAAGGGGACCGATTCCACCAGAGTGCAGCCAAGCTCCCTAAGCGTCGCGAAGAATTTCTCCGGCTGGCCGATGCCGGCAAATCCCAGCACACGCTCGCCTTTCAGTAGCTCGGCGGCGGGCGCAGGCTCCAGCCGCGCCGCAATCACGGGCACGGATATGTGCGCGCTAAAGCCGGTTTGATCGCGGTCGATCATCACGACCGCATCCGCGCGCGCCATCCCGCTTGCCGCCTCTTCGCGCAGCGGCCCGGCCGGCAAAACCCGGCCATTGCCGATGCCGCTGGCGCCATCGATCACTAGTAGGCGGAATTCGGGCGCGAGGGTTGGGTTTTGCAGCCCGTCGTCGAGCAGCAAGAGTTTTGCCCCCGCCGCCGCCGCCGCGCGCGCTCCACCATGGCGATCGCGCGCGATCCAGCAGGGCGCCGCCGCCGCCAGCAGCAGCGGTTCGTCGCCAACATCCAGCGATGAATGCCGCAAGGGATCGACGCGCACAGGGCCGGCAAGCCGCCCGCCCCAGCCGCGCGAAAGTATATGCGGCGCGAAGCCGGCATCCTGCAGCAGGCTGGCGAGCGCGATCACCGTCGGCGTCTTGCCCGCGCCGCCGGCGACCAGATTACCGACACAGAGCGCCGGAACCGCGAGCCGCCTTGGCCGCGTGAGCGCGCGCCGGATGGAGGCGCCCGCCCGATACAGCGCCGCCGCCGGAGCCAGCAGGCGCGCCTTACCGCCGATCGGCGCGTACCAGAACTCAGGCGTGCGCATGCGCGACGTGTCCGACAACTGGCGCGAGCGGATCGATCAACGGCGCCAAGCCGGCCCAAATGCGATCGAGCGCACCATCTTCGGCGGCGAGCGCGGAATGGGCCGCGGCCACGCGCCTTGCGCGTTCCGGCGCATCGGCGAGAAGCCGAGCAACCGCAGCGCCCAATGCCGCGCCGCCGTCGATTTGTTCGCTCGCGCCGGCCTTAATCAGCGTGGCCGCAAGCTCGGCAAAATTGCGCATATCGGGGCCATGCAGCACGCAAGCGCCGAGCCTCGCCGGCTCGAGCAGATTTTGTCCGCCATGCGCGATTAAGGAACCGCCGACGAAAGCGACCGGCGCCAAGCGATAGAATAACCCCATTTCGCCGAGCGTATCGGCAATATAGGCGTTCACGGCACGGTCGGGCTGTTCCCCCTTCGAGCGCAAGGCGACGCGCGCGCCGACGCCGGCCAGCGAAGCGGCGAAGAGCGGGGCGCGGGCGGGATGACGCGGCGCGACAATCGTCAAAACATCGGGCCAGCGCGCCGAAAGCGCTTTATGCGCCTCAGAAATCGCAGCTTCTTCGCCCGGATGCGCGCTGGCGGCGAGCCAGCAGGGACGCCCGCCGATGAGGGCTTGCAATGGCACGAGCGCGCCTGCATCCGCCGGCAGCGGAGGAGAGGCGAGTTTGAGCGTGCCGGTGATCGTGACCGCTGACGCGCCGAGACTGCGAAGGCGCTCAGCCGTGGTTTCATCCTGCGCCAGCGCGATGGAAAACGCCTGCAGCAACCGCCGGGCGATTTTCGGCGCGCGTTGCCATCCGGCGAATGACCGCTCCGACAGCCGCGCATTGATCAGGGCCAAGGGCACGCCGCGCGCCTGTGTTTCCAGGATCAAATTGGGCCACAGTTCGGATTCCACAAACAGCGCCAGTTGCGGGCGCCAATGCGCGAGAAACCGCCGCACCCAGGCACGCTTATCCACCGGCACGAATTGGTGCAGCGCGCCCGCGGGCAAACGCTCGGCCATCAGCCGCGCGGAACTCACCGTGCCGGTGGTGAGCAATACAAAAACCCCGCGAGCGCGCAGGCGTTCGATCAAAGGCAGGGTCGATTGCGCCTCGCCGACGCTGGCGCAATGCATCCAGACGAGCGGGCCATCGGGCCGGGCGAGCGAGGCAAGCCCGCGCCGCTCGCCAAGGCGCGCCGGATCTTCCTTGCCGCGCGCCGCCCGCCGCGCAAGCGCCACGCGCAGCAGCGGTGCCGCAAGATTGCCCAGGATGCGATAGCCGACGAGTGCGAAACTCAAGCGCGCGCCCGCGCGGCGTACGCATGCCGCCGCTTAATGCTCACGTTGCCGCATCCGAAAGTTTGTCATGCGCGGGCTCTATATCATGCGCCGGCGACAAGCGGCCAGAGCCGCCCCCAACATGGCGCAGCGCATGGCGCGCAACCTTGCGCATCAACGATGGCAGGGCAAGAGCGCCTATCTCCTCCGGCTGCGCCCAGATCCCATCGCTGGGGCGTCCGGCGGGCGAGGAAGCGGCCAGGATTTCCAACTCGAGCGCAAAATGCGTGAACACATGCCGCACGCGGCCAGGCAGCGGTTTCCAGGCGGCGACAAACGGCGCGGATCGCAGCGGCGCGCGCGGAGGCCCTTCGCCCCACGGCGTCGAAGGCACTTCCAGCATGCCGCCGAGCAGACCGTTTTCCGCCCGGCGGCGGAGCAGAATCGCGCCATCGCCGCGCACCGCCCAGAAGGCCACGCCCAGGCGCAACGGGCGCTCCTTCTTGGGACGCCGCATAGGCCGCGCGGCGATGGTCCCGCGGGCGCGCGCCACGCACGAGGCCTGCCACGGACACAAGGCACAGCGTGGATTGCGCGGAAGGCAAACCGTCGCGCCCAGATCCATCAGCGCCTGCGCGAAATCTCCCGGTCGCCCGCGCGGAACCAGCTCCAACGCGCGCCGGCGCAGCGCCGGCTTGGCCGCCGGCAAGGGCGCGGCGAGATCATCGAGACGCGCCAGCACGCGCTCCACATTGCCATCGACGGCCGCTTCGCGCCGGTCAAAGGCGATCGCGGCGATCGCGCCTGCGGTGTAGGCGCCGATTCCGGGCAACAGGGCAAGCTCTTCCGCCCGGTCGGGAAAGCCGCCGCGCGCGGCGACGACCTGGGCGGCGCGATGCAGGTTACGGGCGCGGGCGTAATAGCCAAGCCCGGCCCAGGCGCTCAAAACCTGGTCGAGTGACGCCGCCGCCAGCGCCTCAACATTCGGCCAGCGGCGGAGAAACTCGTCGAAGTAGGACGCGACGGCTGCGACCGTGGTCTGTTGCAGCATGATTTCGCTCAGCCACACGCGATAGGGGTCGGGCCGCTCGCCGTGCCGGCGCGCCTGCGGCGAGACGCGCCAAGGCAAGTCGCGCGCCGCGCCATCGTACCAAGCGAGCAGCCGGCGGGCGAGCGTCGCCGCGGACGTGCTCATGGCATCGCTGGCCCGAAGGAGCGCTTTGCGCTATGGCGTTGCCAGGGAGAGTGCCTGCCATGACAAAGCATCGGGCTCGCGGATTGCTCGCGCTCGGAGCGCTGCTCGGCCCCGCGACGAAGGAGCTGCGCCGGCGTCACGGGAGGCTGCCGGCCGCGTTGCTCGCCGGCTGGGAAGACATCGCCGGGCCGAAGCTCGCGCGCCGCTGCCGGCCGCTGCGCTACATCGCGGCCAAGACCGGCGGGGTTTTGCATCTGACCGTCGATGGACCGGCGGCGCTGGAATTGCAGCATTTGGCCCCAGTGCTGATCGAGCGTGTGAACGCCTGCCTCGGCGCCGGAACGGTGGCGCGCATCAAGCTGCGACCGGGACGGGTCAACCCGCCCGCCGCCGCGCCGCGCCTGCCGGAAGCACCGCCGCAGGCGAATGCGGCCGCGATTCCCGCAGACATCGATCCGCTGGGGGCCGCGCTGGACGGACTCCGGCAAGCGCTCGGGCGCCGTGGCGCTTCCCGCCGCGCCTGAGCCCGCCGCGCCTGAGCCCGCCGTGCCTGAGCCCGCCGCCGCGCCCGGTTTGACGAGCACGCTTTGATTGCCGAACCGCATCGCGTATTCTGCGCTCAATCGAGGCTTGCCGTCATCAAGCCCAGTGCCAAAGTCACTGGCGCCAGCATGGAGCTGACATGAATAATCGCGTGCTCGTCATAGCCGCCGCCGTGGTCCTGGCCCTGGCCGGCGGCTTCGCCCTGTACTGGTCGAGCCGGCCGGTGGCGACGCCTGTGGTCGCGGCCCGCCCAGCCGCCGCTCCAGCCGCGCCGGCTACTCCGGCTGCGCCAGCCGCGACCCCGGCACCAGCCGCCGAAGTGGCCGCGCTGCCGCCGGCCACCGTCCTGCCCGAGGTCGCCGCCCAGCTGCGCGACCGGGTTCTCGGCAATCCCGACGCCCCGGTCACGATCATCGAATACGCGTCCTTCACCTGCCCGCATTGCGCGAATTTTCATAACGTGATTATGAAGGACCTCAAGGCGCGTTATATCGAAACCGGCAAGGTCAAGCTGATCTTCCGCGACTTCCCGCTCGACGCGCTGGCGCTGCGCGCCTCGGCGATCGCGCGCTGCGCGCCCGAGCCGGCCTATTACGGCTTCGTCGAGGTGCTGTTCAAGTCGCAAGCCACCTGGATGGCCGGCGGCGGCGCCCGCTCGCTGGGACAACTCGAAGGCATCGCCCGCCTCGGCGGGATGAGCAAAGAAGATTTCGACGCCTGCATGACGAATGATGCGCTGCTCGAAGGCATCATCAATGGCCGCCAGGAAGCGATGACGGTTTATAAGGTCGACTCGACCCCGTCCTTCGTCATCGGCGGCAAGACCTATGGCGGCGATAAGCCGATCGACGAATTGGCCAAGCTGATCGATCCGCTGCTGCCGAAGAACTAAGCGAAGACCTGCCGCGTCTTGCGCCCGCTTGTGCGGCGCGAAGTCGCTGTGCTATGGCGCAAGAACTGGTAGGGGGCATTACCGGTGCAACTGGCGCTGCGGCTGATCATCGCGCTTTGTGCCGCCTGTCTCGGCGCGGAGGCGCATGCGTTCGACCTTGACGCGGCGCTCAAGGACCGAGCGCTTGGCGACCCGCAAGCGCCCATCACCATCGTCGAATACGCATCCTTCACCTGCCCGTTCTGCGCCCATTTCCATGGCGCCAACCTGCCGGCGTTCCAGGCGCGTTACATCGACAGCGGCCAGGTGCGGCTGATTTATCGCGACTTCCCGCCCGACGGGCTGGCGCTGCGTACCGCAGCCATCGCCCGCTGCCTACCCGAGGCGCGTTATTTCGACTTCGTCGCCGCCGCCTTTGCCACGCAGGACGAATGGTCGCGGCTGCCGCGCATGCAGGCCTTCGAGGCGGTCCTTGATCTGGCCATGCGCCACGGCATCGACCAGGATCTGGCCGAAACCTGCGCCGCCGACGAAGCACTGCTCGACGGCATCCTCGCACTGCGGCAAGAAGCGGAGCAGACTTACGGCATCGATTCGACCCCGTCATTCGTCCTCGATGGCAAAACCTATGCGGGCGATATGAGCGTGGCCGAATGGGCCAAGATACTCGATCCGCTACTCGCGATACGCTGATTTACTCTCGAATCCCGGGGGAAGGCCGACCAGGATGCGTTTCAACCGTCTGCGCTTGAGCGGCTTCAAAAGCTTCGTCGAACCGACCGAGCTCGAGTTCGGCGCCGGGCTGACCGGCCTCGTCGGACCGAATGGCTGCGGCAAATCGAATCTGGTCGAGGCGCTGCGCTGGGTCATGGGCGAGACCTCGGCCAAGCAGATGCGCGGCGCGGAAATGGATTCGGTCATCTTCGGCGGCACCTCCAACCGCCCGGCGCGGAACCTGGCCGAAGTAAGCCTCGCGCTCGACAACACGATGCGCGACGCCCCGACGCCGTTCAACCAGGGCGACGAGATCGAGGTCGCGCGCCGCATCGAACGCGACAAGGGTTCGCTGTATCGCGTCAATGGCAGCGAGGTGCGCCAGCGCGACCTGCAGCATCTGTTCGCGGATTTGTCGACCGGGGCGCGTTCAACCGCGATCGTCGGGCAAGGGCGTGTCGCCACCTTGATTGCCGCCAAGCCGACCGACCGCCGCCT
This sequence comes from Alphaproteobacteria bacterium, assembly GCA_009694135.1. GTDB lineage: Bacteria > Pseudomonadota > Alphaproteobacteria > UBA6615 > UBA6615 > SHVS01. The sequence continues at coordinate 69,589 of SHVS01000002.1, forward strand.
GCTGCTTGAAGAGGCCGCCGGCGTGACCGGGCTGCACGCCCGCCGGCACGAAGCGGAGCTGCGCCTGAAGGCAGCCGAGGCGAATCTCGAGCGGCTCGACGATGTGTTGCGCGCGCATGAATCGCAGCTGCGCGAGCTCAAGCGCCAGGCGCGTCACGCCCGCCGCTGGCGCACGCTGTCGACCGCGATCCGCCGCGCCGAAGCCATCGTGCATCTGGCCCGCTTCCGCTCCGCCGAAGCGGAGGTCGAAGCCGCGCGCGAGGCGCTCGCCGCCGCCGAGATCGAGGTCGCCGCCACCGCCACCGCCGCCTCGGCCGCAACCACCGCGCGCGAGGCGGCGGCCGAGACGCTGCCGTCCCTGCGCATGGCCGCAGCGGAAGCATCGGCTGAATTGCAGCGGCTCACGCTTGCCCGCGCCGAGATGGAAGCGGCCGAGCGCCGGCTGGAGGCCGAACAGATACAGGTCAAGAGCCGTCTGGCGCAGCTTACCCTCGATTTGGAGCGCGAAACGGCGCTGAAAGACGATGCCGCCCGAGCGCTCGACGCGCTGCGCGCCGAACAAAACGAACTCACCGCCGCCGGCGAAAGTGAATCCGCACGCCGCGAAGCCGCCGCGGGAGCGCTCACCGCCGCGACCGCAACCGCGGCGCGGCTTGACGCCGGCTATCGCGACCGGATGCATGCGATTGCCGAAGCCCAGGCGCGGCTTGAGGCGCTTACCGAGGAAGGCGCATCGCTCGCCCGCCGCGCGGAAGCAATCGAAGGCCAGCGCAAGGCCGCCGAGGACGAGCGCACCCGCTTGGCAAGCGCTAACGAAGGCGCCGAAGTTATGGCGGCCGCGTCAGCGGCGATCACCACGCGCGGCGCCGAAGCCGAAGCGGCGCATGGCGCCCTGGCCAACGCCGAGGCGGCGGCATCGGCGGCGCGCGAGGCCGAGCAAGCCGCACGCACAGCCCAGGTCAAGGCAGGTGAAGCGCATGCGCGTCTGCGCGCCGAGGCATCGGCGCTGATCGCTCTTCTGGCGGCGGACGCCAGCGGTCAGTTTCCCCCTGTGCTCGATCAGGTCGAGGTCGAGCCGGGCTTCGAGGCGGCGCTGGGCGCCGCACTTGGTGACGACCTCAAAGCATCCGAGCGCACCGAGGCGCCGCGCCATTGGCGCGCGCTCGCGGTTCTCCCCGCCATCGCGCCGCTGCCGGAGGGCGCGCGACCGCTCGCCCAGTTCGTGAAGGCGCCGCGCGCACTCGCCCGCCGCATCTCGCAGATCGGCTTGGTCGCCGATGCCGCCGAGGGCGAGCGCCTGTCGCCGCGGCTGCGGCCGGGCCAGCGCCTGGTGACTCCCGACGGATGGCTGTGGCGCTGGGACGGCTTCACCATACAGCCCGGAGCGCCCGATAGCGCTAGCGCCCAACTGCGCCACCGCAACCGGTTGATCGAGCTGGAGCGCTTCCTCAAGGCGGAGCAGACCGAGCTGGAACGCGCCGCCGCTCGGCTGGCCGAGGCCACCGCCGCCGCCGGCGCCGCCCAGCAGGCTGAGCGCTCCTGGCGCGAAGCCGCCCGCCAAGCCGATACGGCGCTGGCCGCGGCGCGCGCCAAACACGCCAGCCTGGCCGAATCACGCGCCGCCGGCGTCGCGCGGCTGGACGCGCTCACGCACCGGCTGGCCGAATTGACCGCCGATCTGGCCGCCAACCGCTCCCGCCGCGACGCGATTGCATCAGCGCAAGCGCCGCTGGCGCAAGCCACCGCCGACGGCAGCTCGCTGGCGCAGCTACGCGTCGAGCTCGACCAAGCGGTCGCCGCCGAACGCGCCGCGCGCGCCGACCATGACGGCATCGAACGGGCCGCGGCTGAGCGCTTGCGTCGGCTGGAGGCGCTGGCGCGCGACGAGGACGGCTGGAGCAAGCGGCACGACGGCGCACGGACGCGCATCGCGGAGCTGGTCACGCGCCGCGCGGCAACCGAGGCCGAGGCGGCGGCTCTGGCCGAGCGGCCGGCGGTTCTGACGGCGCAGCGCGAGGCGCTGTTCGACGCGCTCGAGCGAATGGAAGCGGCCCGGCGCGCCGCCGGCGATCGCTTGGCCGTGGCCGAGGACGCCTATGCCGAGGCCAGCAAGCTGCAGCGCGCGGCCGAGGCGGCGGCGATCGCGGCGCGTGAAATCCGCGTGCGCGCCGAAGGTGCGCTGGCGCAGGCGGAGCAAGCCGAAGCGCATACGGTCGAGCGCATCGCCGAACGCCTCAATTGTGAACCGGAGGCGCTGGCCGAGGTGATCGCGGGCGACGCCGCCGGCGCCGGCGAAGATGTTACGGAGATGAAAAACGCCGCCGCTGCCGAAGAGAAGCTGGCAGTGCTGACCGGGGAACGCGACGCGCTCGGCCCGGTCAATCTGCGCGCCGAGGAAGAGACCGAGGAGCTCGACCGCCGCATCACCAATATGCAGACCGAGCGGGAGGATCTCTCCGCCGCCGTGCGCCGCCTACGCCAAGGCATCGGTGAGTTGAACCGCGAAGGGCGCGACCGCATTCAGGCGTCATTCGAACAGGTCGATGCCCACTTCCAGCGCCTGTTTGCCACTCTGTTCGGCGGCGGCAAGGCGAAGCTCGAATTGCAGGACGGCGAGGACCCCCTCGCCGCCGGGCTGGAGGTCTTTGCCAGCCCGCCGGGCAAAAAGCTGCAGACGCTGTCGCTGCTGTCCGGCGGCGAGCAGGCCTTGACCGCGATCGCGCTCATCTTCGCGGTGTTCCTGACCGCGCCGGCCCCGATCTGCATCCTCGACGAAGTGGACGCCGCGCTGGACGACTCCAATGTCGGCCGTTTCTGCGACCTGTTGAACGAGATCACGCGCACGACTGAAACCCGCTTCCTGGTTGTCACCCATCACCGCGTGACCATGGCGCGCATGGATCGCCTGTACGGCGTGACCATGGCCGAGCGCGGCGTGAGCCAGTTGGTCTCGGTCGACCTGGCTGGCGTGCAGACGCTGCGCAAGATCGCCTAGGCAGGCCAAAGAATTACGTCGAATCAAACGCTTCGCCGCGACAACGTGACGCGAGCGCGCCTTCGGGAGCGCGCCTTGACCCCCCTATCATGCGCCACTATGGTGCGCACGCTTCGCGGGCGGCCCCTGGTTTTGAGCGCGGGTAAACCGAGCACGCGAGGCGTCGATGGACGAGCGCGCAAAGCCGCCAAAACTGGACAAGGCAGGGCTTGAAGAGCTCGACGCCAGGCTGCGCGCGGCGCGCGAGCGATCTTCTCAGCCAGCGCGCGACGCCGCGCAGCCAGGCGGCGGCGGAGCGGGCGTACGGATCGGGCTCGAAATGGTCGTCGGCGTCGCCGTCGGCGCCGGTCTGGGAGTGATGTTAGACCGTTGGCTGGGCACGCAGCCGTGGTTTTTGCTCGGGTTGTTCGTGCTTGGCGCGGCGGCTGGCTTCCGCAATGTGATGCTCTTCGTCGAGCGTCAGTCACGCGAAAGCAAGGCGGCCGCAAAAAAAACTGATGGAGCGCCGCCGCCCTAGGGCTGAGCGGCGCCGGAGCAGGGTCGGCGCGGGTGGAATTGCCCGCAACGTGAATCCTGCTCCCGCTTGAATGGGTCACGCGCGTCCCGGTCCTAAGTGGTCGGGTCATGCGATGATTTTGGGGGCGATCCCGTGGCAGGTCCGCTGGAGCAATTCGAGATACAGTCGCTGATTCCGATCGTGGTCGGCGGCGTCGATATCTCCTTCACCAACTCCGCGGCGATGATGGTGCTGGCGTCGGCCGTCGCCGGCGGGCTCATGCTGCTCGGCATTGGCCGCGGCGCCATGGTGCCCGGCCGCATGCAACTCGTGCCCGAAATGCTGTATCAATTCGTCGCCGATTTGATCCGCGACATCGTGGGCGCCGAAGGCCGGCGCTACTTCCCGCTGGTGCTGACCATCTTTTTGTTCATCCTCGCTGGCAACCTTCTGGGGATGATCCCATTCGCCTTCACCTTCACCAGCCACATCATCGTCACCTTCGCGTTGGCGATCACGATCTTCATTGGCGTGACCGTCCTGGGCTTCGTCAGGCACGGGGCGCATTACCTGACGCTGTTCGCGCCGGGCGGCGTGTCGAAGTACATGCTGATTTTCCTGATCCCGATCGAGCTGATGTCCTATCTGGTGCGGCCGATCAGCCTTTCGGTGCGTTTGTTCGCCAACATGGTCGCGGGCCACACGCTGCTGAAAGTGCTCGCTGGATTTATTCCCGCGCTCTATGTCGGGCTCGGCTATGCCGGCGCGGCTGTGGGCGTGCTGCCTTTGGCGCTGATCACCGCGCTGACCGGACTTGAGCTTCTGATCGCCGTGCTGCAGGCCTTTGTGTTCGCCGTTCTTACCTGCATCTATATCAACGACGCCGTGCACCTCCACTAGAGGTGCTTTGCAACACCCCTCCAACCGCACGTTCACTCGAGGAAAAGACCCATGGAACTAGACGCAGCCAAGGCGATCGGCGCCGGCCTCGCCATCATCGGCGTGGCCGGCTCGGGCGTCGGCATCGGCAGCATCTTCGCCGCCTTTGTCTCCGCGACCGGCCGCAACCCAGCAATGCGCGACGCCCTGTTCCGGGACGTGCTGCTCGGCTTCGCCCTGGTCGAAGCGCTGGCGTTGTTCGCCGTGCTGGTCAGCTTCGTCCTGCTGTTCGGTTAAATCGCCGCGAGAGGATGCACACAAGTGCCGCAGCTCGACCCGCATAGCTTTATCAGCCAGATCTTCTGGCTGATCGTCACCTTTGGCGCCCTCTACTGGGTCTTGGCCAAGGCGGCGCTGCCGCGGATCGCCCAGGTGCTGGAGGATCGCCGGCGCGCGATCGAGCAGGATTTGGAAAAAGCCGAGAAGTTCAAGACCGCCGCCACCGCTACCCTGGCCGGTTATACCGATGCGCTGGCCGGGGCGCGGCGCAAGGCGCAGGACGGACTGCGCGCGACGGCGGAGAAAGCATCGGCGCGGGCGGCCGAGGCACAAGCGAAGCTCGCCGCCAAGCTGGCGGACGAGGTGCGCGCGGCCGAAACGCGCATCGCGGCCGCGCATAAGCGCGCAGAAGGCGAGCTTGACGGCATCGCCGCCGAGTTGGCCGCGAGCGTCACCGAGCGGCTCACCGGGGCGCGGGCGGATCAGGCGCGGCTGGCGCGCGCGGTCAAAGAAGCTGCTGGAGAACGCTAGTGCTCGAAGACGCAGAATTCTGGGTTGCGATCGCTTTCGTGATCTTCGTCTGCGGGCTCGTCTATGTCGGCGTGCCGAAGCTGATCACCTCCACGCTCGACGAGAAAAGCGCCGCCATCCGCAATCAGCTCGACGAAGCCCGCCGGCTGCGCGAAGAAGCGCAGGCCGCGCTGGCGGAAGCCAAGCGGCGCCAGCGCGAAGCGCAGCGCGAGGCCGAGGATATGCTCAAATCCGCGCGCGAGGAGGCCGCCGCCCTGGCCGCACAGGCCGAGGCCAATCTCACCGCCTCGCTCCAGCGGCGCGAGGTCCAGGCGCATGAGCGCATCGCTCAGGCGGAAGCCACGGCCATCAAGCAGTTGCGCGATCAGGCGGTCGATCTCGCCATTGCCGCCTCCGCTCAGGTGCTTGGCGAGAACCAGTCCGGCCCGGCCGGGGATGCGCTCATCAACGCAGCGATCCAGGAACTGCCCCGGCGGTTGCAGTAGTCGCCAGAGCCAGAACTATCGATCTTGTTCGCTGCTTGAACGCATTTATTGATGTTGGGGCCACCAGGGCTTTCGGGTCGCTCAGCCGAATCAAGTGCGGCGACAACTTCGAGGAGCGAAACTCGTGCCAAAAAACGAAAATACCAATTGCCCGCCTTCCTCGAAGGTCGAATCCCGCAACCAAGATATGAGGAGTGGCTACACAGGAAAGCGGCGGCGCACGTCAAGAGAGACCGCCGTCGCGGGAACCGACGAGCTGCTCAAGAGACCTACAAGGTCGAGATTCATCAAGCCGTGCGCGATTCGGCCGGAATGGACTTCTACACTGGCGAGGCTCTCGATTGGCTTTTAATCAGCAAATACAACAATAACGAGTCCAAGAAGGGAGGCCGCCAATATAAGGCCAAATTCAGCCTTCTCCCAACGGTCGATCATGTCAACGACGGCCTGGGTCTTCCAGACTTCAAGATTTGCTCCTGGCGCTTCAATGATGCCAAGAACGACCTGTCCCTTCAAGAATTCATCGAACTCTGCAAAAAAAGTGATCGCGCATAGCACGTCCGCGCACCATTAGCGCAAATAGCAGCAACGCCGGGCAACGATCGACTCTGTGCGAGTATAGGAGACTTACTCCGCCGCCGCGCCCTGTTCGAGCTTGGGCTTCCAGCGCAACACCGGCGAGCGGGCGGCGCGGGTTTCGTCGAGCCGGCGGCGCGGGGCAAACATCGGCGCATTCTTGAAGCGCGCGACTTCGCCGGCTTTCGCGGCGGCCGTTAATCCGCGCAGCACCTTGATGAAATCATCGAGCGAACGCTTTGATTCCGATTCCGTCGGCTCGATCAGCATCGCCCCATGCACGACGAGCGGGAAATACACCGTCATCGGGTGATAGCCCTCGTCGATCATCGCCTTGGCGAAGTCGAGCGTGGTCACGCCGGTGTCCTTCAAGAAACGGTCGTCGAGCAGACATTCATGCATGCATGGCCCGTCGAAGGACGGGGTCATCACGTCGCTGACGCTCGCCATGATGTAATTGGCGGCGAGCACAGAATCGCCCGACACCCGCGCCAGCCCGTCACGCCCGTGGCTGAGCATATAGGTGAGCGCGCGCACGAACATGCCCATCTGGCCATGGAAACCCTTGAGCCGGCCAAACGGCTTCGCCGTACCGGCGGAAGCTGGGCCGGCCGCAGCCGCGGTCTCGACCAGCGAGAACCCATCCTTGCCATGCACCACCCAAGGCACCGGCGCGAAGGGCGCGAGCGCCGCCGACAAAACCACCGGCCCGGCCCCCGGCCCGCCGCCGCCATGCGGCGTCGAGAAGGTCTTGTGCAAATTGATGTGCATCGCATCGATGCCGAGATCGCCCGGGCGCACGCGCCCGACGATGGCATTGAAGTTAGCGCCGTCGCAGTAGAGGAACCCGCCGGCCGCATGCACGCGATCGGCGATGATCCGCATATCGCCTTCGAACAGCCCGCAGGTGTTGGGGTTGGTGATCATCACCGCCGCCACATCCGGGCCAAGCTTGGCGGTGAGCGCGTCGAGATCAACCCGCCCGCGCGCGTTCGCCGGCACCGGATCGACGGTGAAGCCGACCAGCGCCGCCGTCGCCGGGTTGGTGCCATGCGCCGATTCCGGCACGACAATGCGTCGCCGGTGGCCATGGCCTTTGTGCTCAAGCGCGGCGTGGATGCTCATCAGCCCGCACAACTCGCCATGCGCGCCGGCGCCAGGCGACATCGCGACCGCCGGCATGCCGGTCAGCGTTTTGAGCCAATGCGCGACTTCGTCGATCAGCTTGAGCGCGCCTTGCACGGTTTCCACCGGCTGCAACGGGTGAATGTCGGCGAGGCCGGGCAGCCGCGCCATTTTTTCATTCAAGCGCGGGTTGTGCTTCATCGTGCAGGAGCCGAGCGGATAAAGCCCGCTGTCGATGGCGTAGTTCTTGCGCGAAAGCCGCGTGTAATGGCGCACGATATCCGGCTCCGACAATCCGGGCAGGCCGATCGCGCCCTTGCGCGCGAGGCCGCCGAGACGATCGGGGCCGGCTGGCACAGCGGGCAGATCGACGCCGGTCATGCCCGGGCTATCCTGCTCGAAGATCAGCGCCTCTTCGTGATCAAGACCGCGATGGCCAAGGATTGTTCCTGGAGTGTTGCTCATGCGGCGAGTTCCTTCTCCAGCGCGACAGCCAGCGCCTCGATATCGGCATCGGTCGTGAGTTCGGTCGCGGCCAGGATCAAATGATTGGCCAGTTCGGCGCGCTCGGGGAACAGCCGCGAGGCCGGAACGCCGGCCAGGATCGGGAGCTTGGCGAGCGCGCTCACCACCGCCGTCGCCGGCTTGGTCAGCGTGACCGTGATCTCATTGAAGAAACTGTCATTGACGAGTTTCACGCCCTTGACGCGCTCTAGCCGCTTGGCGAGCGCGCCAGCGCGCTCGTGATTGATGCGCGCGAGGCGCGTCATGCCTTCTTCGCCCAGAAGCGCGACATGAATGGTGAAAGCGAGCGCGCAGAGGCCGGAATTGGTGCAGATGTTGCTCGTCGCCTTCTCGCGCCGGATGTGCTGCTCACGCGTCGAAAGCGTCAGCACATAGCCGCGCCGCCCATCGGCATCGACGGTTTCGCCGCACAAGCGCCCGGGCATGGTGCGCAAAAACTTTTCGCGCGCGGCGAAGAGGCCGAGATACGGTCCGCCGAAATTGAGCGCATTGCCGAGCCCTTGCCCCTCGGCCACCACGATATCCGCGCCCATCGCGCCCGGCGGCGTTACAGCGCCGAGCGAAACCACTTCGGTCACGACGGCGATCAGCAAGGCGCCCTTGGCGTGACAGGCGTCAGCCAGCGCGGTCAGATCGCGCAACTGCCCGAATACGCTCGGGTTTTGCACCACGACGCAAGCGGTGTCGCTGTCGATCTTCGCCGCCAAATCCTCGCGCGCCGATGGATCGGGCGCGCGCGCATCGATTTCCATGTCGAGGAAACGGGTCACGGTGACGGTCGCATCGCGATAATGCGGATGCAGCCCGCCCGAGAGGATCGCCCGCTTGCGCCCGGTCACGCGCCGCGCCATCAGCACGGCTTCGGCGCAGCCGGTCGGACCGTCGTACATCGAGGCGTTGGCGACTTCCATTCCGGTCAGCAGCGCGACCTGGGTCTGGAACTCGAACAGCACTTGCAGCGTGCCCTGCGCGATTTCCGGCTGATACGGCGTGTAAGACGTGAGGAATTCGCCACGTTGAATGAGCGCATCGACCGAGGCCGGCACATGATGGCGGTACGCGCCAGCGCCAACGAAGAACGGCGCGTCGCCGGCGGATACATTCACCGCCGCCAAAGCGCGCAGATGGCGCTCGACCTCGATCTCGCCCTGGTGGTCGGGCAGATCGAGCGGCGTCTTGAGGCGCGCGGCCTCCGGCACATCCTTGAACAGAGCCTCGACCGACTTGGCGCCGACTTTCGCCAGCATCACGCGCTGGTCGGCCTCCGTCTGCGGCAGATAGCGCATGTTAGTGGAGCCCGTCGCAGTAGCTCTTGTACTGAGCCGCGGTCATCAGCGTCGCGAGCTGCACCTTGTTGGCGCTCTTGAGCTTGACGAACCAACCGTCGTCGGTCGGCGAGGAATTGACCAGCGCCGGCTCGTCCTTGAGCCGCGCGTTGGTCTCGACCACCTCGCCGTCGACCGGAGCATAGAGCTCGGCCGCGGTCTTGACCGATTCGATCGTGCCGGCCTCGCTGCCTTGCTGCAGCTTCTTGCCGACCGCCGGCAAATCGACGAACACGACGTCGCCGAGTTGTTCCTGGGCGTAAGCGGTGATGCCGACGGTCACCATTCCGGCGCCGTCATCACGCACCCATTCGTGTTCCTTGGTGAAACGCATCTCCGCCATGGTGTCTTCTCCTCGCGAGGGGCTAGGTGCCGCGATAGTAACGGGTTGGAACGAAGGGCAGCGGCGCAACGACGGTCGCAACCGGCTTGTCGCGCACGCTGACGAACAGGGACGTTCCCGGGGCCGCGCTTTCCGCCGCAACATAACCGAGCGCGATCGGGCCGCCGAAGCTGGGTCCGAAGCCGCCGGAGGTGATCTTGCCGATCTCCTTGCCGCTGGCGTCGGTGATTTTCGCGCCTTCACGCGCCGGCGCGCGGCCATCGACCTTGAGGCCGACGCGCTTACGTTTGGCGCCGGTCTTCAGCTCGCCCAGGATCTTGGCTGCGGCCGGAAAGTCCGCCGCCTCGCGGCGGCGCTTGCCGATGGTCCAGGCAAGCCCGGCCTCGATCGGCGTCGTCGCGGTGTCGATGTCATGTCCATAGAGGCACAGCCCGGCTTCGAGCCGGAGCGAGTCGCGCGCGCCAAGACCGATCGGCTTCACTTCCGGCTGCGCCAGCATAAGGCGCGCTAAAGCTTCGGCGGCAGCGTTCTTGACCGAGACCTCGAAGCCGTCCTCGCCGGTATAGCCGGAGCGGGTGATGAACACATCCTGGCCGCCGAGCTTGCAAAACCCGCCGCCGAGGAACGGCAGCTTGGTCGCATCGGGCGACAGCCGGCCCATGACCGTGGCCGCCGCCGGGCCTTGCAGCGCCAGCAGCGCCTTGTCGTCGTGGCGCTCCAGCTTGGCCTCGGCCCCGAGCACGCGTGCGATGAGCGCGAAATCCGCGTCCTTGGTCGCGGCATTGACCACCAGATACAGGCGATCGGCGGCTAGCCGCGTGGCCATCAGATCGTCTTCGATCCCGCCATTGCTGTTCAGCAGAAGCGTGTAGCGCATGCGGCCGGGAGCGAGGCCCACGATATCGCCCGGCACCAGCCGCTCCAGCAGCGCGGCCGGATCGCCCTTCGCCGCCGTCAGCGTCCCCTGACCCATATGCGAGACATCGAACAGCCCGGCCGCGGTGCGGCAATGCGTGTGCTCGGCGATGATGCCGCTCGGGTATTGCACCGGCATGGCATAGCCGGCGAAAGGCACCAGCCGACCGCCCAACTCGCGGTGAAGGTCGTAAAGCGGCGTGTGCCGCGCGGTTTCGCTGCTAGGCCCGGACATCTGGTCGCCCTTTCGATGACGTTTGGAACGCTGCTTTCCCAGCGCTCCTGCCCCAGTCGGTCTTCGACCTGAGAGATTCGCCGCGCGCATGCCGGAGTATGGCGAACGCTGGCTTACTCCTTCGGTGAGGCAAATGCCTCGTCTCCAGAGCGTCATCCCCCTGCGGTCCCTGGTGCCTGAGAGATTCCGGGGCGGTTGCTCCTTCGGCGCCGCTACGCACACCGCGCAGCGGACTCTCCCGCAGGGTTCGGCTGACCAGGAGGGATAAACTATGCGGCGGCGCTGACGAGTCAACCGCCGCCAGGCGACTCAGCGCCGCAGGCGGGCGCGATTGAAGGCGAGTTCAGCGTCCGTGAGTTGGAAGCCGACGTAAACATGATAGTCGGCGGCCTGCTCACCGGCGCGCAGCGGAATGGTCTGCGTCAGCTCCTCGACCATGCTGATGCGCTCGGCATTGGCGGCGAAGGCGACATCGGCCGGGAACACCTTCACCACCAGCGGCACGTCGTCCTTGGTAGCAATGGCGACAAAATATTCGTAGGCGCCGCGACGTTCGCGATTCGCCGGGCCGCGCGTGGCCTCGATCTGCAAACTCAGGTCGAAGTTCACCCGACTGCGGCGCGCATCGAGGGCACAGGAGCCCTTGAAATCGGAGATCCGCGCTTGCAGCACCACATCGGTTGGGTCGCGCCCGGTCCCGGTCTGGAACTTGGTCACCTGCGAGGTATCGCCGATGACGAGCACCTGCGGGCAAGCCCCCGGCGCCGCCGCCTGCTGCGGCGCGGAGGAGCAGCCGGCGAGCAGCAGCACAGCCGCCGCAAGGGTTACAGACTGTTGTGGGTACTGTCGCACAGCGGGCTCGCCTTGGTTTACTTGCAGCCGCAAAAATAGGCCCGGCTGGTCGTCTTCGCCATATGCACCACCGGCGTGAAGCTGGTGCCCTTATGCGAGCTGTCGCAGAAGGGCTGCGACTTGCTGCGTCCGCAGGCGCACCAGAAATAGGTTTTGCCGGCCTCGACGGCGACCGGATAGGGCCCTTTCTGGGCGATTTGAGCCTCGGACGACATGCCTTGCCTGTTGTGGTGAATGCGTAGCCTTGCCGCCGGCCCCGCTGCTGGGCTACAGCGGCATGCGAGCGGCGCAGTTTAGAAGCGCGTCACAGCGCCTGCAAGCACGGCGCCGGGTCGTTGCAGGGGTTTGAACCTGGAACGTGCATCCGCCGCCGGACTGTGGGCCAGACTTGTAGGACGGCGATGGCGGTCTATACGGAAGTCACCGATGACGAGGTGCGCGCCTTTGTCGCCGAATACGACATTGGCGAGGTCGTGTCCTATCAAGGCATCGCCGAAGGGGTGGAGAACAGCAACTTCCTGCTGCGCACCACGCGCGGGAGCTACATCCTCACGCTGTATGAAAAGCGCGTGCGCGGCGAGGATCTGCCGTTCTTCCTCGGCCTCATGGAGCACCTGGCCAAGGACGGCATCGCCTGCCCGACACCGCTGCATGGACGCGACGGGCCGTCTCTGCGCCGCTTGTGCGGACGGCCGGCGGCGATCGTCACCTTCCTTGAAGGCATGTGGCCGCGGCGCATTCAGCCGCTGCATTGCGCCGAGCTTGGCGACGCGATGGCGCGGCTGCATTTGGCCGCGCGCGGCTTCCCGCTCGCGCGCTCGAATGACCTGTCGCTTGCCGGCTGGCGCGCGCTGCTGGACGCGACTGCGGCCAAAGCGCACAGCGTGCAGCCCGGTTTAGCGGAGGAACTTGGCCGCGAATTGGCAAGCCTGGAGAAATCCTGGCCCAAAGGCTTGCCCACCGGCGTGATCCACGCCGACTTATTCCCGGACAATGTGTTCTTTCTCGACAGCAAGCTGTCCGGGCTGATCGACTTCTATTTCGCCTGCAACGACCTGCTCGCCTATGATTTGGCGATCGGGCTGAACGCCTGGTGCTTCGAGCCCGACCTGTCTTTCAACATCACCAAGGCGCGGTTGATGTTGCAGGCCTATCGCCGCCGCCGTCCGCTCGAACCGGGGGAGCTGGAGGCGCTGCCGATCCTGGCGCGCGGCAGTGCGCTGCGCTTCCTGCTGACGCGGCTTTATGATTGGCTGTTTCAGCCGCCCGGCGCCTTCGTCAGGCGCAAGGACCCGCTCGAATATCTCGCCAAGCTGCGCTTTCACCGGCGCATCGCCGGCCCGACCGCCTATGGGCTCGACTAGGCGATGACCACGCCACTGGTCGAAATCTTCACCGACGGCGCCTGCCTCGGCAATCCCGGCCCCGGCGGCTGGGGCGCGATTCTGCGCGCCGAGGGCCAGGAATACGAGCTGTCCGGCGGAGAAAAAGCGACCACCAACAACCGCATGGAAATGACGGCGGCGATCGCCGCGCTCGAAGCGCTCACCCGGCCGTCGCGCGTGCGCGTCGTAACCGATAGCACCTATTTGCGCGACGGGATCACGCGCTGGATCGCGAGTTGGCAGCGCAAGGGCTGGAAGACCGCCGACAACAAGCCGGTCAAGAACAAGGACCTATGGCAACGGCTGCTCGAAGCCGAAGCGCCGCACAAGGTCGAGTGGGAATGGGTGCGCGGCCATGACGGTCACCCGGAGAACGACCGCTGCGACCAGTTGGCGCGCGACGCCGCGGAAGTCGCGGCGAAAAGGACCGGCTAGGACTTAGCGCTTGCGCGCGGCTTTCATCGCCTCGATCACCTTTTCGGCGGCCGAAAGATCAAGCCCCGGCACCGGCTCGATCGCCAAATGGGTGACGATCCCCTGATCGGCGACGAGCGCGAAACGGCGACCGCGCAACCCAAGCCCGCCTTGCGGCGGCATCATGACCTCTAATCCAAGCGCGCGAGTGAACTCGGCGGCCGGGTCGGCCAGCATGACGATATTTTCGCCGACGCCCTGATCCTTGCCCCAGGCCTCCATGACATATGGATCGTTGACCGACAAAACCGCGATGGCGTCGGCCCCCTCGGCCTTGATCGCCGCGGCTTGTTCAACATAACCGGGCAAATGCCGCCCCGAGCAGGTCGGAGTGAAGGCGCCCGGCATGCCGACAAGAACCACCTTACGCCCGGCGAAAAAGGCCCCGGTCGAGATATCCTCGACAGTGCCATTGATGCGCCGCTTGACGGTGGCGGGCGGGATGCGGTCACCGAGCTTGATCGTCATGGTTCCCCCTGCGCTTGGGTCAGTGCGGTTTCGACCGCCACCACAGTCAGGATCTCGGGCAAGGCCACGCCGCCCGGGGCGCCCGGACCATAGACGATGTTGAACGGGATGCCATAACGCCGGTTGCGGACGAGAAACGCCGCGATCGCCGGGTCAGGCCGCGTCCAATCCGCCTGCATCGCCACGACGCCCTTGGCGTTAAGCCGCTTGGCGACGTCTTCGCGCTGCAGCACCAGCCGCTTGTTGACCAGGCAGGTGATGCACCAGTCGGCCGTGACATCGACAAACACCGTCTCGCCGCGCGCCACCGCGCGCGCGATCTCGCCCTCGGCGAAGGGGTGCCAGGCGATCACCCCGGCCGCATCGGGCGGGGTCAGGGCCGAGCGCGCCGGCCACGCTGCCGGCACCACCAACGCGACAAGCGATACGGCAAGAACCGCGACCGGCATGGCTCGGTCGAACCGCGGCAAGGCGCGCCGCAGTTCCAGCGGGATGCGCCAACGCGCCAGGCGAGACAGTCTCGGCCGCAGCCACAACATCGCCGCGGCAAGCGCCAAAAGCGCACCGGTGGCCAGCGCTGCGAGCACGCCGAGCTGCGCCCCCAACACGGTCAGCAGCCAGAGCGCCGTCCCGAGTAAACCGAGGCCGAGAACCAGCTTAAGCGTCGCCATCCACTTTCCCGGTCGCGGCAAATGTAGCGCCAAACGCGGCATGGCCGCGACGGCGAGATAGGGCAGCGCGAAACCGACGCCGAGCGCGGTGAAAACCAACACGATCTCCAGCGTCCCGCGGCTGACCGCGAAACCGAGCGCGGTGCCAAGAAACGGCGCCGTGCACGGGGTGGCCAGCAAGGTCGCGAAGGCGCCGCTGGCGAAGCTGCCCGCGACGCCCGGCGCACGCCCGAGGACGAAGGTCGGCCCACGTGTCGCGCCCATAAAGCCGCTGGTCGCCAATCTTGTCGCGAGCGCCTGCGGCAAGGAAAACTCGTACCAGCCGAACAGATTGCTTGCGAACAGGACCAGGAGCGTCGCCATGCCGGCGACGAACACCGGCTGCTGGAACTGCGACCCCCAGCCTATGGCGAAGCCGAGCGTGCGGCCAAGGATCGCCGCGGCGCCGAGGGCCCACATCGAGGCGAGTATGCCCGCGGTGGTCGCGAGGAACGACAACCGCACCTCCCTTTTTGCCGCACCGCCCAGTTGCAGCAGCCCGATCAGCTTAAGCGACAAGACCGGCAAAACGCAGGGCATCAAATTGAGAATTGCACCGCCCAGCAGGGCGAAAAGCAGCATCAGGGCCAGGCTCGCCCCAACCCCGCTCGCCGGGGTCGCCACCGTCTCGATGCTGCGCCCGCCGTCGACCAGGGTGAGCGTCAGGGGCACGCGATCGAGTGGCGGGGCGGGCCCGACACCGGCCGCGTCATTCGCTGCCACGCGAAAGATCGCGCGCCGCCCCCCGTCCTCCAGCCGCAGCTTCGGGGCGGCGAAGTACACCGAACGCGGCCCTTCGACGAACAAGTCCGGCTTTTCGAACGGATAGAGAGCGGTGAACACCGCCTCGAGGGTCGGGTGCTTGCCGATCTCGATAAAGGCGTCGGAAAAGGTGAGCCCCGCCCCGCGCCCATCGCCCGGCACCGCGGCGCGAAAGCGCGCGATCACATTGGCGTGCGGCGAGGCCTCGGCCGGCTCGGCCGGCAGCGCGAGCTCTAGCTTGGCCTCGGCCGGGACACAGATTTCCTTGCACACCAGGAAATTGACCGTGGCCCGAAACACGCTCGCCTGGCCAGGCCTGGCCAGTTCCGCTTCGATCGGCAGCAGGACGTGATCGACGTAACCGATATTGTCGATGCCGAAGACCGAAAACCGCCGCGGCGCGGGCCAAAGCAACGCGGCCGATTGCAGGTTTTCCGAGCCGGACCATTGTATTTCGACCGGAAGCCCGCCCTCGCCCGGGCTGCGCCAATAGGTTTTCCAGCCTGGAGCGAGCGAAAATTCCAACCCGAGAATGACGCGATCAAGCCCAGCCACGCCGCTGGTCGCGGCCACCAGCCGTACCGCCGCCTGCGTCTGGCGGTCCCAGGGTGTGGAGGCGTCGCCAGCGGCCATAGCCGGCGCAGCCGCGCAAACCGCGGCGATTGCGGCCATGCGCAGCAATTTAAGCAATCCCAAAGAGTTCATCGGCGACTCTCAAGGCGGACCATGACTGTACGATACCACGGCGGGGCTTTGTATACCTTGTCGCCGTGAACTGTCGCTGCCACAATTAATTGAGATCGGCGGCCCTGCTCCGGCGCGCGGGACCCGCCCTGAGAAATGACGGCACGGACGAAACCATGGCCAAGGTTGAGCAGACAGAAGGTTACCTCGAAGGGAAGATCCTGATCGCCATGCCCAACATGGCCGATCCGCGATTTTCGCGTTCGGTGATCTTCCTCTGCGCGCATAACGCCGAGGGCGCCATGGGGCTGGTGCTCAACAAGCACCTGGAGTCGCTCAGCTTTGGTGAACTCCTGAGCCAACTTGAGATCAGGCCGGACGAGGCCGTGGTCGAGCACCGCGTGCATTTCGGCGGGCCGGTCGAATCCGGGCGCGGCTTCGTTTTGCATTCGGACGACTACACCCAGGACGGCACGTTGAAAATCGGCAGCGGGATCGCGCTCACCGAGACCATCGACATCCTGCGCGCGATCGCGCGCGGCGACGGCCCGCTCCGTGCCCTGATGGCGCTCGGCTATGCCGGCTGGGGACCGGGCCAGCTCGAATCCGAGATCCATGACAATGCCTGGCTGCACGCCAGCGCGGATTCCGAGATCGTGTTCGACGAAGACCTCGGCGCCAAGTGGGAGCGCGCCATGGCCAAGCTCGGGATCGGCCTCGACAACCTCTCCGGCGCCTCCGGTCACGCCTAACGGGCGTGCCGCGTCAGGCTTCGGCTAACGCCCTTTCGGCCGCGCACCGTCCGAAAGCAACGCATAGAGCAAATGGTCGCGCCATTCGCCGTTGATCTTGAGATAGCGGCGCGCGCGGCCCTCTTCTTCGAAGCCGGACGCGATCAGTAGCCTGCGGCTCGGCTCGTTTGTCGGCAAACAAGCCGCGTCGATGCGATGCAGGCACAGCGGGCCGAAAGCATAGGCAAGCAAAACGCCCAGCGCCTCGGTCATCAGCCGTTGCCGGGGAAATTCCTCGCCGATCCAGTAGCCGAGCGTCGCCGCCTGCGCCACGCCGCGCCGGACGTTGCTCAGCCCGATGCCGCCGAGCAGACGGTCGTCGCCACGGCGCATAAGAAACAAGCCATAGGCCAGATCTTCGCGCCGGTCCTGATCGGCGCGCCGCAGCCGGCGCAGGAAGGCCTCGCGCGAGAGCGCATTGTCGATCCAGGCCGGTTCCCAGGGTTCGAGAAAGCGCCGGCTCTTCGCCCTCAGTTCGGCATAGGCGCTAAAGTCGCCGTCCTCGGGCGTACGCAGGTACAGGCGCTCGCCCATCAGCCGTATATTCTGCGCCGAAGCGAAGCGGCGCAGGAACGGCATGCGCTGGAGCCAAGTGCCGCGCGCGATCGCGCCTCCTTCGAGGGTGATTGCGCGCCTCACGCCAGCATCCCGCCGATCGAGTCATAACGCGCGACCCGGCTCAAAGGCCCGACGGCGGCAAAGCAGGGCTTGAGCGCCAACAGCCGCCCCACCGCCGCGCGCACACGGGTGAGATCGGCTGCCTCGACATCGGCGATCAGCTCGGCGAGCGGCAATACGCGGCCGAACACCAACAAATGCTGGGCCAGCTGCTCGCAGCGCGCGCTGGTCGATTCGAGACCCATCAACATGCCGGCCTTGATCTGCGCCCGCGAGCGCGCGACCTCTTCCTCGGTCAGCGTCGCCTCGACCCGCTTAAGTTCGCCGCAGATCAGCTCGATTACCTGCTCGGCTTCCTTTTCGCCGGTCCCGGCATAGACCCCAAACAGCCCGTTGTCGCGAAACGACGCCGCGAAGCTGTGAATCGAATAGGCCAAGCCGCGCCGCTCGCGCACTTCTTGGAACAGGCGCGAGGACATGCCGCCGCCGAGCAGGTTCGAGAGCACCGCATGGGCGAAATATTCGGGGTCCTCGTAGGCGACGCCCGGCAGGCCCAGAATCATATGCACCTGTTCGAGGTCGCGCTCCTCGCGCTTGTCGCCCGAACAATAGGCCGCGCCGTTGTGGTGCTGGTTGCGCCCCGGCGCCATGCCGGAGAAATACGTGTTGGCGAGCGCGACAAGCTGCTCATGCGCGACCGCCCCGGCGGCGACCAAAACCATGTCGCCGGCCAAGTAATGCTCCTGCTTGTAGGAGGCGATCTGCGCGCGCGGCATTTTCGCGACGATCTTGGCGTCGCCCAAAACCGGACGGCCGAGCGGCTGGCCGGCGTAAGCGACCGCCTGAATGTGGTCGAACACGATGTCGTCGGGCGTGTCCTCGGCCTGGCCGATTTCCTGCAAGACAACGGCACGCTCGCGCTTGAGCTCTTCCTCGTCAAACACCGAGTTCTGCAAAATGTCGGCGAGCAGATCGATCGCCAGCGCCAGATCGCCCTTCAGCACTTTGCCGTAATAGGCGGTCTGCTCGCGCCCAGTATAGGCGTTGAGATGTCCGCCAACCGCCTCGATCTCCTCGGCGATCGCCTGCGCGCTGCGCCGTTCGGTGCCCTTGAACAGCATGTGTTCGAGCAAATGCGCGACGCCTTGGGCGCTTTCCGGCTCGCTGCGCGTGCCGACGTCGATCCAGACGCCGACCGACACGCTTTCGATCCCATCCATCGGGTCGCTCACAACCCTGAGCCCATTGGGCAGCAGGCTGACGCGCACGTTTCTCATGCCGCCGCCCGCCGCGCGTGGCTGCGCAGAAAACTCCGCAAGGCCGATAAATCCTTGCCCATTTCGGTTAAGCGCTCCTTGCGTTGCAAGAGGTCGGCCAGTCGACCGGGCAGGTCCGGATGCCGCTTGGTGGCGCGAGTCACCGCGTCGGGAAACTTGGCCGGATGCGCGGTCGCCAGCACGACCGTCGGGCTGTGCTGATCGCGCGCCGTGGCGCGCGCGGCGGCGACCGCGACCGCCGTGTGCGGGTCGATCAATTCGCCGCTTTCGGCCAGCACGCTTTGCATCGTTTGCAGCGTCGCGGCATCGTCAACGGCATGCGCCGCGAACAGTCTCTTAAGCTCAGCGTGCGCTTCCTTGCCGAGCGCCAACTTCCCGGTCTTACGGAATTCGTCCATCTGACTCCGCACC
This sequence comes from Alphaproteobacteria bacterium, assembly GCA_009694135.1. Taxonomy (GTDB): domain Bacteria; phylum Pseudomonadota; class Alphaproteobacteria; order UBA6615; family UBA6615; genus SHVS01. The sequence continues at coordinate 88,730 of SHVS01000002.1, forward strand.
TCTTCGCCCGAGCGGCCGAACAGCTCGAACAGCAAACGCTCCAGATTGGATGGCGCCTGAATGTCCATGCTCGGCGACAGCGTCGGCGTGACGGCGCGGCGCTCGAGCGTTCCGGTTGCGATTAGCCGCGCGAGCGCATCGTTGCTGTTGGCGCCGATGGTCACTTGCGCGACCGGCAGGCCGAGCCAGCGCGCCGCCGCGGCCGCATAGGAATTGCCGAAATTTCCGGTCGGCACGGCGAAGGACACCGGCCCGCCGAGCGCCGAAATGGCGAAGGCGTAAAAGGCGATCTGCGCCGCGATCCGCGCCCAATTGATCGAGTTGACCGCCGACAGGCTGAGCTCGCGTTTGAGCGCGGCGTCGGCGAACAGCGCCTTCACCATGTCCTGACAGTCGTCGAAGGTGCCATCGACCGCGATCGCGTGCACGTTGTCGCCGGGGGCGGTGGTCATCTGCCGCCGCTGCACTTCCGACACCCGGCCTTTGGGAAAGAGGATGAAGGTGTCGATGCGCGCGCTGGTGCGGCAGGCCTCGATCGCGGCCGAGCCGGTGTCGCCGGAGGTCGCGCCGACGATCGTCAAATGCTCGCCGCGGCGCGTGAGCGCCCGGTCGAACAGCCGGCCGACGAGTTGCAGGGCGTAGTCCTTGAAGGCGAGCGTCGGCCCGTGGAACAGCTCCATCAGCCATAGATCGTGGTCGAGCTGCTTCAAAGGCGCGACCGCTTTATGGTCGAAGCCGGCATAAGAATCGGCCACCAGCCGCGTGAACTCCGGCACGGAAATTTCGTCGCCGATGAAGCGATGCATGGTCGCCGTCACGACGCTGGGATAATCCGCGCCGCGCAGCCGGTCGATGTCGGCCGCGTTCATGACCGGCCAATGCCCCGGCACATAGAGGCCACCGTCGCTGGCCAGCCCGGCGAGCAGCACTTCCTCGAAGCCCAGATCGGCCGCCTGGCCGCGCGTACTCTGATAACGCAACTCGGTTCACCCCTCAGTCGGACTGGACAGGCTAGACAAGCGGGCTAGGGGCGGCAACCGCGCCTCGCACGCGCCGAATTATTCCTGTTTTCCACAACACCAAGCCCAATCGTCGGTGCAGGAACGCCGGACCGATCATCGGGCGCGCGGTCGGGGAAGAGTCCGTTATCCTCCGATGGAGAAAACACCCTTGATACCCCTCACTACCGCCGCGGCTGCGACTGGCCAAACTCTCAAGAAAGGGAAACAGCCTTTATTCCTTAAAAAGAAAATTTTATACTCCCGTCCCAAGCCCTCCTTCGCCCGCAGCGAGCTTTGCAAGGGCCGTGGTGACGGTGCCGGCGCGGGGGGACTTCAAGGACGGGCAGGATGCAGCGAGCACGGACACTAATGGCGGGGCTGGTGCTCTGGGCACAAGCCGCGTCGGCGCAGCAGGTAACTGAGTCCAAAATCACCTACCCGAGCCCGCCGATGGGAGGGTCCATCGTGCAAATTCCGGCAGCCCTGCGGGTGCCGTCCGGTCGGGGGGAGCGGGTGCCCGCGGTGGTCGTGGTGCATAGCTCGGGCGGCGTTGAAGACAGCAACAGGGGTTATATAGCCGCACTGAACGCCGCCGGCATCGCTACGCTCGAAGTGGACTATTTCACGCCGCGGGGCGTGGCTACTTTGACCCGACCCGGCACGACGCCCAAGCCGAGCTGGGGACAGACGATCCCTGACTCCTTAAGCGCATTATCCTTTCTCTCCCGGCAGCCCGCAATCGATCCGACCCGAATAGGCATCATGGGTTTCTCCTACGGCGGCGCTCAGGCTCTCCTCACCGCAAGCCTCAGGGCGGGGTGGCTGGCCCAGTCGCCGATCCGGTTCGCGGCCCATGCCGCTCTCTATCCCGGATGTTCGGCTTTCGCACCGGGAGGACCCGCCGCCTCGTTCCTGGCAGGACCGCTGGACGGCTCCCCTGTGCTGGTGCTGGCGGGAACGGCGGATGACTTCGACGAGCCTGATTCATGCGAGAAATTCATTGTCTCGCTTGCGGCGGCGGATCGCCCGCGATTCAGTCTGACGATGTATCCAAACGCGACACACGGCTGGGATAAGCCAAGCGCACCGCGCACCACCCGCGATCCGGACGCGCATCTCGGCAAGGGCGGCAGCGTGACCATCACGGCCAACTCCGCAGTGACCGAGCAATCGATCGCCACGACGGTCGCCTTCTTCCGCAGGGCGTTTAGGTTCTAGGTCAAATAGCGCGCCGTGATATGGGCTTCGAAGGCGCGCGCATCCAGCGGGCGGCCAGTGGCGGCGGTCAGCATCTCGTCCGAGCTCATGAGCGAGGCGCGGCCATGCACCTCGGTCTTCAGCCAGCCGACCAGCGGGCTGAAATCGCCGCGCCCGAGGGCTTCCGGGATCTCGGGCCGCGCCTGCTTGGCGGCGGCGAACAACTGGGCGGCGGTCATCGCGCCCAGGGTATAGGTCGGGAAGTAGCCGAAGCCGCCCGACGGCCAATGGATGTCTTGCAGACAGCCGAGGCGATCGTTCGGCGGCGCTAGGCCGAGCAGATCGCGCGACAGGTCATTCCAGGCGCCGGGCAGCTCGGCCAGGGTGAGCCGATCCTCGATCAGCGCCCGCTCCAGGCGATAGCGCAGGATGATGTGCGCCGGATAAGTGACCTCGTCCGATTCGACGCGGATGAAGCCCGGCTCGACCAGGGTGAGGAGCCGGTACAGGTTCTCCTCCGCCCACTCCGGCCCCTCGCCGTCAAAAGCCTGGCGCAGGACGGGCGCGGCAAAGCGCACGAATTCGCGCGAGCGGCAGGCCTGCATTTCCATCAGCAGCGACTGGCTTTCATGCACGCTCATGCCGCGCGCCTCGCCCACCGGCTGATAGCGAAACTTCGCCGGCAGGTTCTGTTCATAAAGCGCATGGCCGGTTTCATGCAGCACGCCATAGAGGGCCGAGGTGAAATCCGCCTCGTCATAGCGGGTAGTGATGCGCACGTCGTCGCTGGCGCCGCCGCAGAACGGATGGTGGCTGACATCCAGCCGGCCACGTGTGAAATCGAAGCCCATGGCTTCCATCATGCGCTGGCCGAGCGCCTTCTGTCGGTCGAGGGCGAAGGGGCCAGGCGGCAACACCGGGCGTCCGCGCTCGCGCTGGCGCTCCAGCACCGCCGGCAGCACGCGGCCAAGGAAACTGGCCAACTCGCCGAAAATCGCGTCGATGCGCTCGGCGCGCGCATTCGGCTCATAGCGGTCGAGCAGCGCGTCATAAGGCGAGACGCCCAGCACCTCGGCACGCGCGGCGGCGACCTCCTTGACCAACCGCAAAACTTCGCCCAGCGAGGGCAGTAACGCTTTCCAGTCGCTGTCCGCCCGCGCGCCGCGCCAGACCAGCTCGCAGGCCAGCGTCGCCTTGGCCTCGGCCATGACCAACTCATCGGGCACGGCGAGAGCGGTAAAGTGCCGGCGGCGCATCTCGCGCAGATTAGCGCTCCGCCATGTGTCGGCGGCGACTTGAGCATCGCTCGCGGCCGCGTCGAGCCAGTCGCCGATATGCCGGTCGGTCAACAGTTCGTGGCGCATCAGATGCAAGACCGACACTTGCTCGCCGCGCGCATCGGAAGCCCCCGGCGGCATGGTCGTGGCCGTGTCCCATTGCAGGATGCCGAGCGTATCGCCGAGCACGCCCAGGCGTGCGAACCGCTCCGTCAGACGGGCATAGGCGCTGCTCATCGTCACTCTCCCACGCGCGATCTCGGACGCCGATGATAAAGCACGAACATCACCGGCAAGGCGAGGGCAAGCGCGAGCCAGGTGAGAGCGTAATGCAAATGGTTGTCGGAGAGTTCGATCTCGACCGGAGATGCGATCGGACCGCCCTGCACGCCTTGCGTCGCGACCAGGACATAGGGAGCGATTTCGCCCGGGGCGATGGCGGCGGCGCGCCCCATTTCGGCTGCGTCGAGACGGAACCAGGTGTTGCGCGCCGGATCATTGACCGGGGTGAACCAGCCGGGCGCTGTCGGCAGCCGCAGCACCCCAGTCACCATCACCTCGCCCGGCACCAGGCCCACGGCGCGGGTCGCCGAATCGAGCAGCGCCATCGGAACAAAGCCGCGATCGACCAGCACCACCCCGCGCCCATCCGACCGGCGCAGCGGCGTCACGATGTCCACCCCGGCCTCGCCGCGATGGCTACGGCCATAGACGCGCATTTCCTTGGCGTGCTCGAAGCGGCCGGTCGCCGTGGCCGGCTGATAGTCGAGCGGCTGCCCCTCGCCCACGGCCGGGGCGGCAACCGGCGCGGCGCTGATGCGCGCGGTCAGGAGTTCGTATTGCGCCGCCTTCTCGGCCCGGCGCGCAAGCTGCCACACTCCCAGGGCGCACAGGACAACGAAGCAGAAGAGCGTGAATGCCGAAAGTGCGACGGACGGGCGACGGAACCCGCCCATGGGCTCAGCGGGGCGCATCCGGCGTCGACAGGACGTGGCGATAATGCTGCGCGATCATCCAGGCCTTGAGCGGCCGCATCAGCGCGATCGCGCCCGCGACCAGCAAGGGCGGCCACAGCAACATGTGCACCCAAATCGGCGGGCGGAAGATCATCTCCACCGCGGCCGCGCTCGGCAGCACAAAGGCGCTCAAAACAACGATGATAAAGAACGCCGGCCCGTCATCGGCGGCCAGCTTGGAGAAATCCAGATCGCACACCGTGCAGCGTTCCCGAATCGTAAGGAGCCCCTGATACAGGGGCCCCTCACCACAGCGTGGACATGCACAGCGTATTCCGGCCGCGCCGGTCGAAACCGTGCGGCCGGAATAATCGGGCTTCATTCGATGCCGGCGGCAGCGCCCCAGTTCGAGCCCCACCAATAGATGCAGATGTAGAGGAACAGCCACACCACGTCGACGAAATGCCAGTACCAGGCCGCCGCCTCGAAGCCGAAGTGATGGTCGGGCTTGAAGTGGCCGGCGTTCAGGCGGAACCAGCAGACGATCAGGAAGATCGTGCCGATGATCACATGCGCGCCGTGAAACCCGGTCGCCATGAAGAACGTCGTCGGGTAGATGCCGCCGGTAAACTTGAAACTTGCGTGCGCGTATTCCCACGCTTGGACGCCGGTAAAGGACAAACCGAGAAGAACGGTGAACCCGAGCATCCAGAGAGCATGGTCTTTCTTGCCCTCGACGATGTCATGGTGCGCCCAAGTGACGGTGAAGCCGGAGGTCAACAGCAACAGGGTGTTGAGCCACGGAAGATCAAGCGGATTAAAGGTGGTGATGCCCGTGGGCGGCCAAATGCCGCCGATCGACGCCGTCGGATAGAGCGAGGCATTGAAGAACGCCCAGAACCAGGCGACGAAGAACATGACTTCCGAGGCGATGAACAGCGCCATGCCGTAGCGCAGCCCGATCTGCACGACCGGGGTGTGATGCCCCTGGAAGGTCGCCTCGTTCACGACGTCGCGCCACCAGACATACATCACATACAGCACGACCAGCAGGCCGGGCAGTATGCTCCAATAGCCAAGCGAGCGACCCAGCCCGCCCAGCACGGAGCCAAAGTCGCCCGGCGTCATCGAGACGACGGCTCCTAAAGCCATCAAAAAACCCCCGACCGCGCCGAGTATCGGCCACGGGCTGGGATCAACCAGGTGGTAAGGGTGCGGCGCGTGGTGCGAACCGGCCCCGTGCGGCTGTGCCATGGCGACTGCGTCCTCCTCTTGGCCTTTGGGTCCCAGTGTTTACTCGAAGTTCTCGCCTGACTCTAGCGAACCACGGCCGCTTGCAGCGGCCCCCCTGGTTGACGCAGGGCCGCAGCATCGCCTCGGTTCTTGGTATCGCGGAAAAACGTATAGCTGAGCGTGATCGTGGACACATCGTCCATCGTCCGCGCATCGGCGATCGATGGGTCGACGAAGAAAGTCACCGGCAGCACAGCGCTTTCGCCCGGAAGCAGCCGCTGTTCCGTGAAGCAGAAACATTCGATCTTGACGAAATAACGCCCGGCACGATCCGGCGTCACGTTAAAGGTCGCGGTGCCAACCAGTGGCTGGTCGGAAAGATTGGTCGCCCGGAAATAGGCGAGTTCCGTAACGCCGGCCTGGAGCGTGACTTCGCGGACGACGGGTTGGAAGCTCCAGGGCAGGTCGGGCGCGACGTCGCTATTGAAGCGCACCGTCACGCTGCGATCGGCCACCCGATCGGCTCCAACATCGGCCCGCTGGGTCGTGCCGCCCAGACCGGTCGCCCGACAATACATGTCGTACAGCGGAACCGAGGCGAAGGCGAGGCCAAGCATCCCCGCCGCGATACCGGCGAAGACGAAGGAGGTGTTGCGATTACGCTTCGCGAGGTCGGTCATCGCCTAGCCGCCCCCCATGCGAACCATGAAGGTCACATAGATCAGGACCACGACGGCCAGAAGAATGCCGCCAATGGCCCAGTTCTTAGCCCGTTGGCGACGCAACCGTTCGATTTCGGCGGGATTGGTCAAGGCGTCAACACTCATACGCTCACGCCGGGCCGCGCATCGATCAGCAGCAGCGCAAAAATCAAAAACAGATAGGCGATCGAATAGCCGAACAGCAGCTTCGCCGGACGCGGGTCGCTTCCGGCGCGCAGCACACCGACCGCGCCAATCACAAATACTGCGCTCAACCCCGCGGCCATCACGCCGTATAGCGCGCCAGCCGAGCCCAGCAGCCACGGCGAGACCGCGAGCGGAGCCAGGATCAGGGAATAGACCATGATCTCACGGCGCGTCCGCTGCGGCCCGGCGACCACCGGCAGCATCGGGATGCCAGCGCGCGCATAATCTTCGCTCGCGTTCAGCGCCAGCGCCCAGAAATGCGGCGGCGTCCAGGCAAAGATGATCAGGAACATCACGAGCGGCAGGGGATCGAAGCCGCCGCCCGCGGCGACCCAGCCGATCACCGGCGGGAATGCGCCGGCCGCGCCGCCAATCACAATGTTCTGCGGCGTGCGGCACTTGAGCCAAATCGTATAGATGAAGACGTAGAAGCAGATCGCCGCCGCAAGCAACAGAGCGGCCGCCCAATTCGCAACCAAAAGCATCAGCACGACCGACCCGACGGCCAAGATCACGCCGAAAGACAGTGCCTCGTCCGGGCGCACGCGGCCACTCGGCAGCGGCCGGCCACGGGTGCGAAACATCAGCGCATCGACGTCGCGCTCGTACCACATATTGATCGCGCCGGCCGCCCCCGAACCAATGGCGATGCAAAGCACCGCCGCCAGCGCGAGGATCGGATGCGCCACGCCAGGCGCCACGAGAAAGCCAACCAAACCGGTGAACACGACGAGCGACATCACCCGCGGCTTGAGCAAGGCCGCGAAGTCGGAAACCGTGCTCCCGCCCGTTAAGGCGGGAGCATGGCCAATCGAGAGGATATCGCTCACGCGCGTGCTTCCGGTTCCGGGACGGGGCCTAGTGCCCGCCGCCGGTGATCCGCGGCAGCTCGTCAAAGCTGTGCCACGGCGGCGGCGAGGTGACCGTCCACTCGAGCGTGGTCGCGCCCTTGCCCCAGTAGTTGTCGCTGACGCGCTGGGCGCGCGAGAACGCCTCGTAGATCATGTAGAAGAACACGAACACGCCGACGAAGGAGAACAGCGAACCGTAGGAACTGATCATGTTCCAGCCTTCGAGCGCGTCCGGGTAGTCGAGATAGCGGCGCGGCATGCCCTGCAGTCCAGAGAAATGCTGCGGGAAAAAGGTCGCGTTGACGCCGATGAAGGTAAGCCAGAAGTGCAGCTTGCCCAGCGTTTCGTTGTACTGGTAGCCGGTCATCTTCCCGAACCAGTAGTAGAAAGCGCAGAAGATGCCGAACACCGCGCCGATCGACAGCACGTAGTGGAAATGCGCCACCACATAGTAGGTGTCGTGCATAACGAAATCGAGGCCGGCATTGGCCAGAACCACGCCGGTCACGCCGCCGACCGTGAACAGGAAGATGAACCCGATGGCGAACAGCATCGGCGTCTTGAACTCAATCGAACCGCCCCACATCGTCGCGATCCAGGAGAAGATCTTGATGCCCGTCGGCACCGCGATCACCATGGTCGCGAGCGTGAAGTAGGCGCGGGTGTCGACGTCCATACCCACGGAATACATGTGGTGCGCCCAGACGATGAAGCCGACGAAGCCGATCGACACCATGGCATAGGCCATGCCGAGATAGCCGAACACCGCCTTACGCGAGAAGGTCGAGACCACCTGCGACACGATGCCGAAGGCCGGCAAGATCATGATGTAAACTTCGGGGTGTCCGAAGAACCAGAACAGGTGCTGGAACAGGACCGGATCGCCGCCCGCTTCCGGCTTGAAGAAAGCCGTGCCGAAGTTGCGATCGGTCAGCAGCATGGTGATCGCGCCGGCAAGCACCGGCAGCGACAAGACCAGCAGGAACGCCGTCACCAGAATCGACCACACGAACAACGGCATGCGGTGCAGGGTCATCCCCGGCGCGCGCATGTTGAAGATGGTGGTGATGAAGTTGATCGCACCCAGGATCGAGCTCGCGCCGGCAAGATGCAGCGCGAAGATGGCGAGGTTCACCGAGGCGCCCGGATGCCCAACCGTCGAGGACAGCGGCGGATAGACCGTCCAACCCGTGCCGGCGCCATCGCCGACGACGGACGACAGAACTAACAGAACCAACGCGGCCGCCAAGAGCCAGAACGAGATGTTGTTCATGCGCGGGAAGGCCATGTCAGGCGCGCCGAGCATGAGGGGAACGATCCAGTTGCCGAAGCCGCCGATCAGCGCCGGCATGACAACGAAGAACACCATGATCAGTCCATGCGCGGTCACCACCACGTTCCACAGCTGACCGTTCGGCGCCTCCGGCGCGCCGAAGAAATCGACGCCGGAATGCATCAACTCCAGCCGCATCATGAAGGAGAAAAAGCCGCCGATCAGTCCGCCGGTCATCGCCAGGATGAGATACAGCGTGCCGATATCCTTGTGATTGGTCGAATAGGCCCAACGCGCCCAACCGGTTGGGTGGGTGTCGTGGCCGTACGAGGCTGCTGAGCTCATCGGGCTCTACTCCTTTGTCGCCGGCCGCGCCGGCTGGGCGTCGGCCAAATCTGCGGGCGTGTCTTGCGGGCGGGCGTCGCCGACCTTGCGCGGCTGCTGCTTCTGCACCCAGGCGGCGAAATCAGCCTTGGACACGATCTTGACTTCGATCGGCATGAAGCTATGCGCCTGTCCGCACAATTCCGAGCACTGGCCGTAATAGGTGCCAGTCTTCTTGACCCGATCGATCAGAAGCTGATTGGTGCGGCCGGGAGAACCGTCGATCTTGTTGAAGAACGCCGGCACGGCCCAGGAATGGATCACGTCGGTGGCGGTCACCAGCACGCGGACGCGCGTGTCGACCGGCAACACGACCGGATTGTCGGTCGACAGCAGGCGAACCTGACCCTTCTCCAGCGGCGCGCCACCTTGGCCGGCCATATAGGCGTCGAAGGTGAAATTGCCGTTATCCGGATACTCGTAGCTCCAGTACCACTGGTGCCCAATCGCCTTGATCGTCAGCTCGGCGTCCTGCGTCTTGTCAAAAGCGTAGAGCAGGTTGATCGAGGGGATGGTGATGACCACCAGGATCGCCACCGGGATCACGGTCCAGAGAACCTCGATCATGGTGTTGTGCGTGACCGTCGAGGGGTTGGGATTCCGGCTCGCCGCAAATTTCCACATCGTGTAAGCGAGCAGCACCATCACGAAAATCGCGATCGCGACGCTCAGGATCGTGACCGTGGTGTGAAAGCTGTTTGTCTGCTCGGCCAGCGCGTTGGCCGGATCCTGCATACCGATCCGCCAAGCCTCCGGCTGCGCCGCGAGCGCCGCCGGCGCGATTCCGAGCGCCACCAAAAAAGCGAGTATTCGCATATACATGGAGATCCAACCCCCGTCACTGCCCGGGCGCTTTGGGGCGCCGCGCGCGGGACAGACCCGCACGCAGCCCTCATGCGCCAATTCGCGGCGCGCGACACCATGCGACCGCCCCGACGGCAAGCCAGCAGGGCGGACTCAGGGCGTTTCACGCCGCAGTTCCGTTGGCCAGACTCTGCCCTGCCCCGGTTGGCAACAAGGTGGCGCTTTGTCGCATCGCGGGTTGTCCGCCGGCCGCGAGCTCCGCGCTGACGCTGGCTTGCGTCGTCACCGTGACTTTCTCGTCCGCCCGCCCCATATTCGACCCGAAATATTGCGGCCGTAGCGATTGGGACGGTCGTTCAGCCCGGGAGCACGCCATGACCGACCTTCGTGAGACCGACCAGCTCTTCTTCGACAAGACTGGCCTCGATCGCGGCCAAGCCGAACGCGTGGTCGCCGATGCGCTCAAGGGCGCCGATGACGGCGAGCTCTACCTGGAATACACGCAGTCGGAGGTGATCACCTTCGACGACGGGCGCATCAAGAGCGCGAGCTTCAACACCGATCAGGGCTTTGGCTTGCGTTCGGTTTCCGGCGAGGCCACCGGCTATGCGCATGCGGCCGAGCTATCGTTGCCGGCACTCAAGCGCGCGGCGGAGACGGTGCGCACGGTGCGCAGCGGCAAGGGCGGGACCATGGCGGAAGCGCCGGTCGGCACCAACCAGCGCCTCTACGCCGAAGTGAACCCGCTCGGCGGCATGGGATTCGAGGCCAAGGTCAAGCTCCTGGCGGAGATCGACGCCTATGCCCGCGCCAAGGACCCGCGCGTGAAGCAGGTTTCGGCCAGCATCGGCGGTTCTTGGCAAGCGGTGCAGATCATGCGCGCCGACGGGCATCGCACCGCCGACATTCGCCCGCTGGTGACGATCCGCGTCAATGTCGTGGTCGAAGAGAACGGCCGCATGGAATCGGGCAGCCATGGCGCCGGCGGCCGCGCGGCCTATGAACACTGGGTCAGCGCCGAAAATTGGCGCGCGAGCGTGGACGAGGCCTTGCGCATGGCGCTGGTGAACCTCCAGTCGGTCCCCGCCCCGGCCGGCGAAATGACCGTCGTGCTGGGGCCGGGCTGGCCGGGCGTGATGCTCCACGAGGCCGTCGGCCACGGACTCGAGGGCGATTTCAATCGCAAGAAGACTTCGACCTTCGCCGGTTTGCTCGGCCAGCAGGTCGCGGCCAAGGGCGTGACCGTGGTCGATGACGGCACGATCCCCGACCGGCGCGGCTCGCTCACCGTCGATGACGAAGGCACGCCGACGCGGCGCAACGTGCTGATCGAGGATGGCATCCTGGTCGGCTACATGCAGGACCGGCTGAACGCGCGCCTGATGGGTGTTTCGCCGACCGGCAACGGCCGTCGCCAATCCTTCGCCCATCATCCGATGCCGCGCATGACCAACACTTTCATGCTGTCCGGCCAGAATGACCCCAAGGACATGATCAAAGCGGCGAAGAACGGGCTTTATGCCGTCAACTTCGGCGGCGGGCAGGTCGATATTACCTCGGGCAAATTCGTGTTCACCTGCACCGAGGCCTATCTGATCGAGGACGGGCGCGTCGGCGCGCCGGTCAAGGGCGCGACCCTGATCGGCAATGGGCCCGAAGCGATGAAACGCGTGCGCATGGTCGGCAACGACTCGCGCCTCGACGACGGCATCGGCACCTGCGGCAAGGACGGCCAGAGCGTGCCCGTCGGCGTCGGCCAGCCGACGCTGCTGATCGACGACCTGACCGTAGGCGGCACGGCGGTGCGCTAGCCCGCCTCAGTTCCGGCGGCGGCGGCCAAGGCAATCTCGGCTAGATCCGAGAGAAACACCGCGCCCTTGACGCGGCGATGCACTTCGACCGAACGTCGGTCGCTCGCGTCGCGCCGACGCTTGAGGAACTTGAGCTCCTCCAGCCGGTCGAGCGCGCGCGTGACCGCTGGCTTGGGCAGGCGGAGAGTTTCCGCCAGCGCGCGCACCGTGTGCGGACCGGGCGCCATGAACACCGTCAACAGCAGCGCCAATTGCCGGCTGGTAAGATCGGGCGCGTCCGAGCGCACGATCTCGGCCAGCGCCGCGCGCATCGCCGCCAGTGCCGGCAAAGTCCTCTCCGATGGAAGCATCGCCGCCCCGATTCGCCTCGCTTGCGAAACGTTTTAGCGGAGCGACGGCACGAAGTATACGAGCGCGCTACTTGCGCTTGGCGCTCTTGCTCCCGCCACGCCGGCGCGTGAAGCGTTCGGCGAGCATGGCATAGGCGGCGCGCAGCCCCATCGCCTCGCCGCCTTCGGGCCGGCCGGGCTTGCCGCGCTCGTTCCACGCCATCAGGTCGATATGCGCCCAGGCGGTGCCCGTTGCGACAAAGCGTTCGAGGAACAGCGCTGCGGTTATCGCGCCGGCATAGCCGCCCTCGGGCGCGTTGTTGAGGTCGGCGACCTTGCTGTCGATCATCGACCGGTAGGGTTGATGCAACGGCATGCGCCACAGCGGATCATTCTGGCTCTTGCCGGATTTGAGCAGCGCCGACGCAAGGCGGTCGTCATTGCTGAACAGCGCCGGCAGCGAGGTGCCGAGCGCTACCCGCGCCGCGCCGGTCAGCGTCGCGAAATCGAGCAGTATTTCGGGTTTGGCGCGCGAGGCCTCGAACAGGCAATCCGACAGGATCACACGGCCTTCGGCATCGGTATTGCCGATCTCCACGGTGAGGCCTTTGCGCGTGCGGACGACGTCCATCGGCCGATAGGCGTTGCCGGCGACCGAATTCTCCACCGCCGGGATCAGGAGCTTCAGCCGCACCGGCAGCGCCGTCGCCATGATCATCTGCGCGAGGCCCAGGACATGCGCCGCGCCGCCCATGTCCTTCTTCATCGTCTTCATGCCAGCGGCGGTTTTGAGATCGAGCCCACCGCTATCGAAGCACACGCCCTTGCCGACCAGCGCCACCAGCGGATGATCGGCCTCGCCCCAGATGAGTTCGATCAACCGCGGCGGATCGTCGGCGGCGCGACCGACGGCGTGGATCGCCGGATAGCCGGCGGCGAGCAGCTTGTCGCCGGAGATAACATGCGCCTTCGCCCCGCCGGCCTTGGCGACCGCTTGCGCGACGGCGGCAAGCTCCGACGGGCCCATATCCTCGGCCGGGGTGTTGATCAGGTCGCGCACCAGGGCGGTGGCGTTCACGCTGGCCTCGACCAACGCGCGGTCGGCGCCTTTCGGCCAAGCAAGTTCGGCGACCGGCTTGTCCGCCTTGCCGTAGCGTGTAAAGGCGTAGCCGGCGAGCGCCCAGGCGATCAAGGCCGGATTGGCCCGCGCCGGCGATAGCTCGCCGTCAACGCGATAGGCGCCCTGCGGCAGCGCCTCGGCCAGCGCGGCCCAGACCCAAGGCTCGGCATCGGACGCGAGGCAGAAGAGCACCGCCTCGATCCGACCGTCGGCGGCCGGAAGCAGCGCATGCGTGCCGCTGTCGGCGCGAAAACCAGTGGCCGCGAGCCAGGATTGCTGGGCGGCGGGCAAACGCGCGCGCAGCCGCTCGACGCCCGCCGGCGCCACGACGCGGATCGGAACCGAGCCCGTAGGCGCGCGGTCGAGGAACGGCAGCTTGGCCGGCATAGCGGTTCAGTTGACCAGCGCGTCGACCAGGATGTCGAGAATTATCCCGGTGCCGATTTGCACCAGCAACACGTCATTATCGACGATCATCCGCTCGCTGCCATAGGCCGGGCGCGGCAGCAACCGGTCGAGATCGGTGGGCAGCGCCTTCTTGGCCAGACCCGGCGGCAAGGTGCCGCGCTTGTCGAGGTGCTTCTGCAATCCCGGGGGAAGCGCGTCGCGCTCGGCCTCGGCGCGCTGGCGAGCATAGAAATCGCCGATCATCTGACGTTCGATTTCGGTGAAGGCGATGTCGAGCACCTGCTGATTGGTCAGCGGCGCGGCTCCGACGGGCGGCACGCCGATCGGGCGCGGCATCTGGGCGAGCGCCGGTGCCGAGAGCAGCACGGCGGCGATCGCGATTACGAATGTGCGCATGGCTTCGTTCACCGGTTGCCAGAACATGCCCTATTCTAACATGGCTCCGCCCGGCGCGCGCAATCCTCCCTCCGCGCTAGCCCGCTGTTTCGCTCACGCCCAGCCAATCGGCGGCCGGGGGGCGCGCCTGCATGTTCCAGCAGCGGCTGACGTAAAGCCGCGACGGGCGGTCTTGCGGGTTCAGCCGCAGCGCCTCGCCGAACGCCTTGGCGGCGTCCTCGAAGTCGCGCGCGCGATACAACCTGTTGCGTGTCTCGGCCGATTTACACGCGAAGGCACGCGCCGCCCGCTTTCTGTCCACGGACTTACGCGACGCCCCGACCGAGTGCGCTCAACCTAGCGGGGCAACCGGCATGTGGCAACCCGCCTCATAAAGGCTAAAGGGGGCG
>SHVS01000003.1 GCA_009694135.1 Alphaproteobacteria bacterium
ATGGCGCACCCGTCCATATAACTCCACGCCCTTCATCCCTCCGCCCCCGGCCCACCGGGCAAAAGGCTTTCTGCTGCCGGATTTTTACTCCGGCGCAACCGGACTCCCCGGCCGCTTCAGTGAGGGATTTTTACTCCGGCGCTTACAGGGCGGCTTGCGCCCCCGTCAGGCGTCGCGCAGAATCCGCGACGCATGGCCCCTCCGGCAGTCCACCGCCCCTTTCTCGGAAAGCGTTCCGGCTCGCGTGTTGGGCTGCTGGGCGGCTCGTTCAACCCGGCGCATGAAGGACATCTCTATATCAGCCGGGAGGCGCTCAGGCGGCTGGGGCTCGACCAAGTCTGGTGGCTGGTCGCCCCGCAAAATCCGCTGAAGTCGGCGTCCGGGATGGCGCCTTATGCCGAGCGGCTGGCGAGCGCGCAAGAACACGCGCGCGCCCCGCGCCTCATGGTCAGCGACCTCGAGGCGCGGCTCGGGACGCGCTATACCGCCGACACCCTCGCCCGGCTGACCCGCCGGCAACCAGGGGCCCAGTTCGTGTGGCTCATGGGCGCGGACAGCTTCGCCGAGCTTGACCGCTGGAAGCGCTGGCCGCGGATCTTTTACCGAGTCGTTATTGCCGTGTTCGCCCGCGCTCCCTATGATTCAAAGGCGTTGGCTGGCAAGGTCGCCCGACGCTTCCGCCACGCCCGGCGCAAACCGGGGCAGGCGCGAGCTTTGGCGGGGCATCGGCCACCGGCCTGGGTGTTTCTGCCGCTGCGGCGACACCCGGCCTCGGCCAGCGCGATCCGCGCCGCGGCAGGAAGTGCCGGCGGCGCTCATTGAGTGCCCTTTGGGGGCTAAAATAGGGAGGTTGGACCCATACTAAAGTCACGTAAGCGCAAACCCGCCGCGAAGGAGACGCCGCAGGCTGAGCTTAAAGCAGCCGAGACAATCGTCACCGTCGCAGCGCGGTCCCTCGAAGATGACCTGGCCGAGGACGTCCGGGTCATCCCCCTCGCCGGCAAGGCGGATTATGCCGAACATCTGATCGTCGCCAGCGCCGCTTCCGCCCGCCGCGTCACCAGCATGGCCGAACATCTGGTCGAAAAATTCAAGGCCGCGGGCCTGCGCCCGCATGTCGAAGGCCTCGCCCACAGTAGTTGGGTGTTGATCGACGCCGGCGAGCTGGTCGTGCATTTGTTCAAGCCAGAGGCCCGCAGCTACTACAATCTGGAGAAGCTGTGGGAAGCCGAATTCCCATTAGCGGCGGCCGAAAGCGCGGCTTTAGTGTAGCGTCTGGTGGCTTCGCGTCAGCGCCCGGGAACGCGTAGCGGCGCACAGCAAGGGCGCATTCTGATCGCCGCCATCGGCCGCGCCCGCGCCGATCCGGCGGCGGCGCTCTACCGCCACTATGCCGAGCGCGTGACCTTGTGGCAGCTCGAACTGATGGAAATCGAGCTGCGCCAGAAACTCCCGCCGGCTCGCCTTAAAGCCGAAGAAACCGCTCGGCTCCTGGCCGCGATGCCGGAGGGGGCCGCCATCGTCGCGCTCGACGAAAGCGGCGAGCAGGCGACCAGCCGTGCCCTAGCCACGCGCCTGGCCGAATGGCGCGATGCCAGCCGCCCCGTGGGCTTTCTCATCGGTGGCGCCGATGGGCTCGACCAGGCAGCGCGTACGCGCGCCGACTGGCGGCTCGCCTTCGGCCGCGTAACCTGGCCGCATCTTTTGGTACGCGGCCTGCTCGCCGAGCAGCTGTATCGCGCTCAGCAAATCCTCGCATCGCACCCATACCATCGCGATTAGAGTGGTTAGCATATTTGGTTGCGAATTCACCTCAGCTTAACAATTTTACGCCCTATGATTCGGTTGGGATTCGGTGTAAAAATACCATCCCGCCAACGACTGCAGCGAGCCGTGCCAAACAGACCCGCTTGCGCCTTCACTTCGCCCCTAAAAGCGGCGCTTCGCCGGCGGCTGTGCTATGCGCTGATCGCTTGCGGCCTCGGCGCGAATGGCGCCGCGCTTGCGGTCGACGCCGACGGCGCGCGCGCAACTTTGGGGCGGATCACCAACGAAATCGCGGCGCAGGAGGCCGAGGTGCGCGCCCGCCAAGCGGATGCCGCTCGGCTGACCGACGAGTTGGCGCAGCTGCGCGCCGAACAGATCGCCGTCGCGCGCTCCGCGCAGGAGCAGGAAGCGGACATCGCCGCCATCGAGCAAACCCTCGGCAAGCTCGCCGTCGAAGCGGCCATCGGCCGCGCCGCGCTCGAATCGCGCATCGCCGCGACCAGCGGCGCCGCCACGGCGCTCGTCCGCCTGGCGCGGCGTCCCGCCTATGCGGCGCTGGTGATGCCGGGCGAACCGACTGACCTTTTGCGCGGCGGCTTGCTTTTGCGCGCCGCTCTGCCGCAACTCGAATCCCAGGCGGCGCAGTTACGCGGCGCGATCGCCAAGCTCGCCACCAATTAACATGTGCAGGCCGAGCGCCGCGTCGCGCTGGCGGCGGCCCGCGCGCAACTCGAACGCAAGCGTACGCGTCTGGCCGAGCTTGCCCCGCGCAAGGTGCTGCTCTTGGGCGAAACGCGCGCGGCGCAATATACCGCCAAGCAACGCGTCGAAGCACTGGTCGGCGAAGCCCGCGACCTCAACGACCTGCTCGGCCGCCTTGAAACGCTCGACCGCGAACGCCAGGAAGCCGAAGGCGATCTCAATCTGCGCCCCGACGAGCAGTTCGCCGCGCAACGGGCCGAGGATTTAGCGCGCGAAAGGCGGCCGCCGAGGCAGCCGAGCGTCGTCAGGAGCGGCTGGCCGCCATCCGGCCCTTGCCGCGAGCGACGCCGCAGCCGGAGAACCGCCCCATCAGCCAGGCGCAGGGCGAGCTGGCCGCGCCGGCGCATGGCCGCTTGCTGGTCGCTTACGGCGAACGTACCGGCTTCGGCGCGTCAAAGGGCATAACGCTCGAGACTCTGCCGCACGCACAGGTGGTTGCACCTTACGCCAGCCGTGTGGTGTTCTCAGGGCCGTTTCGTCAATTCGGGCTCATCTTGATCATTGCGCACGGAGAGGGGTATCATTCGCTGTTGGCCGGCTTGGCGCGCGTCGACGCCGCGGTCGGGCAGTGGGTTTTGACCGGGGAGCCTGTCGGCGTCACCGGTGAGACCGATGAAGAGACGATCGGCGGCCGCCCGCCCGAGGGTGGGGTCGCCGGAGCGCCGACGCTCTACGTCGAATTACGACGTAAGGGACAGCCCATTGACCCGCGACCCTGGCTCGCGGGCAACAACGACAAGGTGCGTGGATGATGACGCGGAATCTGACCAAGCTTCTGACAACCACTGCGCTCGTGTTCGCGCTCACCCTGCCCTTGCAGGCGGCGAACGACGAGACGTTCAAGCAGCTCGAACTGTTCGGCGACGTGTTCGAGCGCGTGCGCGCCGATTATGTCGACGTGGTGAAGGACGACGCCCTGATCGAGAACGCGATCAACGGCATGCTCAGCCAGCTCGACCCGCATTCGAACTACATGAACGAAAAAGCCTATCGCGACATGCAGGTGCAGACGCGCGGCGAGTTCGGTGGCATCGGCGCGGAAGTGACGATGGAAGAGGGCTTCGTCAAGATCGTCTCGCCGATCGATGAAACCCCCGCGGCGCGCGCCGGCCTCAAGCCTGGCGATCTCATCACCCATCTTGACGGCGAAACCGTTCAGGGCCTCACCCTGGCGCAAGCGGTCGACAAGATGCGCGGTCGGGTCAACAGCGAAGTCAAACTGACCATCCGCCGCGAAGGCTTCGATCCGTTCGACGTATCGCTGACCCGCGCGGTCGTGCGCATCCAGTCGGTGCGCAGCCGGATCGAAGCGAATGATATCGGCTATATCCGCATCACGACCTTCAACGAGCAGACCGACAACGGGCTCAAGGCGGCGCTCGAATCGATCAAGAAGCAGCTCGGCGACAAGGTCGCCGGCTACATCATCGATCTGCGCAACAACCCGGGCGGATTGCTCGATCAGTCGATCAAGGTGGTCGACGACTTCATCGAACGCGGTGAAATCGTTTCCACGCGCGGCCGCAATGTCGATGAGGCGTCGCGCGCCAATGCCACGCCCGGCGACCTGACCAATGGCAAGCCCATCGTGGTGCTGATCAACGAGGGCTCGGCTTCGGCGTCGGAAATCGTTGCCGGCGCGCTGCAGGACCACCAGCGTGCGGTGATCATGGGCACGCGCTCCTTCGGCAAGGGTTCGGTGCAGACCATCATCCCGATCCAAGGGCATGGCGCGATGCGCCTCACGACCGCGCGCTATTTCACCCCGTCGGGCCGCTCGATCCAGCAGCTCGGCATCGTTCCGGACATCCTGGTCGAGCAGTTGGCGACGAATACGGCCGATGGCCGTCAGCGCCTGCGCGAAGCCGATCTGCGTAACGCGCTTGCCAACCCGCAAGGACAGACCGCGCCAGCACAGCCGGCCGATCCGGCCGGCCCGGCGGCGCCCGCGGCACCGGCCGTGGCGCAAGCCGCTCCGGCAACGCCGCCGACCGACTTCCAGTTGGCGCGGGCGATCGATCAGCTGCACGAGCTTGCGACCACCGGTCGGCGTAACTAGGCGCGCATGGCCGGCGGGACAGCGGGTGGCGCATAGGCCCGTGGCCCAGCCGGGCAGGAAACCGTGAAGCTCGATCTGAACTGGTTAGGGGACGGGGGGCGCTTGCGCCTTTCGTCTTTGCTTAACAGCCTGGGCGTTTACGCCCAGGCGCTCGGGGCGCGCGCAGCCCCCTTGCTCTCGCCCCTGCTTGCGCCATTAGTCGCAAAACTGCAGCGTATTCCGACGCCAGGCTTGGGCCTGCCGCGTCTGGCCTTGCCCAGCCCGCTCATGGTGGCTTGGGTGCTTCTCGCGGCCGGCGTGCTGCTGGCCGTCGTCGCGCTTGCGACCTTCGACCACGACGAATCCGACGCGGTTTCGCTGGCCGCGGTCGCCGCCCTGCCCGCCCCCGATCCCGCCGCAGCGGCGCCTGAGCCCGAGCCGGCCCCCCCGACCTGGCGCCTGAACGCGCGTCCGATTGCCGCCGTCGACAGCCGCCCGCGCTTGGCGGTGATGTCGGTCTGGGGCTTGCGGTCGAAACCACCCAGGCGGCCATCCGCCTGCCGCCGGACATCACGCTCGCCTTCGTTTCCTATGGCCGCAATGTGAAACACTGGATCGAGGAAGCGCGCGCCGCTGGCCATGAGGTTTTGCTCGAGGTGCCGATGGAGCCGATCGGCTATCCAGCCAATGACCCTGGCCCGCGGCCCCTGCTGACTTCGTTGTCGGCCGAGGCAAACGCCAAGCGCATCGCGGACGTGCTTCCGCTGGCCGAGATGGCGGTCGGACTCACGAACCATATGGGCGGGCGTTTCCTGGCCGTTCCGGAACAGGCTGAAAAACTGCTCGCCGTCGTGGCCGAGTGAGGGCTGCTGTTTGTCGAACAAAACGCCGCGCCCGACTCGCCGGCGGCGCGAATCGCGGCCGAACGCCGCTGGCCGTTTATTACTGCGGCGCCTCTCTTGAACGGCGAAGAGATCGGCGTGCGGGCTTTCACCGCGCGTCTTGCCAACGCCATGGAACGCGTGCGCAAGGAGCCTGTTGGCGCGCTGACGGTCGAGCCGCAACCTTATGTGCTGGAGATGCTCGCCACGCTGCCGACGCGGCTCAACAAGGACGGGATCATGCTCGCGCCGCTGTCCGCGCTGGTGCCACGCGCGCCCCGAACCGAGCGCGCCGCCCTACCCCTTCCATGAGCGGTTTAACAGCGGCCCAAACCTTGCCCTACCGTCAAGGCGTCGGGATCATGTTGATCGACGCGGCGGCGCGCGTCTGGGTCGGCGAACGGATTTCCGCGCCCGGCGCCTGGCAGATGCCGCAGGGCGGGATCGACCGCGGCGAGAGCGCGCGCACGGCCGCGTTGCGTGAATTGAAAGAAGAGATCGGAACCAATGCGGCCGAGGTCATGGCCGAAAGCCGCGGCTGGTTCAGTTACGACCTGCCGCCAGACTTGCGCACCAAGACTTGGGGCGGGCGCTATCGCGGCCAGCGCCAGCGCTGGTTCCTGTGCCGCTTTCGCGGGCAAGATAGCGACATCGATCTTGCCCACCCAGAGCATCCGGAGTTTTCCGCCTGGCGCTGGGTTCCGATCGACGAACTCGTCGCTCTGGTCGTGCCGTTCAAGCGCGCGCTCTATGCCGAAGTCGTGGCCGAGTTCCGCAAGCTGGCGGTGCCCGCCGTCTAGCAAGAGCATAGCGTGGCGTTTCCGGCCCGTGATAGTCTTCGCAGCGGACTGCGGCGCGCGGAGGTTCGACCATGCCCTACATCAACCAACGCGCGCCAAGCGGCGGCGGCGACCTGACCGCGGCGGTGTTTCTGGCGCAGTTGCTGAAGACACAGGATCCGGTCGCGGCCCTGTCCGCCACGGCGGGCGCCGTCTACGCCGTCTTCGCCGCCACGCTGCCGGGCGAGAGCGAGCTGGCGCTGATCACGGCGCAGAACGCGCTCGTCACGCCGCCGACCAGTTTTCCGGTCGAGAAATTTAACTGACGGATCGGCTACTTTTCGATCATATCGATGACGTAGCCCGCGCCGGCGCCAATTACGCCGCCGACGACCGCTCCGCAAGCGATGCAGCCGCCGGTAATCAGGGTTACGCCCACACCGGCGCCGGTGCCGATTGCGCCGCCCGAGAGCAGGCGCTGTTGGGACGGACTCATGTTGGCGCAGCCGCCAAGCGTCAGCGCACAGAGCGCGCTGCCGACCACAGCAGATATACGCATGGATAGCCCCCTTCGCTGCTGCGCCGCCGCAAGGCCCCCGCCCGGCGCAAGCTTCTTAGAGCTGGGTTGTAGCAGAAGCGCGCCGAACCGGTAGGGTTTTTTTCCCGAAGCCTGTGTCAATTTGTGAGCGAGCGCGAGACCTTAGGCGGTGGACTTGGCAAGATACCTGCGATCAAGCAGCTCGGCGATCTGCACCGCGTTCAGAGCCGCGCCCTTGCGCAGATTATCGCCCACGACCCACAGCGACAGGCCGTTTTCGACCGTCGAGTCCTCGCGAATGCGGCTGACGAAGACATTATCCTCGCCGGCCACTTCGACCGGCGTCACATAGCCTTCGTCGGCACGGTGATCGATCACCGTTACGCCACGCGCGACCTTGAGCGCGGCGCGCGCCGCGGCGGCGCTGATCGGCAGCTCACACTCGATATTGATCGCCTCGGAATGGCAGATGAACACCGGCACGCGCACGCAGGTGGCCACCAACTTAATCGCCGGGTCGAGGATCTTCTTAGTCTCGACCATCATCTTCCATTCCTCCTTGGTCGAGCCGCTATCCATGAACACGTCGATATGCGGGATGACGTTGAAGGCGATCTGCTTGGTGAAAAGCTGCTTGACCACGGCCTGGTTGGTGAAGATGCCTTTGGTCTGGTTGAACAATTCGTCCATCGCGTCCTTGCCGGCGCCAGACACGGATTGATAGGTCGAAACCACCACGCGCTTGATCTTGAACAGATCATGCAGCGGCTTGAGCGCGACCACCATCTGGATGGTAGAGCAATTGGGATTGGCGATGATATTGCGCTTGGTATAGCCGGCGAGCGCCTCCGGGTTCACTTCCGGCACGATCAACGGAATATCCGGGTCCATGCGGAACTGCGAGGTGTTGTCGATCACGATCGCTCCGGCCGCCGCCGCCCTGGGCGCAAATGCCGCCGATACCTTGGAGCCGGGCGACGACAGGACGATATCGACCCCCTTGAAGTCGAATTTAGCGAGATCCTGGACCTTGAGGACGTCGTCCTCGCCAAAGGAGATCTTGGTGCCGGCCGAGCGCTCCGAGGCCAGCGCCACCACCTCGCTGACCGGGAACTCGCGTTCGGCGAGCGTCGTCAACATTTCGCGCCCGACATTGCCGGTGGCGCCGACGACCGCGACCTTATAGGCCATGCCTTGGTCCTAACCCTGCTAATATGAGGGGCAACAGAATAAGCCGCGCCCGCGCCCTTGGCAAGGAGCCCGTCGCGGATCAAAGGACCTGGCTGGGGTCACCTGAATGGCGCCAAAGGACAAGATTGCGGGCAGATCGGTTACCCTTCGTCCGGCCCGGCCTGAATGCGGCCAGCACAAAGGGCCCCCGCGGGGGCCCTATGTGCTACCCCGTCTGATGCATTTTTGCTCCGGCCCACCGACGCATTTTTACTCCGGCGTTGACATCGCCCGGAGGCTGTATTGCATCACCCATCGACCGATCGTCGAGCGGCTGTTCGGCTGGGACGCCGCCCGCGAGGGGGCGCGTTTCGACCGAGAATTCACGGTCGAGGAGGCGCAGATCATCGAGATCGGCAGCAATGCGATCGGCTGGCTGCAAGCCGGAGAAGACGAAGGCATGGTCCGGCTCAAGCAGATCTGCATCGACCGCGCCTTCCAGCGGCGCGGCATCGGCACGAAGCTGCTGCGGGAGCTGATCGCGTCCGCCGACGCACGGCGGCTCCCCATGGAGCTGACCGTCGCGCGCATCAACCCTGCGGTCGGTCTCTATGCCCGGCTCGGGTTCAACGTCGTGGATAGCAACGACTACGAATTCACCATGCGGCGCGAGGCGGCGGCGGGCGGGTAGAACCCGAAACCGCTAGTTCTTCGTCTTGTCGACCATCCGGCGTTCCTTGAGCCAGGGCATCATGGCGCGCAGCTTTTCGCCCACCTGCTCGATCGGGTGCTCGGCTTCACTGCGGCGCATTGCCTTGAAGCTCGCCTGCCCGGCCTTGTTTTCCAACACCCAGTCGCGCGCGAAGCGGCCGGACTGGATCTCGGCCAGAATCTTCTTCATTTCGGCCTTGGTCTTGTCGGTGATGATGCGCGGGCCGCGCGTGTAATCGCCGTATTCGGCCGTGTTGGAGATCGAGTAGCGCATATTGGCGATGCCGCCTTCGTAGATCAGGTCGACGATCAGCTTCACCTCGTGCAGGCACTCGAAATAGGCCATTTCCGGGGCATAGCCGGCCTCGACCAGGGTCTCGTAACCGGCCTTGATGAGCGAGGTCAGCCCGCCGCACAGCACGACTTGCTCGCCGAACAGGTCGGTCTCGCATTCCTCGCGGAAGCTGGTCTCGATCACCCCAGCGCGCCCGCCGCCGATGGCGCAGGCGTAAGACAGGCCGAGATCATGCGCATTGCCCGAGGAATCCTGCGCCACCGCGAGCAGGCAGGGCACGCCGCCGCCGCGCTGGTATTCGGCGCGCACCGTGTGGCCGGGGCCCTTGGGCGCGACCATGAACACGTCCAGGTCGGGACGCGGCTCGATCAGCTTGAAATGGACGTTGAGGCCATGCGCGAAAGCCAGAGCAGCGCCCTTTTTCATCTTCGGGGCCAGATGATCGCGATAGAGATCGGCCTGCAATTCGTCGGGCGTGACCACCATCATGACATCGGCCCAGGCGGCCGCATCGGCCGGGGATTTGACCTCGAAACCGGCGCCCGTGGCCTTGGCGGCGCTGGGGGAGCCGGAGCGCAAGGCCACCTGCACCTCCTTCACGCCGCTGTCGCGTAGGTTAAGGGCATGGGCATGGCCCTGGCTGCCATAGCCGATGATGGCGATCTTCTTGCCCTTGATCAGGTTGACGTCGGCGTCACGGTCGTAATGCACGCGCATGGGATCGTTTCCTCTTCACCAGATTCTGCGGCCTCAGCCTTCGTGACGGCCGCTCCCGCGGCCTCCTCAGGATGAGGCGAAACCTTGTCCCTCATGCCGAGGCGCGCCCAATGGGAGCGTCACGAAGCATGCAGTGACCGGCGGTCTTAAATCGCCTTGGCCCCGCGGGCAATGGCGACAACGCCTGACCGGGCCAGCTCGACCTGGCCCAGGGTGCGCATCAGCTCGACGAAACTATCGAGCTTCTCAGGCGAGCCGGTCAGCGAAAAGACAAAGGATTCGACCGTGGTGTCCGACACCTTGGCGCCGAAGATATCGGCGATGCGCAAGGCTTCCACCCGCTTGGCGCCCTTGCCGACCACCTTGACCAGCGCCAATTCGCGCTCGATATGCGCGCCTTCGGCGGTCAAATCATGCACGGAATGGATCGGCACCAGGCGCTGCAACTGCGCCTTGATCTGCTCGATCACCATCGGTGTGCCGCTGGTGACGACATTGATGCGCGATTGGCTGCCATCCTCGGTCACCGACGACACGGTCAGGCTCTCGATGTTGTAGCCGCGGCCGGAAAACAGCCCGATGACACGTGCCAAAACGCCCGGCTCGTTATCCACGATCACCGCCATGGTGTGGCGTTCGATGGCTTCCGGCGCCCTAGACAAGGACCATGCCCTCTTCCGAAACCTTCTGCTCCTGCTTCTGCGGCGGCCCGAGCAGGATTTCGTTATGCGCCTTGCCGCCGGGGATCATCGGGTAGCAGTTCTCGTCCTTGGCGACGCGGATGTCGGCGATCACCGCCTTGGGGCAGGCGATCATGTCCTTGATCAGCCCGTCGAGGTCGGACGGCTTATCGGCGCGCATGCCGACAGCGCCAAACGCCTCGGCCAGCTTGACGAAATCGGGCAAGGCGGCGGAGTAGCTTTCCGAGTAGCGGCTGCCATGCAGCAACTCCTGCCACTGGCGCACCATGCCCATGTATTCGTTGTTGAGGATGAAAATCTTCACCGGCAGCCGGTATTGGGCCGCGGTCCCCATTTCCTGGATGTTCATCAGGATCGAGGCCTCGCCGGCGACGTCGATCACCAGCGACTTGGGATGCGCGATCTGCACGCCCACCGCCGCCGGCAGCCCATAACCCATGGTCCCGAGCCCGCCCGAGGTGAGCCAGCGCATCGGCTCCTCGAAACGCAGGAATTGCGCCGCCCACATCTGATGTTGGCCGACTTCGGTGGTGATATAGACGTCGCGCCCGCGGATCGCTTCGTACAGCCGTTGCAGCGCGAATTGCGGCTTGATCACGTCGGGTGTGTTCTTGAAGCGCAGGCAATCGACCGCGCGCCAGCCCTCGATCTGCTGCCACCAGGCGGCGAGCGCCTTTGCGTCCGGCTTCACCTTGATCCGCGCCCATTCCTTGCGGATGTCGCCGATCACCGAGCCGACATCGCCGATGATCGGCAGGTCGACGCGCACGCTCTTGTTGATCGAGCTCGGGTCGATGTCGATGTGGATCTTCTTCGACCCGGGCGAGAAAGCATCCAGCCGTCCGGTCACGCGGTCGTCGAAGCGCGCGCCGACCGCCACCATCAAATCGCAGCCATGCATGGCGAGATTGGATTCATAGGTGCCGTGCATCCCGACCATGCCGAGCGACTGCTTGTCGGAGGCGGGAAACGCGCCGAGCCCCATCAGGGTCATGGTCGCCGGGTAGCCGGTCGTACGCACCAGCTTGGTCACCAGCTTGCAGGCGTCCACGCCCGAATTCACCGCCCCGCCGCCGATGTAGAACAGCGGCCGCTTGGCGGCGGCCAGCATCGCCACGGCCGCCTTGATCCGCTCCGGATCGCCCTTGAGCTGGGGCCGGTAGTTCTTGAGCGTGACATCCTCGCGCAGCGTGTAATCGCCGGTCGCGAATTGCAGGTCCTTGGGGATGTCGACCACCACCGGGCCAGGCCGGCCACTGCGCGCCACGGCGAAGGCCTCATGCAGTACGCGCGCCAGCTTGTTGACGTCCTTGACCAGGTAATTGTGCTTGGTGCAGGAGCGCGTGATGCCGGTCGTGTCGCATTCCTGGAACGCGTCATTGCCGATCAGATGCGTCGGCACCTGACCGGTCAGGCAGACGATCGGCACGCTATCCATCAGCGCATCGGCCAGGCCGGTGACCGAATTAGTCGCGCCCGGGCCGGAGGTCACTAAGACCACGCCGACCTTGCCGGTCGAGCGGGCATAGCCTTCGGCCGCATGCACCGCCCCACCCTCCTGGCGCACCAGGATGTGGCGGATCGAGTTCTGCTTGAACAGCGCGTCATAAATCGGCAGCACGGCGCCGCCCGGATAGCCGAAAATCACATCGACGCCCTGATCGACGAGCGCGCGCAGCACGATGTCCGCGCCAGTCATGCGCGGGGCCGTCTCTTTTGCCGCCGCCATAGTCGCTCCTCGATCCAGAACCATTTTGGGCAAATGCGAAGGGCGCGACCTTAGGGACCGCGCCACCGAGCGTCAAGTAACTTTCGACAAGATATCCGGCATCATATACGATGAATATTGCTCTTCTATGAAGATTGTAGTAATAATGTTGCGCGATCCAGTCTGGATTTGATGCCGAAACCAGGTTGCCTGCCGTTTGGCGTAGCGACGGGTCGCCGTTGTCGCGGCTGCGAGAGCCCCCGGCAGGTCGCTCTCGCCGCGCAGATAGGCGCCCAGCTCGCGCACCGCCACCGCTTTCATCGCCGGTAGGCGCGGGTCGAGGCCAAGAGCATAGATCCGCTCGATTTCCGCCAGGGCGCCCTGATCGACCATGCTCGCGAGCCGCGTCGCTATCGACGCATGCAGCTTCGCTCGTGCTGGAAGCAATACGATGACCTGGACGCCCAGCCCAGGCGCATCGGCCGGCAGCGCCTGCCAATCCGACAGCGGACGCCCGGTCGCTTCCAAGACCTCCGTGGCGCGCGCGATACGTTGCGGATCGCTAACCCGAATGCGCGCAGCTCCAACCGGATCACGCCCGGCGAGCGCCGCGTGCAGCGCTACTGGCCCCTCGCGATCGAGGCGTGCGCGCACCGCGCGGCGCACATCGTCGGGCACCGGCGGGATGGGCGCCAAGCCTTCGGTCAACGCCTTAAGATAGAGCCCGGTGCCGCCGACCAGGATCGGGCGCAAGCCGTCCGCGCGCGCCCGCGCCATCGCGTCCAGAGCCAAAGACCGCCAGATGCCGGCCGAACAGGCCTCGGCCGCGCCCAGCACGCCATAAAGCCGATGCGGTACCAAGGCCTCATCCTCGGGGCTGGGGCGCGCGGTCACGATCCGCAGCTCGCGATAGACCTGCAGCGCGTCGGCGTTTATCACCACACCGCCAAGCAAGCGGGCGAGACCCATGGCCAGCGCCGATTTTCCGCTCGCAGTCGGGCCGGCGATGATGATCGCATCGCCGCTCACGAAAGGCCTCTGCGCTTGAACACCTGTCTGGTCCTTATCGCCCCAAGGGGCGGGCTCGACGAGAGCCGCATCGGGGCGGTGCGCGCGGCGCTCGGCCTCGCGGGTTGGCGCCCGGGGAACGAGCGCTGGCTATCCCTGGGCGAGGCCTGGGAGGCCGCCGTCGATGCGCCCGACGCGCACGCAATCGAGCAGGCGGCACGGCTGGCCACCGCCGGGGGGCGGATCGATGTCGCGGTTCTGCCGCAAGCAGGGCGCCGGAAAATGCTGCTCGTGGCCGACATGGAATCCACCATGATCGAGAACGAGCTGTTGGTCGAGATGGCTGAGCTGGCCGGGCTTGGTTCGGCGATGGCCGAGGAGACCGCCCGCACCATGCGCGGCGAGCTTGATTTCAAGGCGTCGCTTCGCGCGCGGGTCAAGCGCTTCGCCGGACAAAAGGTCGCACTGTTGGATTTGGCCGCCGCCCGCATCCGTCCGATCGCCGGCGGCCATACTCTGGTCGCGACCATGCGCGCGAACGGGGCCGCGACGGCGCTGGTCAGCGGCGGTTTCACGGTTTTCGCCGAGCCCTTCGCCCGCAGCCTCGGCTTCGACCAGGTCGCCGCCAACCGCCTTGAAGTGGCCGCCGGCACGCTCACCGGCGCGGTGGCCGAGCCAATCCTCGGCGCCGAGGAAAAGCTCCAAGAGCTGGTCAGGCTGGCCGGCGAGCGCGGCCTCGGGTTGGACGCGGCGCTCAGTGTCGGCGACGGGGCGAATGACGTGCCGATGCTCTCAGCGGCCGGCCTGGGCGTTGCGTTCCACCCCAAGCCGGTCGCCGCCGCCGCCGCACGCGCGCGCATCGACCATGGCGATCTCAGCGCGCTTCTGTTTCTGCAAGGCTATCGGCGCGACGAATTCGTCGGAGCGTAAGCCCGCAAACGCGACGGGCCGCCCAACCGGGCGGCCCGTAAGTTTCTCGCGCGTGTGTGGCGCTAGCCGCCGACCGGCATGGCGACGAAGCGGTTTTCGCCGCGGCGATTGACCAGCATCAGCACCGAGCGCCGCCCAGCATCCTTCGCCGCCTTGATCTTCGCCTGGACGCTGGCGGGCGTGGTGACTTCCTGCTGCGCCACTTCGACAATCACGTCGCCGGGGGCCAGCGACCTATCCGCCGCCGCCCCGCCTTGAGTGACTTCGGTGACGACCACGCCTTTGACGTCCGGATTGATCTGGAACTTCTTGCGGAGTTCATCGGTGACGACAGCAAGACCGAGCCCGAGATCGCGCATGGTGCCGGCGCCGGCATCGTCGGGAATCGTGGTCGGATTGGCGGCCGCCTGCTGTTGCTCGGCCTCCTCCAGCTCGCCGACATTGACCAGGAGCTTGGTAATGTGACCGCCGCGCCACACTTCCACTGGCACATCGCGGCCGGGATCGGTATCGGCGACGATGCGCGGCAACTCGCGCATGCTCGGAATCGGACGGTCGTCGAAGGACAGCACTACGTCGCCCGCCTGAATCTTGCCCTTCTCGGCCGGGCCACCTTCTTTCACGCTCGCGATCAGCGCACCTTGGGTGCGCTCAAGACCGGCGGTCTTGGCCAAGTCTTCGGGCACGGTCTGCACATTGACGCCGATCCAGCCGCGCTTGGTGCGGCCATACTTTTGCAGCTGCGCGATCACGTGCTTGCTGATAGCGGCCGGCACGGCGAAACCGATGCCGACGCTATTTCCGTTCGGAGAATAGATCGCCGTGTTGATGCCGATCACCTGACCGTCGAGGTTGAACAGCGGGCCGCCCGAGTTGCCGCGATTGATCGAGGCATCCGTCTGGATGAAGTTGTCGTACGGTCCTTGGCTGATGTCGCGCGCGCGCGCCGAGATAATTCCAACCGTGACCGTGCCGCCCAGGCCGAAGGGATTGCCGATCGCCATGACCCAGTCACCCACGCGCGCGGCATCCGAGTCGCCCCAGGTAAGCGCCGGCAGCGGCCGATTGGCCTGAACCTTGAGCAGCGCCAGATCGGTTTTCTTGTCGACGCCGATCAAAGTGGCCGGAAAGCGCTCTTCATCCTGCAGGATGACCGTGATTTCCGTGGCCCCTTCGATCACATGGTTGTTGGTGACGATGTAGCCCGATGCGTCGATGATGAAGCCCGAGCCGAGCGCGGTCGTGCGGCGCTGTTGCGGCTTCGCCTGACGGTTGCGCTCCTCGAAATTGCGAAACAGCTCGTCCAGCGGCGTCTGCGGCTGTGCCTGCCCCCCTGGCCCGCGTGGCGTCGGCGCCTGTGCCTGGCCGGGACGCGGGCCACCCTGCGTGGTGGCGATATTCACCACCGAGGGCAACACTTTGTCGACCAGATCGGCGAAAGTCTCCGGCGCGCCACGCGCCCAGGCCTCACCGCCAAGGCCGGAGGCTGCAAGAGTGGCGGCTACCGCAAGGACACGGCCCAACGCCGCCAAGCTGAGGGTCGTGCGACTTGAAATCAGTGCGTCAGGCATGGTGTCTCACCCTTTGAACGCCGTGCAAGCCGGCGCGCGCAACTATTAACATCCTACCACTTTCGCCGCCTTGTAAATAGCGGCCTCGGCCGAGCGGGAGAGTGCATCGCCACTGATGTACAAAGCCTCACCGTCCGTCACGCGCGCCGTCGAGCGTCTCCGTCGAACACTTTATCGTTTGGCCGGCGGCGGCGCGGCGACCGGATCGGTTCCGAATTTGCCTTGCCAGCCAGAGAAGTAGCGGAAGAAGTCGGTGTCCGGCGAGAGCACCAGGGTCGTCCCTTCGGCCAGGAAGGTCGTCTTGTAGGCCTCCAACGAGCGGTAAAAATCAAAGAAGTCGTGATCCTTGCCATAAGCTTCGCCCAGCACGCGGTTGCGGGTCGCCTCTCCCTCGCCGCGCAGCACCTGAGACTGGCGCTCCGCCTCGGCCAGTAGAACAGTGCGTTCGCGGTCGGCCGTGGCGCGAATACGGCGAGCGTTTTCCTCGCCCTCGGCGCGCAACAGATTGGCCTCGCGCTCGCGCTCCGAGCGCATGCGTTGATAGACGTTGGCGAGCACGTCCTCGGGCAACTCGGTCCGACCGATGCGCACGTCGACCAGCAGCACGCCGAACTTCTTAGCCTCGTCGGTTACGGCTTCCTGCACGCGCCGCATGATTTCGCCGCGCCGTTCCGAAAGGAGTTCAGACAAGTCGGTACGAGCGAGGACGCTGCGCATGGTCGAACTTAAGATTCCGCCAAAATTGTTGGCGAAGTTCGATTCACTCGTTACGGACGTATAGAACTCGAGCGGATCGGTGATCCGATACCGCGCAAAGCCATCGACGATCACCCGCTTCTGGTCAGACAGAATCATCTGATCGGGCGGAGGATCCAGGCTTAGGACCCGCGAGTCGTAATAGACCACCGACTCCATCAGCGGAACCTTGAAATACAGTCCCGGCTCGGAGATCACCCGTACCGGATTCTGGAACCGCAATACCAGCGCCTGGTTCGTCTGGTGGACCACGAAGACCGACGTAAATAAGCCGAAGACAGCCATGGCCGACAACGCGCCGACCAGCGTTAGGGCAATGCGGTTCATCGCGGCACCTCCGCGCCACCGGGTCTGACCGCAGGCGCGGCAGGGGCCGGCACACGCCGCGAAAGGTCATTGAGCGGAAGATAGGGGACAACACCATTGCCGCCCTGCGCCGTGGCGGGATCGATAATAATCTTGTTCGCTTTGTTGAGAATTTCCGACATCGTATCGAGATACATGCGCCGCCGCGTCACTTCCGGCGCGGTCAGATAGGCGGCATAGATCGACTGGAAACGCTGCGCCTCGCCCTCGGCCTGCTTCGTGAGCTGCTCCTTGTAGCCGGTCGCATCCTGGACGATGCGCGAAACCTCGCCGCGTGCGGTCGGCACGATGCGGTTCGAGTAGGCCTCGGCCTCGTTCTGCAACCGGTCGCGATCCTGACGCGCGCGCTGCACTTCATTGAACATATCGATCACCGGAGCCGGGGGTTCGACCTGAAGCAGCTGCACATTCTGCACTTGCACCCCCGAGCCATAGGAATTGAGCACCTGTTGCAGCAGCTTGCGCGCCTGCGACTCGACCTCCGCGCGGCCGGTCGTAAGGATGGCCTGCAATTCGTTGCGACCGATCACCTCGCGCATCGCACTTTCCGACACTGCCTTAACGGTCTGCTCCGGATCGCGCAGACCATACAGATAGCGGCCGGCATGGCCGATCTTCCAATACACGGTGAAGTCGAGATCGGCGATATTCTGATCGCTGGTCAGCATTAGGCTTTCCTGCGGCACATCATTGCGCCGGCCGCTTGTCGTGGCCGGAAGCCGCGTCTCCTGAGCGCCCGACGACCGAAAGCCCACATCCGTACGATTGAGCCGCTCGGTGTTGGGCGTGACGACTTCCCCGATGGGTGCCGGGGCCCACCAATGCAATCCAGGACCAGTGGTCGCTCCCGTCCAGCGCCCGAACATAAGTTCGACACCCTGCTCGCCGGCGTCGACTTGATAGAATCCGGTCATGAGCCAGATAAGCCCCACGGCGCCGATGACGATCGCCAAGCCACGGCCGCCGCCCATGCCTCCGGGTAAGACGTTACGGATGCGGTCCTGACCGCGACGAAGAATCTCTTCGAGGTTGGGAGGCGTTGATCCGTTGCCGGGCTTCGGACCCCAAGGTCCGCCACCCCATGGTCCGCCGCCGCCTTGATTCTGCCAGGGCATACTGTGTTCCTGTTGTTTCCGATGGGCTTGGCCGACGCCGACGTCCCGCCCTATATCCAGGGGCGGACACGGCGCGGGCGCGCATGTCAGCTGAGATATTGACCCGTTGCCCGGAGTTTTCAACCATGAGCCCTCCCGACGATCGCGCGATCGAGCAAGCCGTGCTTGCCGAGCTTGGCCGGGTAATCGACCCGCAGAGCGGCCGTGACCTCGTTTCCAGCGGCAAGGTGCAAGGGCTTGCGGTCAAATCCGGGGCGGTTCGTTTCGCGCTTGAAGTCGATCCGGCGCAGGCGAGCGCCTACGAGCCGGTGCGCCTGGAAGCCGCCCGCAGGGTGGGCAAGCTCGCCGGCGTCGCCTCGGCCAGCGCGGTTTTGACTGCCCATCGCGCGCCACCGCAGCCGGGACGCAAGCCGGCAGGCCCGCAAGCTTCGCCCAAGGATGCGCCCTCCCTGGTCCCGGGGGCGAAGCATGTGATCGCGGTCGCCAGCGGCAAGGGCGGCGTCGGCAAATCGACCGTGGCGGTCAATCTGGCTCTGGCGCTGATCCAGCTTGGCTGCCGCGTCGGATTGCTCGATGCCGATGTCTATGGCCCGTCGCTGCCGCGGCTGATGGGCATCACCGACAAGCCGCGCGCGCTCGAAGGCAAGCGCCTTGCGCCGCTGGAGCGGCACGGCCTCAAGACCATGTCGATGGGCTATCTGGTGCCCGAGGATACCCCGGTCATCTGGCGCGGCCCGATGGTCATGGGCGCGATCGAGCAGATGCTGCGCGATGTCGACTGGGGCGAGCTCGACGTGCTCGTGGTCGATATGCCGCCGGGAACCGGCGACGCCCAGCTTACCCTGTCGCAGCGCGTGGCGTTGGCCGGGGCGGTGATCGTCTCGACGCCGCAGGACATCGCCCTGATCGACGCGCGCAAGGGACTCAACATGTTCCGCAAGGTGCGCGTGCCAGTGCTCGGCATCGTCGAGAATATGAGCGGCTTCCAGTGCCCGCATTGCGGCGGCAAGACGGATATCTTCGGCCATGGCGGCGCGGAGGCCGAGGCCAAGCGCATCGGTTGCGATTTCCTCGGCGCGGTGCCGTTGGTGATGGAAATCCGCGAGACTTCGGATGCCGGCGAGCCGATCACCGTCTCGCGCCCGGACAGCGCGGCGGCCGAGGCGTTCCGCGCCATCGCCCGCCGCGTGAAGGATAAGCTCGCCGCGCCGGAGGCTCAGCCGACCATCGTCATGGAGTGACTCGTCACGGGGTGACGGGCCGACCGAGCGCCGCCATCAACTCGCGCCACTCGCGCGGCGACAGGCCAGTCTCGGCTTGTTGAACGTCCTCGCCGGCAAGCAGCTTGCGCGTCACTTCGAGCGCCGACTTCGACAGTTTCGCCCCGCCGAGCACATATTCCTCGAAAGCAGCAGTTGCCTCCGGCACCCACCGGCGCAGGATGTCGAGCATTACCTCGGCATAGGCGCGGATTTCGTATTGCGCATGCGGATCGGCGCGCAGCGACAGGAAATGAAACAAATTGTGCAGGTCGATTTTCCAATACCATTCGGTATAGACGCCGAGCGTCAGGTTCATGCGCGCCAGCTCGCGCGCCAAGCCCTTGCGCGCGGGGTCGCGCGGATTGCCGGCCGCGTCGCGGTTGAGCATCTCCTGGTAATGCCCGTAGGTGAGCGCCGCGTCGTCGCGCAGGGTAGCAAGCACGCGCCGCGCCTCCTCCGGTCCGAGCGCCTCGCCCCGCCCCTGGCGATTGTCGGTCGCCTGGGCGGCCAGATGCTCCGCGCGCGGCAAGTAGAACTCGTCCTCGACGACCGAATAGCGCGCGGAATACTCATTCACGCTCGCGGTGCGGTGACGGATCCACTGCCTGGCGACGAACACCGGCAGTTTTACATGCAACTTGATCTCGCACATCTCGAAGGGCGAGGTGTGCCGCGCGCGCATGAGGTAGCGGATCAAAGCCCGATCCTCGCGCGCTTGCTTGGTTCCCTTGCCATAGGAGACGCGCGCCGCCTGCACGATCGCATTGTCGTCGCCCATGTAGTCCACGATGCGGATGAAGCCGTGGTCGAGCACCGGCTGCGGCGCGAACAGAATCTCCTCCATCGCCGCGACCGTCGCGCGCCGTGTCGGCGCGGCTTCAGGTTTGGCTTCCAGCGGCTTGGTCGGGTCGGTGGGCATGGGCAGGGATCCTAGAGGGTCACGATTCGGCGACGGCGGTGACAATCCCACGCGCGCGCCATTTCGGCCATAACAGGCCTTTGAACCTTAACCGTTTGCGCCTATATTGATGGGGTCGGTTGCGACCGACTATGGCGATAAACGCGTGTGGAATAAGCGATGCGGACCCGGGGGCGGTACCCGGCGCCTCCACCAAATTCCCGCTCACGGTGCAGCAGCCGCGGGCGGCTCGCATGGGGGCGAAATAGGCTCGACGCGCGTGTAAAGGCATGGCTTTCGCTCGGCATGGTTCCGCCGTTATCGGGCCAAGTCCACAAGTGCCAACGACAACAATCGTCTGGCTCTCGCTGCCTAAGTGATTAGGTAAGCGCGGTTGATCGGGGGGCCCCGGGCAACAGAATTGCCCCCCACCTTAAGCAGACGGAGCGGGGCCGCATAGTGAGCGACGACCGGCTGGACTACGAGACCTTTGTCGCCGAGGCCCTGCAAGGCGTCGTGCGCCGTGCGCTCACGCTGGTGACGCGCCGCGGCCTGCCGGGCCAGCATCACTTCTATATCACCTTCAACACCAACGCCCCCGGCATACGGCTGCCCAAGAGTCTGCGCGCCCAGTTCCCCGAGCAGATGACCATCGTGCTCCAGCACCAGTTCCACGACTTGAATGTCGATGAACAGGGCTTCGCCGTGTCGCTCAGCTTCAACGGCAAGCTGGAGCGGCTGGCGATCCCCTTCGCCGCCGTGGCCGCTTTTGTCGATCCGTCGGTCGAGTTCGGCTTGCCGATCCCATCCAAACTGGTGGCCGCAGCCAAATCCTCCGTGGACGCACCGACGGAAGCGATCGCGTCCCCGAGCCAGGCCGGTCCGGCCGAGGATGGCCCGGCGGCAGTGGTGCAGCTCGACAAGTTCCGCAAGAAAAAATAGCATGCCCGAAGCTGGACTGGTCGCCCATGTGCTCGAATTGCTCGAGCCCTTCGGCGTCCGGGCGCGCCGCATGTTTGGCGGCGTTGGCCTCTATCGCGGCGAGCTGATGTTCGCCCTGATCTGGCAAGACGCGCTCTATCTCAAGACCGACGACACGAACCGGCCGAGCCTGCTCGCGGCCGGCTCCGCGCCCTTCGTCTATGTGCAGCGCGGTAAGAAGGTGACCATGTCCTATTACCAAGCGCCGGAGGAAGCGCTGGATTCGGCCGAGGCACTGCGCCCTTGGGCCAAGGGCGCGCTCGCCGCCGCCCAGCGGGCACGACTAGGGAAAAAGCGCTCCGGCGCCCTTGCGCGGTAACTCGATACCGCTAATATGCGCATCCAGCATGGCCGGCGCACGGACCCCTTTATGACCGCCCCCACCCGTATAGAGACCGATAGCTTCGGGCCTGTCGCCGTGCCCGCCGACCGTTATTGGGGGGCGCAGACGCAGCGCAGCCTGGAAAACTTCCCGATCGGCGACGAGCGCATGCCGCCAGCGTTGGTCCTTGCCTTTGCGGTGCAGAAAAAAGCCGCCGCCGAAGCCAATCGCGCGCTCGGCGAGCTTCAGCCGAAAATCGCCGATGCGATCGCCGCCGCCGCCGATGAGGTGATCGCCGGAAAATTCGACGATCACTTCCCGCTCAAGCTGTGGCAGACCGGCTCCGGCACCCAGACCAACATGAATCTCAACGAGGTGATCGCGAACCGCGCCAGCGAGATCTTGGGCGGGGCGCTCGGCAGCAAGGCGCCGGTGCATCCCAATGATCACGTCAATCTCGGCCAATCGTCGAATGATTCCTTTCCTACGGCGATGCATATCGCGGCCGCAACGCTGCTGGCGGATGTGACCATTCCTGGCCTGACGCAGCTCAAGAACGCACTCGCCGCCAAAGCCACCGCCTTCGCCACGATCGTCAAGATCGGCCGCACGCATTTGCAGGACGCGACGCCGATCACGCTCGGGCAGGAGTTTTCCGGCTATGCGACACAGATCGAGGCGGCCATCGCCGGCATCGCGCGCTCGCTGCCCGCCATGCATGAATTGGCGCAGGGGGGAACGGCGGTCGGCACCGGGCTCAACGCCAAACAGGGTTTCGCCGAGGCTTTCGCCGCGCGTGTGGCGGCGCTGACCGGCAAGCCTTTCGTCACCATGCCGAATAAATTCGCTGGGCTGGCGGCGCATGACGCGCTGGTCGCCGCCTCGGGCGCGCTCAATGTCGCCGCCGTAGCGGCGATGAAGATCGCCAATGACATTCGCCTGCTCGGCTCCGGTCCGCGCAGCGGCTTGGGTGAGTTGTTGCTGCCGGAAAACGAGCCCGGCTCCTCGATCATGCCCGGCAAGATCAATCCGACCCAGGCCGAGGCGCTGACCATGGTCGCGGCGCAAGTAATCGGCAATCACGTGACCGTCACCGTCGGCGGCATGAGCGGGCATCTCGAACTCAACGTGTTCAAGCCGGTGATCATCAACGCCGTGCTGCAAGCGGGCCGCTTGCTCGGCGACGCGGCGGCGAGTTTCGCCCTGCGTTGCGTGGACGGCATCGCGCCCAATCAAAAGCGGATCGACGAGCTGATGCGCCAGTCGCTCATGCTGGTGACGGCGCTCAACCGGCACATCGGCTATGACCAGGCGGCCAAGATCGCCAAAAAGGCGCATGCCGACGGCACATCCCTGCGCGCGGCAGCGCTGGCGCTCGGCCTGGTCACGGCGCAGCAATTCGACGACTGGGTGCGGCCCGAGCAGATGCTGGGCCCGACCCGGACTTAACCCCAGATGGAGACGATAAAAATGAAGCTGATCAGCAAGAAGCGTTCGGTCGTGGTCGCCGGACATCGCACCAGCGTTTCGCTCGAGCCGGTATTCTGGAGCGAACTCCGCAGCATGGCGGCGGCGCGGCGCATTTCGGTCAATGACATGGTGACGCGCATCGACCGCCAGCGCAACGGCAGCCTGTCGAGCGCGATCCGCGTCTATGTGCTGCAGCACATGCGCGGGCTGCAGAAGGACGCGTCGGCCGCCGCATAAAGCCTACGGCCGCAATAGATTATCGAGCATATTGCGGAATGAATCGACCGGCGGCGTTGCCGGCGGCGGGGTGGGTGTTATCTGCGCTGGCGCCGCCGGCAACGGCGGTGACGTTGGGCGCAGGGGCGGCCGCGGGCTCACCGCGGCGGGTGGAGTCTGGGTCGGCGGCGTCGGATTGCGCGGCGCAACCGCAGGCGCGGCCGTCGGCGGCGTCGGCGCTTTTGGAGCCGCCGCTGGCTGCGGGACAGTCGGCGCCGGCGGAGTCAGCCTGGGCGGCGTCGCTTGGGCTGCCGGTGGCGTGGGCGCCGGAGTGGGCCCAGGCGTTGCGGTCGCCGGGCGCAAG
This sequence comes from Alphaproteobacteria bacterium, assembly GCA_009694135.1. Classification (GTDB taxonomy): domain Bacteria; phylum Pseudomonadota; class Alphaproteobacteria; order UBA6615; family UBA6615; genus SHVS01. The sequence continues at coordinate 23,327 of SHVS01000003.1, forward strand.
GTAGCGAAATACTTGTTCAACTCGTCCAGATTGGCGACGGCGGTCGTGGGCGCATCGAGCTTCCCGCTTTGGCGCAGCGTCACGCCGGGAAAGCCGGTGACATCGGAAAGCCGCGCCACGGCGCGCAAATCTTGCGTCCAGCGTCCGAGGTCGATGACTCCGCCCACGGTGATGTCGCCGCAATCGGCCCCAAGCGACTGGTCGCCGAGCCGCGCGACGCCATTGGCGAGGGTAAAGTCGAGCGCGGCGTCCTTGAGCTTCGTTCCGCCTTGGCTCGCCTGCGTCAGCAGCGCTTGCGCCGAGTCGGCGGCCTGTGCGGAGCTTATCCCCTGCGCCAGACCGCAGAGATCGAACTGGTCGAGCGTCACGTCGGTGAAGACGATGCGCGCATCGCCCGACAGTCCGCTCGCAAGCGCGGTCGCTGTTCCGCCTTCCGCCTGCGCCGTAATCTTCGCCGACCAGCGCCCGCTCGCCAGCGCAGCATCCACCGGATAGACGAGCGTCAGCAAGCCGCCGAGCAGGCCCTCGCCGGCCCCGGCGCGCGCCGCGTCGGCCAGCGCCGGCGCATCGGCGCCATCGAGCGCAAACTCGACCGCGAGACGCGGCGCTTTCGCCTGGTCGAGCCGCGCGGCGAGTTTCAGCGTTCCGGAATAGGCGTGCCCGTTCAGCTCTTCGAGCGCTAGGGCGCGATCGCCGAGCGTCACGATCGCGCGCGGCTCATCGATGCTGTATGGGCCGAAACGCACCACCGGGGCAGCCAAAGTCACGCGCGCGTCGAAACGCGGCAGGCCCAGCAAATCGATCGGCGCGCTGGTCCAATGGCCGCCATCGCCCGTCTCCGCGCGCGGCGCGTTCTGGAAAACAGCGGCGAGAAGCAGCAAATGCTCAAGCTCCGTCTCGCCGAGTTTCAATCCGGCGACCAGGCGCGGGCGCGCACCGTCCGAAGTCCATTCCGCATCGCCGGCGAGCTTGATCGGGCCAAGCTCCCCTTCGATGCCGTTGAGCGTGATCCCTTCGGGTGCGGTCAACAGCCGCCCGGTAAGCCGCACGGCCCCGTCCAGGCCGGTGGTGCCGCGGCCGGGAGTGAATGCGCCGGCGAGCGCCGCCAAATCCGGATGGCTCACCGCCACCGTGAAGGATCCGGCCGGGGCCGCGCCGCCAAGCCCATCGAAACCGCCCTTGATGTCGATCGAACCCGGACCGATGTCGAACGCGGCCTGTATGAGGCTGCGCCGCGCCCCGCCGCTGACCGTCAGATCGAGCCCGACCACGCCCAATTCGCCCTGGCCGGGAAAGCCGAGCAGCGCCGCCAGCCGCGCATAACTCGGGTGGCGACCGGCGACATGCGACTCGTAGTTCAGCTGACGATCGAGCCCAGTCGCCGTCCCCTTCACCTGTAGTCTGCCGCCATCGGTATCGAGATCGCCGTCGATCACGAGCCGCTGCCAGCCGCCTTTGGCGCGCAGGCTGATGCTCGTGTCCCTGAGGCCCGCGGGCAGATCAATGCCGGCCAGCTTGAATAGCGCCGCCGGATCGGGCGCGTGACCCAAGAGCTGCACTTCGATCGCCGGGGTGGCCGCAACGCCCGTCAGCCGGCCGAACAGATGCAGGTCGCCGCCGGCGATCTGATCGATGCCGGCTTCGCGCACTTCAAGGGTGCCGCCTTGCAGAGTACCGTCGAATTTCACGCCGGATGCGGATGCGCCGCGATAGGTCATGGCGCCCACGACCAATTGCAGATTGGCATCCAGAGTGTTGAGTTCCTTGAGTGCGTCCGGCGTCGGAAATCCTAGCGTCGCATCGGGCGTCAGATAGGCGTCGAGGTCGAGCCGGTCGATGGTGAGTCCGATCCCGAGCGCCAGTCGCCGGCGAAGTTCAATCGCCACGCCGCCACGCACGCGCGATACATCCAGCCGCAGATCGAGATTGGCGAGCGTCACCGCCGCCGCAGCTTCGGCCCAGGGCAGGCGCAGCGAGAGCGCCGATTGCGCATCGAGCCGCCGCAACCGGGAGAGCGGCACGGCGCGCAGATCGACGCCGGCCCATTCCAGCAAGCCGCGCAGATTGTCGGAATTGGCTTCGACCTGGCCGTCGAATATCGGCATTCCCGAGCGCGCGGCCAGCGCCCCGGTCACGGTCAAGTCGGTGCCGCCAGGCAGCAGCAGCCGCCCTTGGCTCAGGTTGACACGATCCTTCTCGACCGCGCCGGTAAAGCGCGCCTGGCGGATCACGCCGCCGCGATAAACCAGCGCATCGGCCTTGAGCTCGAAGGCTCCGGGCAAGAACTCCGGAACGGCAAAGGCCGCTTGCGCGGCAGGCGCCGATGGCCGGCGACGGCGCTCGGCTATCGCCGCGGAGCGCGCCAGCATGGCGTCCAGATCGATGCGCCCGAACGAGAGGGCAAACTGTCCGCGCCCGCCGGTATCCAGCGGCACTTCGAGCGCGCCGGTGGCCGAAAGATCCGCCCAGCGCAGCCGCGCGTCGCTGAACGCAAGTCCGCGATCGGTCGCACTAATCGTCGCCTCGAGCTGCGCCTCGCCGGTCAGAAACCCCGTGTCAGCGACTTTGGTGAGCATCGCGACCGAAGCGCCCAGATCGGGCGTCGCAGCCTTGATGCTGCCGCTGAGGCGATTGACCGCCGGGGCGCCGAACAGGCTGGCATTGACCTCGACCCGGCCCATGCCGCCGCGCAACGTAAGCGTCAGCCCGAGCGGAACGGATCGCCCGCTGCCGATTTCCCCTAGCGAGAGTTCAAAATCGATCGGCACGTCCTGCGCCACCATGCGCCCGCGCGCGCGATAGGGACCGGCGATCGAGCGCGCCGAGATGGTCGCATCGATGCCCGAGAACCGGTCGACGTGTCCCGTGGCGGCATCCATGAACGCGACCGCGCCATTGCGCACGGTCACTTCGTCGAACTGGACCGCGACCGGCAAGCGATCCTCCGCCGCCGCCGGCGCGGCCAAGCCCTGCCCGATGGTTTGCAATAGGCTGCCGCTGCGCTCGATCACCAATTCCGGCTCTTCGAGCCGCAGCGAACGCACTTGCAGCCGCCCGCGCAGCAGCGGACCGAACGCCACCTCGGCAGCGATCGAGCGCATGCGCAACAGATCGGGCGCCTTGCCCCCGGCCGGGTTGGCGATACGCACGCCCTGCGCCGCCAAGGACGGAGTCGGGATCAGCCGCAGGCGCAGATCGCCTTCGATGACGAAGTCGCGCCCAGTCGAGGCCTTGAGCTGGCTGGATAGCTCGCCGCGGAAGCCGTTCCAGTCGACCAGGCTCGGTCCGACCAGGATGACGGCCAGCGCGACCGCGAGGATTCCTGCTGCGGCGAAAATTACTCTGCGCACTCAGCTACGCTCCCGTGGGACTTCCGGCAGGGTGTAGCAACTTTGTCTTGCGCCTCTCGCCCGCGACCCGGTCTAAGGCATAGCGGCGGCGGGAAGGGAAGGCAAGAACCGGCGCACGGCGAATCGGCGGAAGCCCGTGCCGGATCATGCTACAAGTCTGCCGGTTTGCAGAGTGTGTACCACGGATGCGGCAGGACATGACGCACGCTTTCGTCTTCACTGACCAGCCGAGCCCGCGCGACGCGCGCCGGAGCGCGCTCACAGACGCCGCCGCCGCGAGCGAAAGCGCGCGTATCGCCACCCTCTTGGCCGAGGCGCGCCTGCCCGAAGCGGCCACTCGGCGGGTGTATGGCCTGGCGGCCTCTCTGGTCGAAGAGATGCGCCGGCGCAGCCATGCCAGCGGCGGCATCGACGCCTTCCTGCATGAATACGAACTCTCCAGCCCGGAAGGCGTCGTGCTCATGTGCCTCGCCGAGGCGCTGCTGCGCGTTCCCGACGCCGCCACGGTCGATCTCCTGATCCGCGATAAGCTTGGCGGCGCCGACTGGGAGCGGCACGTCGGCCGCTCGGACTCGCTGTTCGTGAATGCCTCGACCTGGGCCCTGCTCCTCTCCGCGCGCGTCGTGTCGAATCAAGTCGGCGCCGACTGGTCGGGCACGCTCGCCCGGCTGTTCGCCCGCACTGGCGAACCGGTGATCCGCCAAGCCGTCACCCAGGCAATGAAGATCCTGGGCCGCGCCTTCGTCATGGGGCGAACGATCGGGGAGGCGCTCGCGCGCGCCAAGGACGCGGAGTCGCGCGGCTATCGCCACTCCTTCGACATGCTCGGCGAGGCGGCGCGCACGCGCACCGATGCGGAGCGCTATTTCGACGCCTATGCCGAGGCGATCCGCGCCATCGGCCGTGCATCCGCTGGGCGCGGGCCGGAAGTCGGGCCGGGGGTTTCGATCAAGCTCTCGGCCCTCTCGCCGCGCTTCGAGCTAGCCCAGCACCACCGCCTCGCGCATGAGATCCTGCCACGCCTGATCGCGCTGGCGGAACTCGCCGCCGCAGAGGACATCGGACTCACCGTGGACGCCGAGGAAGCGGAGCGGCTGGAACCGTCGCTCGATGTCATCGCCGCCGCCGCCGCCGCGCCGTCGCTGGCCGGATGGGACGGGTTCGGCCTCGCCGTCCAGGCCTATCAGAAACGCGCGCCAGCGGTGATCGACTGGGCGGCGGAATTGGCGCGCGGCGCCCGCCGCCGGCTCGGCCTCCGGCTGGTCAAAGGCGCCTACTGGGACAGCGAGATCAAGCGCGCGCAGGCGCACGGGCTCGATGCCTATCCGGTGTTCACGCGCAAGGCATCGACCGACGTGTCCTATTTGGCTTGCGCCGCCCGCATGTTCGCGGCCGGGAGCGCGCTGCGCCCGGCTTTCGCCACCCACAACCCGGCAACGCTCGCCTGGATCCTGGAAGCGGCCGGGCCGCGGCGGGACTTTGAGTTCCAGCGCCTACAAGGCATGGGCGAGGCGCTCTACGACCAGCTCGTGCCCGAGCGCATCGCCTGCCGCATCTATGCCCCGGTCGGCGGCCACGAAGACCTGCTCGCCTATCTTGTGCGGCGGCTGCTGGAAAACGGCGCCAATACCAGCTTCGTCAACCGCGTCGCCGATGCCACAATGCCGGTCGAGCGTGTCGTGGCCGACCCGGTCGCGCGCATCGCGGCGCTCGATCACAAGCCGCATCCCTTGATTCCGCTGCCGCGCGACCTTTATGGCGCGGAGCGCCCGAACGCGCGCGGGATCGATCTGTCCGATCCGGCGACGCTGGCCGCGCTCAAGTTGGGGCTGGAGGCCGTGACCGGCGAATGGGTCGCCGCGCCCCTGATCGGCGGCGACGCAATCGCGGGGAGCGCGCGCGTGGCGCTCGACCCGACCGATCGCCGCGGCCAGATCGGCACGGTGGTCGAGGCGACGGGCGCGGATCTTGCCCGCGCGCTCGATGTCGCAGCGGCCGCTCAGCCCGATTGGGACCAGCTCGGCCCGCGGGAACGTGCGCATGTTCTGGAGCGCGCCGCCGACGGGTTCGAGGCCGCCGGCCCGGAGTTGATGGCGCGCATCATCCGCGAAGGCGGCCGCACGATCCCGGACGCATTGGCGGAGGTGCGCGAGGCGGTGGATTACCTGCGCTATTACGCGTCGCGGGCGCGCAGCGACGGCGGGCCGATCTCCCTGCCCGGCCCGACCGGCGAGCGGAACGAGCTTCGGCTGCAGGGGCGCGGCGTGTTCGCCTGCATCAGCCCGTGGAACTTCCCGCTCGCGATCTTCACCGGCCAGGTGGCGGCCGCGCTCGCCGCCGGCAATACGGTGCTCGCCAAGCCGGCGGCGCAGACCCCGCTCACCGCCGCGCGCGCCATCCGCCTACTGCATGACGCCGGAGTTCCGCCCGAGGCGCTAGCGTTCCTGCCCGGGCGCGGCGCGGTCCTAGGGCCGGCGCTGGCGGGCGACGCGCGCGTGGCCGGCATCGCGCTCACCGGCGCGACCGCCACGGCGCTTTCGATCAACCGCGCACTCGCCGCCCGCATGGGGCCGATCCCGGTCTTGATCGCCGAAACCGGGGGCAAAATGCGATGATCGCGGATTCAACTGCGCTACCGGAGCAAGTCGTGCGCGACGCGGTGCTCTCCGCCTTCAATTCCGCCGGCCAGCGTTGCTCGGCGTTGCGCGTGCTGTTCCTGCAAAGCGACATCGCCGACAAGGTCGAGGCGATGCTAATCGGCGCGATGGAGGAGTTGGTCCTCGGCGATCCTGGGCTGATCGCGACCGACATCGGGCCGGTGATCGACGAAACCGCGCGGGCGACGCTCGAAGCGCATGCCGCGCGCATGCAAAGCGAAGCCCGGCTGCTGGGACAAACACCGATGCCGCAGGGATTGGATCACGGGGTGTTCTTCGCCCCGCGCACCTTCGCGATCGATGGCATCGCGCGGCTCACCGAGGAGGTGTTCGGCCCGATCCTGCATGTGGTGCGCTATTCCGCCGACCGGCTGGATGCCGTGGTCGATGCAATCAACGCCACCGGCTTCTGGCTGACGCTTGGCGTGCATAGCCGCGTCACTACGACGGTCGAGCGGGTGCGGGCACGGGCACGGGTTGGGAATCTATACGTTAACCGCTCCCAGATCGGCGCGGTTGTCGGCGCGCTGCCCTTCGGCGGCGAGGGTCTCAGCGGCACCGGGCCGAAGGCCGGCGGCCCGCATTATTTGGCCCGCTTCGCCGTCGAGCGCGTGGCCTCGACCGACACCACCGCCGCCGGCGGCAATGCCAGCCTGTTGGCGCTGGAGGAGTGAGAAAACGCAACGGCCCCGCCGGTAAGGGCGGGGCCGTCCGGTAACAATCAGCAGATCGCGCTTACGCGCTGGCGAGGCGCGCCCCCGTGGCCGTCATCGGCACGACGACCGGAAGCTGGTTGGGCGACGCCGTAACGCGCTTTTCGGCGATGCGCGCCTGCGCCGCGTCGATGATCTGGCGTAGAAGCTCAGCATAACGAATGCCGGCGAAACCGGCCATGATGTTGAGCTTCCCGTCCCAGCACCAGCCCGGGTTGGGATTGGCTTCCAGCAGTTTTACCTGCCCATGCGCGTCGGCGCGGAAGTCGAAGCGGGCGTAGTCGCGGCAGCCGAGCCGCTCGAACAGCAGCATCGACATGTCGATCAACTGACGCCTGGTGTCTTCCTCGATGCGCGCCTCGTGGTAGCGGATGTCGCTCCAATAGGGCGACTTCGGATCCCACTTCGACTCATAGGCAAGAATCGGCGGCAGGTCGTCGGGCAAACGGCGATAGTCGACTTCGAGCACCGGCAGAGCCGTCAACCCGAGACCCGGATTGCCGATGATGGAGACCGAATATTCCGGCCCGGTCAGGAATTCCTGGATCAAGACCGGCCGCCCAGGCAGCAATTCACGCAAGTACGCCAGGTATTCGATCGCCTGGTCGGCGGTCGTCACCACCGCCTTTTGCGTAATGCCGACCGAGCTATCGCCCCATGCCGGCTTCAAAAGCGCGGGGAACACGGCCGGAATGGTCGCGCCCTGATCGGTCGGGTCGCAATAGGTCTCAAGCGGGACCGAAATATCGAGCGCCGTCGCGACCGCACGCACCTGGGATTTATTATAGCACAGCGCCAGCGTGGCCGGACCGGAGCCGGTATAGGGAATCCCGAGCATTTCGAGATAGGCCGGGATGTGCAGTTCCATCTGCGCGTCGTTGTTGAAGCCCTCGTCGCACAGGTTGAGCACGAACTCGGGCGGGCTCGACCGCATCTGCGTCAGGAACGCCGCATGGTTGTCGACGTAGCTGAACTTGTACTCGGTCAGTTCCGCCAGCGCCGTCTTGGTGCGTTGGATCGTCTCCAGATCCTCGGCATTGAAGTGGCCGCCGAACTTCACCTGATCGGGCAGCTTCGGGTCGCCCATCACCACGGTGATGCTCGGGAATGGCATGCGCTTGCCCACCACCGGCATCACGGCGCGCGGCGAAGCGGCGGTGATGAAAATCCGGTTGGCCATCATGCCCAGATCCTGGCCGCGATCCGAGGCCGAGGCGACCGAGCCATGCACGCGCACATTGGTGAAACCGGTGCGCGCGAGCATTTCCTCGATCCGCGCGCGCGAATAGAGCCGCTCGGCGTAGAACTGGTCGGCGATCACGCCTTTTTCGGCATGCACCACCACTTCGCGCGTCACCAGCCGCTCGCCGGAGGCGCCAAGCGTACGCTCGCGGCAGACAAAGTGGTTCTCGTCGATCCACTCCCAGGAGCGGCGCTCGAAGTGCTGCCGCATCCACTCGCCGTCGGTGATGTCCATGGCGAGCGTGCCGCCCGGCTTGAGCACCCGGCGCACCTGGCCGAGCACCGCCAGATCGTCTTCCTCCTGATCGAAATAGCCGAAGGAATTGCCGAGAATGGCGACGCAATGGAAGCTCGCATCCGATGCGCGGAAGCGGCGCGCGTCGCCTTCCTTGAAGTCGACGGTCAGGCCTGCGTCGCGCGCCCGGCGGCGCGCCAGCCGGATCAGATAGCGCGAGCGGTCGATGCCGGTGATGCTGCGAAAGCCGCGCCGCGCCAGCGCCAGCGCATGCCGTCCCTGGCCGCAGCACAAGTCGAGCACGCGGTCGTTGGCGTCAAGCCCGGCGGTGCGGATCAAGAGGTCGATGTCGGCTTCGGTATTGGTGTTGTTCTCCACCACGTCGCCGTCGGTCTTGAGGTAGACCGCATTGAACAGATTACGCCACCAATCGACCGGCAGATGCCGCTCGAGGTCGGAAATCGGCCCGAGCGTGCGCGCGGTCGCCTGACGGACGCTGCCCTTCCCATTGCCGTTGCCGTTGCCGTTGCCATTGGCGTGCTGACCGTTCTTGCCCGGCTGACCCGGGTGCTGTGTGCCGTTCTTGCTCACCTTTCCAATCCTGTTAAGGCCCTAATCCCGCATGGGCCAGCGTAAGTGAACGCGCGCGCCCCGGCCCAACCCAAACGTCGGACACGCGCGGCGCCATCAGAACTCAACTGATTCTTAGCCTGAAGAATCGACCGCGAACGGGGCCGACCCACCACCCGAGCCGCGTCGGCACGGAGGAGACTCCGGCGTCGCCGCCGCTTGCGCGATCTTGTTCCGCCTCGACCCAACCCAACCTCCATGGGACGACCGAGAAACACTCTCGGCCGAAACGGGGAAGCTCCATGCCGCCGCGCCGAAGTTCTCTGCCGAATTCTCCGGCCGGCCTCGGCGGCGCGACGCTGCATAGATTCAACTCCTTGGTTCCGGGTGCAAGAGGATTCAGCACCCAAGGCAAAAATTCTTGTGGGCTGAAACCCCGCGGCCGCGGAGAGCCGTCAGTCCGCGCGCCCGTAGCCGCCGCCGCCCGGGGTCTTAACCATAAGCGCGTCGCCGGCGGCGAGCTCACGGCGGGCGGTCGGCCCAAGCGACTCGGTGCGCCCGTCGCGGAAGAGGATCAGGTTCTCGCCGCACAGGCCTTCGCCGCCACCGGCAAGCCCGAAGGGCGCGACGCGCCGGCGGTTGGACAAGACCGCGACAGTCATCGGCGCGCGCAAGACCAGAAGACGTTCGACGCCGCAGCCGCCATGCCAACGCCCCACGCCGCCCGAACCGCGGCGGATCGAAAAACGTTCAAGCAGCACGGGGAAACGCCACTCAAGCACCTCTGGATCGGTCAGCCGCGAATTGGTCATGTGGCTCTGCACCGCGTCCGCGCCATCGAAACCCGGCCCGGCGCCGGTCCCGCCCGCGAGAGTCTCGTAATACTGATGGCGGGCGTCGCCGAAGGTGACGTTGTTCATCGTCCCTTGGCTGGCCGCCATCGCCCCGAGCGCGCCCATCAGCGTATCGACGATCACCTGGCTGGTTTCGACATTGCCGGCCACGACCGCCGCCGGCGCGACCGGCGACAGCATCGAGCCTTCCGGGATGACGAGATCGAGCGGCTCCAAGCAGCCGTCATTGAGCGGGATGTCGTCGTCGACCAGCGTGCGGAACACATAGAGCGTGGCGGCGCGCGTCACGGCGCGGGGCGCATTGGTATTGTCCGGCTGCTGCGGCGAAGTGCCGGTGAAATCGATGCGCGCCCTCCGCGCGGCGCGATCCACCCGGATCGACACGGCGATGGTCGCGCCATTGTCCATAGTGCAGCGGAACGCACCATCCTCCAGCCGGTCGAGCACGCGGCGCACCTGCTCGGCGGCATTGGCGCGCACATGCCCCATATAGGCGCGCACCGTGTCGAGTCCGAACTCCTCGACCATGCGGCGGAGTTCATTCGCGCCGGTCTCGTTGGCGGCGATCTGCGCCTTGAGGTCGCCGATATTCTGATCCGGGTTGCGCGCCGGATAGGGCCCGCTCGCCAGCACTTGCAGAAGCTCGGATTCAAGGAACGCCCCGCGATCCACCAGCTTGAGGTTGTCGAGCAGCACACCTTCTTCTTCGACCGAGCGGCTGTCGGGCGGCATCGAACCGGGCGTGGTGCCGCCGATATCGGCTTGATGGCCGCGGCTGGCGACGGTGAATAGCACCTCCTTGCCGGCGGCATCGAACACCGGCGTCACCACGGTGACATCGGGCAAATGCGTGCCGCCGTTATAGGGCGCGTTGAGCACGAACACGTCGCCCGGGCGCATCTCGCGGCCCCAGCGGCGCGTCACCGCGCGCACGGATTCGCCCATCGAGCCGAGATGCACGGGGATATGCGGCGCGTTGGCGATCAGCCGTCCGTCGTCATCGAACAACGCGCAGGAGAAATCGAGCCGCTCCTTGATATTCACCGACTGGCTGGTGTTTTGCAGCACCGCGCCCATGCGCTCGGCGATCGACATGAACAGGTTATTGAAGATTTCCAGCATCACCGGATCGACCGCCGTGCCGATCGCCGGGCGGCGGCGCAACTCCTCCACCCGATCGAGCCACAAAATCCCCTTGGCATCGAGCGTCGCGCGCCAGCCGGCTTCGACCACATTCGTGCCCGTGGGTTCGAGAATGATCGCCGGGCCGGACACCTGCTGCCCAGGCGCGAGCGATGCGCGCTCATAAACCGGCGCGTCATGCGCATGTCCTTCGCTCCACAGCCGCGCCTGGGCAAGCGCCCGAGCGGGGGTGCGCGCAGGGGGCGGCGTAAGGTCAACGCGTTCGGCGCGCGCCAGCGCCTCGACCGACACGGCCTCGACGATCAGCGCGCGCTCCGGGACGGTGAAGCCGAAGCGCCGCCGATGCGCCTCGGAAAACGCCGCCGCCAGCGCCGCGACATCACCATGCGGCACCACCAACGCGGCGTCGGTGCCGGCATAGCGCAGATGCACGCGGCGGAGGATTTCGACCTGCGTAGGCACGATACCTTGGCGCGCCAGTTCCGCGCTCGCCTCAGCGGAAAGCTCGGCGAACACCGCATCCAAGCGGGGCGCGAGTTCGGCCGCGAGCTCGGCCTCGATCGCGCGCTCGCGCATCGCCGTCTGGTCGGCCAGCCCCATGCCGAAGGCGGACAGCACCCCGGCCAGGGGATGCAGGAAAATCCGCTTCATGCCGAGCGCATCCGCCACCCTGCAGGCGTGCTGACCGCCGGCGCCGCCAAACGACACGAGCGTATAGCGGCTGACGTCATGGCCGCGTTGGATCGAGATTTCCTTGATCGCATTGGCCATGTTTTCGACCGCGATGCGCAGATAGCCTTCGGCCACGGATTCCGCGCTCCGCTGCTCGCCGGTCGCGGCTGAAATCTCCCGCGCCCGCCCGGCGAAACGCTCGCGCACGACATCGGCATCGAGCGGCGCATCGCCATCCGGCCCGAACACGCGCGGAAAATGCTCCGGCGCCAGGCGACCGAGCAGCACATTCGCGTCGGTGACGGTGAGCGGCCCGCCGCGGCAATAGCAGGCCGGGCCGGGATCCGCGCCGGCCGAATCCGGCCCGACGCGCAGCCGGGCTCCATCGAAATGCAGGATCGAGCCGCCCCCGGCGGCGACCGTGTGCAGCTGCATCATCGGCGCGCGCACGCGCACCCCGGCGACCGTGGTTTCAAAAGCGCGCTCGAACTCGCCCGCCCAATGCGACACGTCGGTCGAAGTGCCCCCCATGTCGAAGCCGATGATGCGCTCGCAGCCGGCGGCGACGGCGGTGCGCACCGCGCCGACCACCCCCGCCGCCGGGCCGGAGAGGATCGCGTCCTTGCCGTGGAAGCGGCGCGCATCGGCGAGCCCGCCATTCGACTGCATGAACAACAGCCTCACGCCGCCCAGCTCGCCCGCGACTTGTTCGACATAGTGGTGCAGAACCGGCGACAGATAGGCGTCCACGACCGTCGTATCGCCGCGCGCCACCAGCTTCATCAGCGGGCTGGTAGCGTGGCCGGTGGACACCTGGGTAAAGCCGATGTCAAGCGCAAGCACGGCCAGGCGTCGCTCATGCTCGGGATAGCGCCAGCCATGCAGCAGCACGATCGCCAGCGAGCGTATGCCGCGCGCGTGAGCCTCAACGAAGTCACGGCGCGCGGCCGCGAGGTCGAGCACCCGCAAGACTTCGCCTTGGACGGTCACGCGCTCGTCGATCTCGACCACGCTTTCGTGCAGCTGCTCCGGCAGGGTGATCGCGCGCGCAAACAGTTTCGGCCGGTTCTGATAGGCGATGCGCAGCGCGTCGCCGAATCCGCGGGTGATCGCCAGCAGCGTGCGCGCGCCTTTGCGCTCCAAAAGCGCGTTGGTCGCGACGGTGGTGCCCATCTTCACGGCGGCGACGCGCTCGGCCGGGATCGGCGCATCGGCCCCCAGGCCAAGCAGCGCGCGGATGCCGTGCAGCGCCGCGTCCCGGTAGCGGCCGGGATTTTCCGACAATAGCTTATGGCAGACGATGGCACCGTCCGGCCGGCGCGCCACGATATCGGTGAAAGTCCCCCCGCGGTCGATCCAGAATTGCCATCGCTCATTCATGTGTGCGTGTGCGAAGCACCCGGCGGCGGCGGCGTCAAGCCCGGTGCTGGCGCTGGCATCGTCGGGTGGTCTATACCCCTCGCCTCTTTTGCGGTCAGCGAGCAGACGTGAGCATCTGGGGAAAGATCCTGGGCGGTGCCGCCGGCTTCGCGCTTGGCGGACCCTTGGGCGCGCTGTTCGGCGCGCTCGCCGGCCATGTTTATGATGCCGGGCGCGGCGCGGTGTCCGGCCTCGACACCCGCGATCCGTCGCGTCAGATCGCCTTTACCATTGCGGTGATCGCGCTTGGCGCCAAGCTGGCCAAGGCCGATGGTGTCGTGACCCGCGAGGAGGTGCATGCCTTCAAGCGGGCGTTCCAGGTCGCCGCGGAGGAAGAGTCGGCGGTCGCGCGTTTTTTTGACCAGGCGCGCCGGCTTTCCGGCGGCTTCGAGCCCTATGCGCACCAGATCGCCGGGTTGTTCCGCGACGATCCGGCGGTTTTGGAACAGCTACTCGGCTGCCTGTTCACCATCGCCCGCGCCGACGGCAAGGTGACCCCGGAGGAAATTGCTTATCTACGCGAGGTGGCGCGCATCTTCGGCTTCAGCGCGGCTGATTTCAGCCGCATCAGCAGCGCGATGGCCACGGTCGCCGAGGGCGACCCGTATCAAAGCCTGGGCATGTCGCCCGACGCCTCGGATGCCAACATCAAGGCAGCCTGGCGCAACCTGGTGCGTGAGCATCACCCCGACCGCGTGATCGCCAAGGGCCTGCCGCCGGAGTTTATCGCCGTCGCCACCGAAAAATTAGCGGCCATCAACGCCGCCTATGACCACATCCGCAAGGAGCGCGGCATCCCGTGAGCAGCGCTGGAACCCCACCGCTGCTCGCGCTCAGCAACGCGCTGCTATCCTTTGGCGGACGGCCGTTGTTCGTCGGCCTTGATTTCGCGTTGGCGGTCGGCGAACGCGCTTGCCTGGTCGGGCGCAACGGCGCCGGCAAGACGACGATCCTCAAGCTCCTGGCCGGGGCCTATGAACTCGATGCCGGCGAGCGATTTCTGCAACCGGGCACGCGCATCGGCTATCTGCCGCAGCAGATCGAGGCCGGGGATGAAAGCATCGCCGATTATGTCGCCGGTGGCGTGCCGGACGGCGAGCACTACCGCGCCCTGGCCGAGATCGACCGCCAGGGACTGGATCCCGAAGCGCGCATGCGCTCGCTGTCGGGCGGCGAGCTGCGCCGCGCCGGTCTGGCGCGCGCCTTTGCCGCCCAGCCCCAGATTCTGCTGCTCGACGAACCAACCAACCACCTCGACCTACCGGCGATCGAGGGGCTGGAAACCCGCCTGCTCGGCTGGCGCGGCGCGCTCTTGCTGGTCAGCCACGACCGCGCCTTCCTGCGCCGGGTCAGTAATCGCTGCTTCTGGCTCGTCGATGGCAAACTGCGCCGCTTGGAAGCAGGCTATGAGTCGTTCGACAGCTACGCCGCCGAGGTGGCGGAAGCCGAGGCCAAGCGTGCCGAGCAGCTGGAAACGCGGCTCAAGATCGAAACACATTGGTTCCAGCGCAGCATCACCGCCCAGCGCACGCGCGACGAAGGACGCGCCGCGCGCTTGCAGGCGTTGCGGGCCGAGCGGCGCGAGTTGATCGCCGGCGCGGCGCGGCGGATGGAAGTCGCCGCCACCGAGGCGACTTCGGGCGGCAAGCTGGTGATCGAGGCGACCCATATCACCAAGCTATTCGGCGAGCGGGTGGTGATCGGCGACTTTTCCACGCGCATTCAGCGCGGCGACCACGTCGGCATCATGGGTCCGAACGGCGCCGGCAAGACCACCCTGGTCAAGCTCTTGATCGGTGTGCTTGCGCCCGACGGCGGCAAGGTGCGGCATGGGGCGCGCCTCGCGCTTGGCGTGTTCGACCAGGAGCGCGCCTCGCTCGAACCGGAGAAGTCGCTGTGGGACACGCTCACCCCGTCGGGCGGCGACAGCGTGATGGTCGGAGGCAAACAGATCCACGTGGTCGCCTATCTGCGCCAGTTCCTGTTCTCCGACGCACAGGCGACGGCCAAGGTCTCGACCCTGTCCGGCGGCGAGCGCAATCGCCTGCTGCTCGCTCGGGTGTTGGCCCAACCGAGTAATGTATTGGTGCTCGACGAGCCGACCAATGACCTCGACATGGATACGCTCGACGTGCTGATCGAGGCGCTGGATGCCTATGCCGGCACGCTCATTTTGGTGAGCCACGATCGCGATTTTCTCGACCGGCTGGTCACATCCGTGATCGTGGTCGAAGGCGATGGACGCACGACCGAATACGCCGGCGGCTATTCCGACATGCTGCGCCAACGTGGCACCGGGCTGCCGCCGCGCGTGGTGGCAAAGTCGGCACGCGAGCTGGCGACAGCGCGCATTGCCGCCGCGCCCGCGCCCCGCGCCGCCAACAAGCTCAGCTTTCGCGAACAGACCGAACTGAGCGAGCTGCCGGCCAAGCTCGAACGTCTGGCGGCGGCGCGCGCCGCGCTTGAACGCGCACTGGCCGATCCAGCTCTGGCGCGCCGCGATGCCAAGGGCTTTGCCGACACCGCCGCCAAACATGCCGAAGTGCTGCGCGCCATCGCCGCCGCCGAGGAACGCTGGCTCACCCTCGCCGCGCGCGCCGAGGGCGTCACCTAAGGTGCGACCGCTCGACTTGCTTGCGGCGATCGCGGTCGCCTTCCTGTGGGGCAGTCACTTCGTCGTGCTCAAAGGCGGCGCATTCAGCGAGTTTCCGCCTTTTCTGTTCATGACGATCCGCTTCGCCCTGGTCGCGGCGGTGATGCTCCCGTTCGTCAAATGGCCGCGCCGCGACGAGATCGGGCCGATCGTCATTCTTGCGGCGATCCTCGGCTTCGGCCATTTCGGGCTGGTCGCGTTTAGCATCGATGGGCTGGATGCGGCGGTGGCGATCATCCTCACCAATACGCACACGGCTTTTTCGGCGGCGCTCGCCTGGCTGGTGTTCCGCGAGCGACTCGGGCTCGCGCGCGCCGGTGGCATGGCGCTCGCCTTTTCCGGCGTGCTGCTGATCGCCGGCGCGCCCGGCACACAGCATACGTTCTGGCCGGTCTTGGCGGCGCTGGGCGCTTCAGTGGCCTGGACCCTGGCCAATTTCCACGTCAAGCGCTTGCCGCAGGTCGACGGGCCCATGCTCAATGCCTGGACCGCGCTTCTGGCCGTGCCGCAGCTTGCGCTGGCGTCGGTTTTGGTCGAGCGCGATGAATGGAGCCGGCTGGCGGCGATCGAGTTCGGCGGCATTGCCTCGATGATCTATTCGGCGCTGTTCGTCTATATAGGCGGCTACGGGCTGTGGTTCTGGCTGTTGCGCCGGCTGCCGGTGAATCAGGCGGTTCCGTTCACGCTGCTGGTGCCGGTGTTCGGCATCAGCCTGTCGGCGGCCTTCCTCGACGAGCGCCTGACGCTGGCCTTTCTTGGCGGCGCGACGGCGACAATCATCGGCGTGGCGCTGATCGTGCTCTTGCCGGAACCCTCGGCGCGGGCCAAGGTCTAACCGTCAGGCGGTTGGACGGCTGCGGGCGGCATAGGGAAACCCGCCGCTCGAGGAAAGTCCGGGCTCCACGGAAGTAAGGGTGCCGGCTAACGGCCGGCGGGGGCGACCCCAGGGACAGTGCCACAGAAAGCATACCACCGGCCGGGCCTTCGGGCCGCCGGCAAGGGTGAAACGGGGCGGTAAGAGCGCACCGCGGGTCCGGCGACGGAGCCGGCATGGAAAACCCCACTCGGAGCAAGACCGTATAGGGGCGGCATAGGCCGGAGCGACCTTCGGGGCGTTCGCGGCCGGATGGGCTTCCGCATCGCCGCCCGGGTAGGTCGCGCGAGGCGTCGGGTAACCGGCGTCCCAGAGGAATGGCCGTCCATCGCTCCAGGCTGTTTGCCAGTGGGGCGGGGACAGAACCCGGCTTATAGGCCGCCTGACACTTTTTTTTATCAAACGCACAAGAACACATGAAGAACATACAGCGGGCCTGCCCTCAGACAATCAAGACAAGTCTATGATTTCGCTTGATTAGTTTTCGCGTCTTGTAGTCGCCAAAGGAAAATATACTAGGCGCACGAGGCTGTTGCGCGGCTGAGTTTCCCCATGCTATCCCACGATCTCCCATGAATTCCCATCGATGGCGGGGGCCGTCGAACAGACGTGATCGGGTGGGCTTGCAGCGCAGATGGCTCTTTTTCTATCCAGTTACCTCAACCACCGCTTGGACAAGAAGGGCCGCGTGTCGATTCCCGCCCCGTTCCGGGATATCCTTGTATCGCAAGGGCTTAATGGCGTGATCGCGTGCACGTCCTTGCTTGACCCGGCGATTGAATGCTTAGGCAACGAATATCTGGAAACGCGCCGAAACGAAATCGACCGACTCGCCCCCGGCTCGGTCGAATTCGAGGACGCAGAATACACTTTTTTCGGCCGAATCAAGGAGTTGGCTTTCGACCCGGAAGGCCGCGTCACCTTGTCCGAGTCGATGATTTCCCATGCGCGGCTGACCGAACAGGTCGGGTTCGTCGCCCGCGGTCGCACTTTCGAAATTTGGGAGCCGTCCGCGCTCGAAGCCGCCCAACTCACGCGCAAGCGGCGCGCGGACGCGGCCGCAGCCGCACGCCGTGCAAGCGGGGCGCGTCCATGAGCACAACCGTGCACAAACCGGTCATGGTCGTGGAGGTTCTGGCCGCTCTCGCACCGCGCGACGGCGGCGTCTATGTCGATGGGACTTTCGGCGGCGGCGGATGGAGTCGCGCCATTCTCGCGCAAGCGAATTGTACGGTGTGCGGCCTCGACCGCGATGGCGATGCGATTGCCGCTGGCGCGTCGCTCGCGCGCTCATCGGGCGGGCGACTCAAGCTCATTCAGTCGCGCTTTGGCGCCATGCGCGAGGCGCTCGCGGCCGAGGGGATCGCCTCGGTCGATGGCGTCGCGCTGGATCTCGGCCTGTCATCGGATCAACTTGGCGCCGCCGAGCGCGGCTTTTCCTTTGCTCAGGACGGGCCGCTCGATATGCGCATGGACCGGCACGGGCCGAGCGCCGCCGATGTGGTCAATGAGCGCGAGCCGCGCGAACTGGCGCAGATCATCGCCGACCTGGGCGAAGAGCCCAAGGCGCGACGGATCGCGCGCGCAATTGCGAATGCCCGCGCTCTCGCCCGTATCACGCGCACCGCCGAGTTGGCGGATATCGTGCGCCGCGCGATTGGCGGCACCTGGCGCGCCATCGATCCGGCGACGCGCACGTTTCAAGCCTTGCGCATTTACGTCAATGACGAGTTGGACGAACTCGATCGCGGGCTGGTCGCCGCCGAGGCCGTGTTGCGGCCGGGCGGACGGCTTGTGGTCGTTTCGTTCCACTCGCTCGAAGATCGGCGCGTCAAGACATTCTTGCGCGTACGCGCCGAGGCGGGCGCCGCCGGGTCGCGACACCTCCCCGCGACAGAAGCCAGCCGGCGCCCGTCCTCTTTTCGCCTGCTGACGCGCAAGGCGATCCGGCCCAGTGACGAAGAAATTGCGACCAATCCGCGCGCGCGCTCGGCCAAGCTGCGCGCCGCGGAGCGCACCACTGCCCCCACCTGGGGCGCAATGGAGGAGGCGGCTTAATGCGGCGCAGTCTCACATTGGCGATGTTGGCGCTGGCCAGCGTTCTGGGCGCGGCGGTGTATCAGGTGTCATATTCGACCATGGCGCTCGAACGCGAATTGGGCCGGCTCACTAACAAAATCCAGGCGACCGAAAAAGCGAAGCGTGTGCTGGCGGCGGAGTGGAGTTTACTCAATTCCCCGGTGCGGATCGAGGCGCTCGCCCGCCGCCACTTGGGCTTCGCGCCCTTGTCCGGCGAGCAGTTTGTCGCTCTCTCCGATTTGCCCATGGCGCGGCCGGCTGCCGCGCCGACATTGGTCGCCGAGGGCGTTCGGCCGAAGAGCAAGCCGGCCGAGCTACGCGCGCAGTCGATAGCGGCGTCTAACGTCTCGGCGCAGTCGCAACTGGCCGCGGCCAACGGCGGCCGTGTCGCGACTTCTTCCCTTGATCTCCCGTCGGACGACGAAAAGTTTGCCGCCATGATCAGCGGCCTTACGAGATGACCCGCGCGTCAGAAAACCTGCGCGAGGGTCGCGCTGCGCTGGATGTGCGGGGGCAACGGCGCAGCGCCCAATTACGCATCGATGGCGCCGCCGTGCGCGCGCTCAACACCGCCAAATCGCGGTTGGTAGTCGGCGCGCTGCTGTTCGCCGCCGCCTTCTTTGCGGTTACGGTCCGGCTGGTCGATGTCGGGGTGATGACCTCCACGGCGCCGAGCGCGGGCAGTCCCGCTTCCGGCGCAACTTCGGTCGCGCTGCGCGGCGATGTTTTCGACCGCAACGGCCTGCTGCTCGCCACCAGCCTGCCGACATGGTCGTTGTTCGCCCGCCCCAAAAATGTCGGCGACATCGACGAGGCCGTGAACAAGCTCGCTCGGATTCTGCAGGGAGCGACGGCGGCCGATCTTCGCGCCAAGCTTACCAGCAAAAGCCCATTCGTCTGGTTGCGCCGGCATCTGTCGCCAAGCGAGCAAGCCGCGGTCCATGGCCTCGGTCTGCCTTGGCTTGATTTCCAGGTCGAGCAGCGCCGCGTCTATCCGCATGGCTCTGCGGCGTCGCATGTCATCGGTTTCGGCAATATCGACGGCGATGGCTTGGCGGGACTGGAGCTCTCGCTTAACGCGCGCCTCGAGCACGGCGAAGCGGTTACCAGTTCCATCGATCTGCGGCTGCAAACGATCCTGCGCGAGGAGTTGGCGGCGCAGATCGGGAAATTCCGTGCGCTCGGCGGAGCGGCCGTGGTCATGGACGCGCGCAATGGCGAAGTCATAGCGATGGTGTCGCTGCCCGATTTCGATGCCAACGATCCGGGCGCGGCGGACGCCAATGCCCGTTTCAGCCGCGCCACGCTTGGCGTCTATGAACTTGGTTCGGTGTTCAAGGTTTTCACCCTCGCCACCGCGCTGGATGCCGGCACGACGAATTTCCGCCGCTGTTATGACGTCGGCCACCCGCTGATGTTCGCCGGGAAATCGATCGCCGATTTTCATCCCGGCAAAGGCTGCATGAGCGTCCCCGGGATTTTCGGCGAATCATCCAATATCGGCGCCGCGCGCATCGCGCTGGAATACGGGTCCGATGTGCAAAGGCGGTACCTAAAACAGTTCGGACTGCTCAGCGCAACAGGCGTC
Organism: Alphaproteobacteria bacterium; assembly: GCA_009694135.1. GTDB lineage: Bacteria > Pseudomonadota > Alphaproteobacteria > UBA6615 > UBA6615 > SHVS01. The sequence goes on from SHVS01000003.1 coordinate 43,376, forward strand.
GAGCTATCGGAAATCGGCCTGCCGATGTTCCCGTCCACTTGGCGTGAAGTCAACACGGCAACGGTCGCTTTTGGCCATGGCGTTGCCGTAAGTCCGCTGCAATTCACGGCTTCAGTCGCGGCCATTATCAACGGGGGAATTTTGCGCACGCCGACCTTGGTGAAGCAGAACCCGATGGCGCTGCGCCCTGGCGTGCGCGTGATCAGCGAGGACTCGTCCGACAAAATGCGCCGGTTGTTCCGCTATGTCGTGACCAACGGCACCGCCAAACTGGCATCGGTGAAGGGCTACGTCGTTGGCGGCAAGACCGGCACGGCCGAAAAAATCGAAAACGGGCACTACAAGAAAAACGCGAACATCTCCTCCTTTGTCGGCGCCTTCCCGATCAACGCGCCGCGCTATGTCGTCTATGCGCTGATCGATGAGCCGAAAGGACTGAAGGAGACTGCCTTTTATGCGACCGGCGGCTGGACCGCGGCGCCGATGGTCGGGCGGGTCATCGCGCGCATCGCTCCCCTGCTCGGCATCGCGCCTCAGGACGAGACGGCGCCCGAAGTGCTGCGCGCGCTCGCAATCGATCAGGAAAAGGCGGGCCCGCGCCTTGCGGCTAACTAGCCTCACCCAGGGACTCGGCGTATTTTCCGCCGGCGGCGAGCCGGATCCGGAGATTGCGGGACTTGCTGTCGATAGCCGCGCGGTCGCGCCCGGGTTTCTGTTCGCTGCCCTGCCTGGCGCGCGCGCCGATGGGCGCGCGTTCATCGCCGACGCATTGGCGCGCGGCGCGGTTGCCGTGCTGACCGCCAAGGATCCGCCGCTGGCGCAGCCAGTAGCACGCACGGGCGCTCCGGTCGCGCTCATCGCGGACGCCAATCCGCGCCGACTGCTGGCGCTGCTCGCGGCGCGGTTTTACGCGTGCCAGCCGAAGATCGTCGTCGCCATTACCGGCACCAATGGCAAGTCGAGCGTGGCCGAGTTCACCCGCCAACTTTGGGCGGCGGAGGGGAGCAAGGCCGCCAGCCTCGGGACGCTCGGCGTCCGCGCCCCGAATGTCGTGCGCGCCGGCGCGCTCACCACCCCGGATGCGATCGAGCTGCACCGCGTGCTGGCCGAACTTGCCGGCCAAGGCGTGGAGCGGGTAGCGCTCGAAGCCTCAAGCCATGGGCTGGCCCAGTACCGGCTTGACGGGCTCACGCTGGCCGCCGCCGCCTTTACCAATCTGACGCGCGATCACCTCGACTATCACGCCGATGTCGGCGCTTATTTCGCCGCCAAGGCACGGCTGTTCGACAGCCTGCTGCCCACCGGCGCCGGCGCCGTGCTCAATGCCGACGTGGCCGAGTTCACGCATCTGGCGGCGGTCGCCCAGCGGCGCGGCATCGCGGTGCTCGATTACGGGCGCGGCGCGCGCACGCTCAAGCTCGAACGCCTGGCGCCCGAAGCGCTCGGACAGCGCGTCATCATCTCGCATGCCGGACGTCAGCACGAGGTTTTGCTCCCGCTGGCCGGCGCGTTCCAGGCGATGAATGCGCTCGCCGCCCTCGGTCTGGCGCTCGCCACCGGCAGCGCGTTTGCGTCCGCCTTTGCCGCGCTCGGCCGCCTGGCCGGGGTGCGCGGACGGCTGGAGCTGGTCGCCCGCCACGCCAATGGCGCGCCGATCTATGTCGATTACGCGCACACGCCGGATGCGCTCACAACCGTGCTCGGGGCGCTCCGCCCGCATGTCGGCGGACGGCTGGTGGCGCTGTTCGGCGCCGGCGGCGATCGCGACCCGGGCAAGCGCCCGCTGATGGGCGCGGCCGTAGCGGCGAGCGCCGATCTGGCGATCGTCACCGACGATAACCCGCGCAGCGAGGATCCGTCGCGCATCCGCGCAGCCATCATCGCCGCTTGTCCCGGCGCGCGCGAAATTCCCGGCCGCGGAGAAGCCATCCGCCAGGCGGTGCGCGCGCTGGCGCCCGGCGATGCGCTGCTGCTCGCCGGCAAGGGGCATGAGGACTACCAGATCATCGGCGACCGCACCCTGCCCTTCGACGACGCCGAAGTGGCGCGCGAAGCCGTAGCCGAGCTGGGAGCCGCCGCATGAGCGCCGCAGCGATGAGCCAGGCTCTTTGGGCCGCGGCCGAGGCGGCCGAGGCGATGGGCGGAACGCTGGTCGGCGCCGGCACGGAGCGCAGCTGGCAGGCAAGCGGGATCTCGATCGACAGCCGCACGACCGCGCCCGGCGACTTGTTCATCGCACTCGAGGGGCCGAATAGCGACGGCCATGATTACGTCAAAGCGGCGCTGGCGCGCGGCGCGGTCAGCGCCGTGGTGCATCGCATGGCCACCTGCGTGTCCGATGATGCGCCCCTGCTCGTGGTCGACGACACCATGCGGGCGCTTTGGGCGCTGGGCGCCGCTGCCCGTGCGCGCGGATCGGCGCGCATTACCTGCATCACCGGCAGCGTCGGCAAGACCGGGACCAAGACGGCGCTCGCCGCCGCGCTCGCGCTCGCCGGGCCGACGCACGCAACCATCGGCAATCTCAACAACCAGTGGGGCGCACCGCTGTCACTCGCGCGCATGCCACGGGCGACCGCTTACGGCGTCATCGAGCTGGGCATGAATCACGCCGGCGAGATTTCGCCCCTCGCCCAGCTGGCGCAGCCGGAGGTGGCGGTCATCACCGCCATCGCGCCGGCGCATCTCGAGTTCTTCGACTCCGTGGCGGCGATCGCCGACGCCAAGGCCGAGATCTTCGACGGGCTGGTCGCGGGCGGGTGCGCGGTGTTGCCGCGCGATAGCGAGTTCTTCGACCGTCTGGCCACGGTGGCGGGCGCGCGTGGCGCCGGTCGCGTGATCGGATTCGGCGCAGCCGAGACCGCAGAGGCGCGACTCCTGTCTTGTACGGCCACGGACGGCGGCAGCCGGGTGCGCGCCGAAGTGCTGGGCGCGGCCGTCGATTTTACCTTGCTGCTTCCCGGCCGGCATAACGCGCTCAATGCGCTGGCGGCGCTGGCCGCCGCGCATGCGCTCGGCGTCAAGCTTTCGCTTGCCGCGAGTGCGCTGGAAAGCCTGCGCCCGCAAAAGGGTCGCGGCCAGATGCACAGCGTGCGCCTGCCCGGTGGCACCTTCGAAGTTATCGACGACACCTATAACGCCAGCCCGGCTTCGATGCGCGCGGCGCTGTCCGTACTGGCCGAGCGCAAGCCGCGCGGCCGGCGCATCGCCGCGCTCGGCGATATGCTCGAGCTTGGCCGCGAGGCCGACGCGATGCACGCGGGGCTGGCGCCGGCGATCGAGGCGGCCGGCGTGGCGCAGGTGTTCTGCGCCGGACCACATATGGCGGCGCTCTATCGCGCCCTGCCGGCGGCGCTGCATGGCGCCAACGCGCCGAGCGCCAAGGAATTGATGCCGAAGCTGCTCGGCGCCGTGCGGCCCGGTGATTCGGTTTTGGTCAAGGGTTCGCATGGCAGCGCCATGGCGCCCATCGTCGAGGCCCTGCTCGCGCTCGGGCAGCGCGCCGGCGGCGATGGCGCGCGCCGCATGGCTACGGTCGCATAGGGCGCGCAGGGCATGTTGTATTTCCTCGGGGGTCTGGGCGACGAGTTCATCGTCTTCAACCTGTTCCGCTATCTGACCTTTCGCTCGGGGTCGGCGGTGATGACCGCGCTGGCCATCGCCTTTTTCCTGGGCCCGCGACTCATCACCTGGCTTAGGCAACAGCAGCCGGGCGGCCAGCCGATCCGCGACGACGGGCCGAAGCAGCATTTCACCAAAGCCGGAACGCCGACCATGGGCGGCTTTCTTATCCTGCTGGCGACGACCGTCTCGGTTTTGCTGTGGGCCGATTTGAGCAACGGCTATGTCTGGGCCGTGCTTCTGGTCACGATCGGTTTCGGCGCGGTCGGTTTCGCCGACGATTTCCTGAAATTGACCAAGCGCAATCCGAAAGGATTGCCGGCGCGCACAAAACTTCTCTGCCAGATCGCGGTCGCTCTGGTCGCGGCGTTGTGGATGACATATCTCACGCGGGCGCCGCTCGATTCGAGTCTGGCGATACCGTTCTTCAAGGGCGCTCTCATCAACCTCGGTTGGTTCTTTCCGGTCTTCTCCATGTTCGTAATGATCGGCGCGTCGAACGCCGTCAATTTGACCGATGGGCTCGACGGCCTGGCGATCGTGCCGGTCATGATCGCCGCCGGCTGCTTTGCGCTGATCGCGTATCTGGTCGGTAATTCGGTGTTCGCCAATTACCTGCAACTCAACTATGTGCCGGGCACCGGTGAGTTGGCCGTGTTTTGCGGCGCGTTGATCGGCGCGGGCCTCGGCTTCCTTTGGTACAATGCGCCGCCGGCGATGGTGTTCATGGGCGACACCGGCTCGCTTGCGATCGGCGGGGCGCTCGGCGGAATCGCGGTCGCCACCAAGCACGAGCTGGTGCTGGCGATCGTCGGCGGGCTGTTCGTGCTCGAGACCGTTTCGGTCATGGTCCAGATCGCGTCCTTCAAGCTCACCGGCAAGCGCGTGTTCCGCATGGCGCCGCTGCACCATCACTTTGAGCAGAAGGGCTGGGCCGAACCGACGATCGTCATTCGTTTCTGGATCATCGCCTCGGTTTTGGCGCTGATCGGCCTGTCCACCTTGAAGCTGCGGTGAGGTCGGGCATGGGCGCGCACCTCGACCTGTCCTTCCTGCGCGGCCGGCCGGTGGCCGTGCTCGGCCTGGGTAAATCCGGCCTGCCGGCGGCGCGCGCGCTTGCCGCCAGCGGGGTCGAGACCTGGGCCTGGGACGATATTCCCGCGCGCCGCGCCGAAGCCGCTGCGGTAGGCGCGAAAGAGGTCGATCTCGCCGGTTGCGATTGGACGCGGGTCGCGCTGCTCGTGCTCTCGCCCGGCATTCCGCACACCCACCCCTCCCCGCACCAAGTCGCGGCGGCGGCGCGCGCCGTCGGCTGTCCGATCCTGTGCGATGTGGCGTTGCTGCTGCGCGCCGCGCCCAGCGCGCGCGTGGTCGCGATCACCGGCACCAATGGCAAATCCACGACCACGACGCTGATCGCGCATCTGCTTGGCGCGGCCGGGCGGGTCGAAGTCGGCGGCAATCTCGGACCGGCGGCGCTATCGCTGGCCCCGCTTGGGCGCGACGGAACCTATGTGCTGGAGCTCTCGTCCTATCAGCTCGAGCTGCTCCCCGACTTCGGCCCGGATGTCGCCGTGCTGATGAACATCACCGACGACCACCTCGGGCGGCATGGCGGCCTCGACGGCTACATCGCCGCCAAGCGGCGCGTGTTCGCGGGCCAGGGGTCGGGCACGACGGCGATCATCGGCGTCGACGACGACATCTGCCGGCGGATCGCCGACGAATTAGCGGCCGAAGGCAAGGCCAAGGTCGTGCGCATTTCCGGCGAGCGCGTGCCGCAGGGCGGCATCGGCGTCGCGGATGGATTTCTGGTCGATGCCAGTCGCGACCCGGCGGTAAAGGTCGTGCGCCTGGATACGCTGGCGAGCTTGCCCGGCAGCCATAATGCGCAGAACGCGGCGGCGGCCACGGCGGCGGCGCGCGCCTGCGGCCTCGATCATGCCGCGATCGCGCGCGGGCTGGTCGAGTTTCCCGGCCTCGCCCACCGCCAGGAGCGCATCGAATGCGTCGATGGCGTGCTTTACGTCAACGACAGCAAGGCGACCAATGCCGACGCGGCCGCCAAGGCGCTCGCCTGCTACGACCCGATTTACTGGATTGCCGGCGGGCTGCCGAAGGAAGGCGGGATCGCTTCGCTCGTGCCTTACTTCGCGCGCATCCGCCATGCGTTTTTGATTGGCCAGGCGGCGCAGGACTTCGCTGCCGTGCTCGCGCCGCGCGTGCCGGCGACGCAATGCGGTACGCTCGACCGCGCCGTGGCGAGCGCCGCCGCAACCGCCGCGCGCGAACAACGCCCGGGCGCGGTCGTGCTGCTCTCGCCGGCCTGTGCGTCATTCGACCAATTCGAGAACTTCGAGGCGCGCGGCCGCGCGTTTCGTCAGGCGGTCACTGCGCTCCCCGGCCGGCATGCCAAGCCGGCACCACAGGGAGCGCCCTGTGCATGAATTTCTCGCGTAACGATCAATCACTGATCGCGAGCTGGTGGTGGACAGTCGATCGTTGGTCGCTGGCGGCGATTCTTGGGCTGATCGCTTTCGGCATGGTGCTGACGCTTGCCTCAAGCCCATCGGTAGCCATCAGACTTGGTGCCGGCGATAGCTTCTTTTTCGTCAGGCATCAGCTCATGCTGCTGCCATTGGCCGGGCTGAGCATGTTCGGCGCTTCGCTGCTGTCGCCGCGCGATGTGCGCCGCCTGGCGCTCTTGCTGCTCGTGGCCACCATCGCCATGCTTCTGCTGACGCCGCTTTTTGGCACCGAGATCAAGGGTGCGCGCCGTTGGCTGTCGCTCGGCGGCTTTTCATTGCAGCCCTCAGAATTTGTCAAGCCAGCGATCATTATCGTCACCGCCTGGCTGCTGTCGGTCCGCCGTCGCGACCCGAACTTTCCCGGTTATGCGCTGGCGATCGGTTTGGTTGGGCTGGTTGTCGTGCTGCTGCTGGCGCAACCCGACCTTGGCCAGACGGTTGTGATCAGCTTCATCTGGCTGTGGCAATTATTCCTTGCCGGCCTGCCGTTGTGGACGCTTCCGGCGCTCGGTGGAATGACAGTCTGCGGAGGGTTCGCGGCGTATTTCACGCTGCCGCATGTAAAAATCCGCATCGATAAGTTCCTCGACCCGACGACCGGCGACACTTGGCAGATCGACCGCTCGATCCAGGCCTTCACCCAAGGCGGCCTGTTCGGCAAGGGCCCGGGCGGAGGCGGCGTCAAGCAGGTGTTACCCGACGCGCATGCCGATTTCGTCTTCGCTGTCGCTGGCGAGGAGCTGGGGATCATCGCTTGTGCCGTGATCGTGCTGTTGTTCGCGACCATCGTGATGCGTGGCCTCAGCAGCGCGCTCAAGGAGACCAGTCTGTTCGCGCTGCTCGCGACCGCCGGCCTCGCGGCCGAATTCGGCCTGCAGGCGCTGATCAACATGTCTTCAAGCTTGGCGCTGATCCCGACCAAGGGCATGACGCTGCCGTTCCTGTCCTATGGCGGTTCGTCGCTGCTGGCGATCTCGCTCTCCGTCGGCTGCCTTTTGGCGCTCACGCGCCGGCGCCCCGGCCCGCCGGAGGAGCCATGAGCACGATCCTGCTCGCAACCGGTGGAACCGGCGGGCACCTGTTCCCGGCGACCGCGCTCGCTGAAGTGCTGCTGCGGCGCGGTCACACAGTCGCCTTGGCGACCGACGCACGCGGGCGGACGAATGCCAGCTTCGACCCGCGCATTCAGGTCGTGACCATCGAATCAATGCGTCCGACGCGCCATCCGCTGCGCGCGCTGGCCGGAATGGCCGCGCTTGCGCGCGGGGCAATGGCCGCGCACCGGCTGCTGCGTTCGGCGCGACCGCAAGTCGCGGTCGGCTTCGGCGGTCACGCGTCCCTGCCAGCGATGATTCTATCGCTGGCGCATCGCGTGCCGATCCTGCTGCACGAGCAGAATGCCGTGCTTGGCCGCGCCAATCGTCTTTTGGCGCGCCAGGCGCGCGCGCTGGCGCTGTCCTTCGCCGAGGTCGCGCGTTTGCGGCCGGAGGATCGCGCCAAGGCGCGGCTGACCGGTAATCCGGTGCGGGCCGCAATCGCCGCCATCGGCGAACGCCCCTACGCTGCCGCCGGCGGCGGTCGCTTCGGCCTGCTGGTGACCGGCGGCAGCCTGGGCGCGCGCGTGTTCAGCGCGCTGGTCCCGGCCGCAATAGCGCTCCTGCCTGCGACGGTGCGGCAACGCCTCGCGATCACGCAGCAATGCCGGGCGGAGGATATTGACGCGGCCCGCGCCGCCTATCGCGCCTGCGACATGGAGCCGGAGCTGGCCCCCTTTTTCAGCGACATGCCGGCGCGTCTGGCCGCTGCGGCGCTGGTTATCTGCCGCTCGGGCGCATCGACCACGGCCGAGCTGCTGGCCGCCGGGCGGCCGGCGCTGCTCGTCCCCTACCCGCATGCGGCCGACGATCACCAGACGGCCAACGCCCAGGCGCTCGACGCCGCCGGCGCGGGCTGGATTCTGTCGCAGACCGGGTTGACGCCCGCAGCGCTCGCCACGCGCCTGGCGACATTGATCGACGCCCCGGCGACGCTTGCGCGCGCGGCGCAATGCGCACGCGCCGCCGCGCGTCCGGATGCCGCCGAGCGGCTCGCCGATCTGGTCGAGGAACAGCTTGCCGGCGCGAAAGGCGCGCCCGGCCAACCGTTGCGCGAGGCCGCCGAATGACCGCGGCTCTTCCCCTCGACATCGGCCTCGTGCATTTCGTCGGCATCGGCGGCATCGGCATGAGCGGCATCGCCGAAACCCTGGCGGCGCTCGGCTATCGCGTGCAGGGTTCCGATGTGGCGGAAAGCGCGAATGTGTTGCGGCTGCGCGCCCAGGGGATCGCGGTCGCCATCGGCCATAAGGCGGAGAATCTGGGCGAGGCGCAGGTCGTGGTCTATTCCTCGGCCGTCTCCGCCGACAACCCGGAACTCAAGGCTGCGCGCAATCGCCTGATCCCGGTCGTGCGCCGCGCCGAAATGCTCGGCGAGCTGATGCGGCTCAAATGGTCGATCGCCGTCGGCGGCACGCATGGCAAGACCACGACCACCTCGCTGGTAGCGGCGCTGCTCGAAGCCGCGGCGCTCGATCCGACCGTAATCAACGGCGGGATCATCAATGCCTACGGCACCAACGCGCGTCTCGGCCAGGGCGATTGGATGGTGGTCGAGGCCGATGAATCCGACGGAAGTTTCCTGAAGCTGCCGGCGACGATCGCGATCGTGACCAATATCGATCCCGAACACATGGATCACTACGGCAGCTTCGACGCCGTGCGCCAGGCCTTCGCGACCTTCGCCGGCAATATCCCGTTTTATGGCTTCGCCGTGCTGTGTATCGACCATCCGGAGGTCGCGGCGCTGGCGTCCAAACTCGCCGACCGGCGGGTGATCAGCTATGGCTTCGCGACCAATGCCGAAGTGCGCGGCGAGATCGAACAGCGCGGACCGGACGGCGCCAAGTTTTCGGTCGAGATCGCGATGCAAGGCAGCCCGAAGCGGCGCATCGATGGCCTCACCCTGCCGATGCATGGCGTGCACAATGTGCAGAACGCGCTGGCGGCGGTCGCCGTCGCGCAAGCGATGGATCTGCCTGACGAGGTGTTGCGCAAGGCGCTGGCCGGTTTTGCTGGCGTCAAGCGCCGCTTCACCAAGACCGGCGAATTCGGCGGTGTCACCGTGATCGACGATTACGGCCACCATCCGGTCGAAATCGAAGCCGTGCTCAAGGCGGCGCGCGGCGTGACCAAGGGGCGCGTGATCGCCGTGGTGCAGCCGCATCGCTACACGCGACTGGCATCGCTGTTCGACCAGTTCTGCGAAAGCTTCGCCGATGCCGATACGGTCTTGGTCGCCGATGTCTATCCCGCCGGCGAGCAACCGATCCCAGGCGTTTCGCGCGATGCGCTGGTCGAGGGTCTGGCCAAGCACGGTCATCCCGATGCGCGTCCGCTTGCCGATCCCAAAGCGCTGGCGCGCGAGATCGTAGCGCTGGCGCGGCCAGGCGACATTGTCGTGTGCCTTGGCGCCGGCTCGATCACCACTTGGGCCAATGCGCTGCCGGGCGAGTTGGCGGCGCTCGGCCCACGCGTCGTCGCGGGAACGCGCGCATGATGGCAGCCCCGGCCTTGGCAGCCCGTCTCATCGATCGCCTGCCCCCGGTGCGCGGACGACTGGTCGCCGACTCGCCCCTGGCGCCGATCACTTGGTTCCGCGCCGGCGGCAAGGCGGAGGTGATCTTCCGCCCGACCGATCGCGATGACCTGGCACAGTTTCTGGCCACGAAGCCCAAGGGCATTCCAGTAACCGTGATCGGCGTCGCGTCGAACCTTCTCGTGCGCGACGGCGGAATCGACGGCGTGGTCGTGCGGCTGTCGCGCGCCTTCGCCGATATCAGGATTGACGGCGCCGAAGTCACGGCCGGCGCCGCCGCGATGGATGTCACCATCGCGCGCGAGTGCCGCGACGCCAACCTGGCCGGATTCGAGTTCCTGATCGGCGTGCCGGGCACGCTCGGCGGCGCGCTGGCCATGAACGCCGGCGCTTACGACCGCGAGCTGAAAGACGTGGTCGTGGAGGTCGAGGCGCTCGACGCCGGCGGCGAATTGCATCGGCTCACGCTCAAGGATTGGGCGCCGCGCTATCGCGGCTGCGGCGTGCCAGCGGATTGGATTTTCACCGGCGCGCGGCTCAAGGGCAGCCGCGGCGACGGCGCGACGATCGCCGGGCGCATGGCCGAGATCCAGGCCGAGCGCGCCCGCACGCAGCCGGTCAAGAGCCGCACCGGCGGCTCGACCTTCGCCAACCCGCCGGGCGCGAAAGCGTGGGAGCTGATCGACCAGGCCGGATGCCGCGGCCTGCGCATCGGCGGCGCAATGGTCTCCGAGCTGCACACCAATTTCCTGATCAACACCGGCGGGGCGACGGCCGCCGATCTCGAAGCCCTGGGCGAAGAGGTGCGGCGGCGCGTGAAGGCCAAATCTGGCATCACGCTCGAATGGGAAATCCGCCGCATCGGAAGTGCCAAGGAGGCCGCGCATGGCTAAGCGGGTCACTGTCCTCATGGGCGGCTGGTCGTCGGAGCGCGAGGTCTCGCTCGTCTCCGGCCGCGAGAGCGCCAAGGCGCTGCGCGCCGCCGGCTACACGGTCGAGGAATACGACGTGACGCGCGATATCGGCGCACTGGTGAAGGCGCTGTCGCCCGCGCCGGATGCGGTGTTCAACGCGCTGCACGGCCGCTTCGGCGAAGACGGCACCATCCAGGGCCTGCTTGATCTGCTCGCCATCCCGTACACCCACTCGGGCGTGCTCGCCTCGGCACTGGCGATGGACAAGGTGGTGACCAAGCGCGTGCTGGCCACGGCCGGCATCCGCGTTCCGGAAGAGGTGGTGACCACGCGTGCGCAAGCCATGGCCGGCGATCTGATGCCGCGTCCCTATGTGGCCAAGCCGATCTTCGAGGGATCGAGCGTCGGCGTCGAGATCGTGTTCGAGGGCGATCCCCTGCCCCGCTTCGCCGACTGGGAAGAGGGCGATGGGGTCATGGTCGAGCGCTACATTCCCGGCCGCGAATTGACCGTAACCGTGATGGGCGAGCGTCCGTTGGCGGTGACCGAAATCCGCGCCCACAACGGCTTCTATGACTTCACGGCGAAATACACCGAAGGCCGCGCCAGCCACCTGATCCCGGCGCCGATCGTGCCGGCCGCCTATCAAGAGGCGCTTGATACCGCCCGGCGCGCGCATGATGCACTTGGTTGCCGCGGCGTTTCACGCGTCGATTTTCGCTACGACGACACGGCAGGCGAGCCGGGCGCGCTCTATTTTCTCGAAATCAACACCCAGCCGGGCATGACGCCGCTTTCGCTGGTGCCCGAACAGGCCGCGCATTGCGGCATCGACTTTCCGCAGCTGGTCGCATGGATGGTGGAGCACGCACAATGGGGCTGACAATGACGGCGCGCCGAAGCGGGCTGGCTCGAGCCGTTCGCCGCGACGCGCTACTCCGCACACTGGCAGTCGCGGTTTTTGCCATCGCCGCTTTCGTCCTGATCGGGCTTGGCCACCGCGCGATCGCAACCGGAATGCCGGCCAGCGCGCTGGCCTGGGCGGAGGATCGTTTCTATGCCATGACCGCCTCCGCCGGGCTGGTGCTGCACCGAGTGGAGATCATCGGCAACAATCAGACCGCGCGCGATGAGGTCTTGGCTGCTCTCGACGCTGAAATCGGCACGCCGATCCTGGCGATCGATCTGGCGGCGGCGCAGGCGCATTTGTCCGCCGAGGGTTGGATCGCGCGCGTTGCCATCGAGCGGCGCCTGCCGGATGCGCTCAATGTCACGATCGAGGAACGCATTCCGGCCGCCTTGTGGCAGCAGGATGGGAAGTTCGCGCTGATCGATCGCGCGGGGACCGTGATCACCCGCAGCGCGAACACGCTTGGACAGTTCCTCGATTTGCCGCAACTCGTCGGCCCGGACGCGCCGAAGCATGCGGAGAATTTGCTCGACGCGCTCGACGCCGCGCCCGAGTTGCGCGGCAAGCTGAATGCCGCCGCGCGCGTCGGCGGGCGGCGCTGGTCGCTGTATTTCACCGGCGGGCTGGAAGTGAGGCTGCCGGAAGAAAATATCGGCGGCGCCATCGAACGGCTTGCCAGCATGGAGCGCACGGGCGCGTTGTTCGCGCGTGACCTCCGAGTCGTTGATTTGCGCGTCGCCGACCGGATCGTGGTCCGAACGCCGCCGCGCACAATCGTTTCACCGCCGCAAGTCGCCAAACGGCCCTAATCGCGAACAGAGAACAAGGAGCGGAAACGGACCGACGCGCATGCAGAATGGATCGATGACCAAGAACGGACTGGTTGCCGCGCTCGATGTCGGATCGAGCAAGGTGTGCTGCTTCATCGCGCGTCTGCAGTCGGATGCTCCGCCGCGCGTGATCGGCGTCGGCCATCAGGCGAGCCAAGGCGTGAAAAGCGGCGTGATCACCGATATGGAAGCGGCCGAGGGAGCGATCCTGCAAGCGGTGCATGACGCCGAGAAAATGGCCGGCGAAACGGTGCGTTCGGTCATCGTCAATCTTTCGGCCGGGCGCCCTGCCTCGCATGCGATGGACATCGAGGTCTCGATCGCCGGCCATGCCGTCGAAGATGCCGATGTGCGCCGCGCCTTGTCGCAAACGCGCGAAGCCAAGGGATTGGCCGACAACGAGCTGATTCATCTTCTGCCGACCGGCTTCGCCATCGACGGCCACGGCGGCATCCGCGATCCGCGCGGCATGTATGGCGACCGGCTGGGGGTGAGCGTCCACATGATCACCGCCGCCACCGGCGCGGTGCGCAATCTCAAGACCACGATCGAGCGCTGCCATCTGGCGGTGGATTCCTTCGTGGTCAGCGCCTATGCCGCCGGCCTCGCCACGCTCGTCGAGGACGAGATCGCGCTCGGCGCCACGCTGATCGACATGGGCGGAGGAACCACCTCCATTGCCGTTTTTCACGATGGGCAAGTGGTCTTCACCGACAGCATCGCCGTCGGCGGCAAGCATGTGACCTCCGATATCGCTCGCGGATTGTCGACGCCGGTCGCCAGCGCGGAGCGGATCAAGACGCTCTACGGCTGCGCCATCGCCGTCGAGGAAGACGAGTTGGAAGTCATCGACGTGCCGCAGGTCGGCGAGGACAACCATGAGACGCCCAACCATGTGCCGAGGTCGATCCTCAACGGCGTAATCCAGCCGCGGCTGGAGGAGACGCTCGAGTTGGTGCGCGGGCGCCTGGAAGCATCGGGTGTGTCCGCGCTCGCCGGACGACGCGTCGTGCTGACCGGCGGTGCAAGCCAGATACAGGGCGCGCGCGAACTCGCCGCCGCCATATTGGATCGTCACGTCCGGCTTGGTCGCCCGCAGCGTTTGCGCGGGTTGGCCGAGGCGGTATCCGGCCCGGCCTTCGCCACGGTCGCCGGGCTGATCGCCTTTGCGCAAGGGTCGACGCCTTATTGGGCATCGCCATTGCCGATCGAGATCGGGCAACCGGCCAGCATCGTCGGCCGATTGCAGGGGTGGATTCGTGCGCACCTCTAGCCCGAACTTCGTTATTCCCCGCTTCTGGCCTGCTCTAGGGGGGTCTGCGGGAACGCCACGCCGTGCGGCGCTTCGCCACGGCAAGGAGAGGGACGACAGGAGGACTTCATGGGTTTGATTCTAAGTCTGCCGGGGGCCGAGGCTGAGCTGAAGCCCCGTATCACCGTGATCGGCGTTGGCGGCGCGGGCTGCAATGCCGTGAACAACATGATCCGCTCCAGCCTTGATGGGGTGGAGTTCGTGGTCGCCAACACCGATGCGCAGGCCTTGCGCCTGTCGCAATGCGAACGGCGCGTTCAGCTGGGAATGAACGTGACCAACGGCCTTGGCTCCGGCGCCCGGCCCGATGTGGGTCGCGCCTCGGCCGAGGAATGCTTGGACGTGATCCAGGATCACCTCCAGGGCTCCAATATGGCGTTCATCACCGCCGGCATGGGCGGCGGCACCGGCACCGGAGCAGCGCCGGTCATCGCCCGCGTCGCGCGCGAGCTTGGCATCCTCACCGTCGGCGTGGTCACCAAGCCGTTCCACTTCGAAGGTCAGCACCGCATGGCGCTCGCCGAGGAAGGCCTGCGCGAGCTGCAAGAGTATGTCGACACGCTGATCGTGATCCCGAACCAGAATTTGTTCCGGGTCGCGAATGAGAAAACCACCTTCGCCGACGCCTTCAAGATGGCTGACAACGTGCTTTATTCCGGCGTGCGCGGCGTCACCGATCTGATGATCATGCCGGGTCTGATCAATCTCGACTTCGCCGATATCCGTACCGTCATGGCCGAGATGGGCAAGGCGATGATGGGCACCGGCGAGGCGTCCGGCGAGCGCCGTGCGATCGAGGCGGCGGAAGCGGCGATCGCCAACCCGCTGCTCGAAGACGTCTCGATGAAGGGCGCGCGCGGCTTGCTGATCAACATCACCGGCGGGCTCGACATGACGCTGTTCGAGGTGGACGAGGCCGCCAACCGCATCCGCGAGGAAGTCGACGAGAAGGCCAACATCATCTTTGGCTCGACCTTCGACCAGAGCATGGAAGGCGTGATGCGGGTATCGATCGTGGCGACGGGCATCGAAGCCGCTTCGCGCAAGGAAGCCGTGCGCCCGGCGGCGGGGAACACGGCCAAGACGCCATCGAACCCGCCCGCGGCCAAGAAGCCGGAACCGCAGCCAATCATGGTCACTCCGCCGGCCCCAGCCGAGGCCGAGTTCGAGGTCGAGGAAATCCCGGAGCCGATCGCGATGCCGATCGCGGCCACCGGAACCGACGGTCCGATGCGGGCCCCGATGGCGATCAACGCCGGCAACGGCGCAACGACTGGCCGCCCAGCGTCGACCGGCCACCCGCTGCTGCCGCAGGGAGTGAAGCCGGCCCTGCAACCAGCGGGAAGCGTCGTGTCCCAGACCGTTTCCCGCCCGGCGCCGCGGCCGGTTGCTGAAGCGGCCGCGGAATCGAAGGTGGAACCGCGCAAGTCCGGCTTCGATCTGTTCAAGCGCGTGACCAATGCCGCACGCGGGACCTTCCCCGGAGCGCGTAACGCGCAACCGACGGCATCGGCCCCCAGCGTCTCCGCTCCGGTCATCCGTACCGCCGCGCCCGCCGGAAATGAAGCGGCGGTATCCGAGACGCCGCAAGGCCAAGACGGTGTTATGGAAATTCCTTCTTTCCTCCGCCGCCAGGCCAACTAACTCTGCGACCGGCCAGCGCTCGCTTCGCCGGCTACGCCGACAGAAAAGGGCCGCCCCGCTCACGTGGGGCGGCCGTTTTCTTGGCGCCCTTCCTGCCCCGTCACAATTGGTAACAATGAGTGACTTGGCGCTGAGATTCCAAGGCGTTAGACCTTCGCTGTCGATTCACATGCGAGTTTGTCCGCGGCTGATTGAGCGTTCGCAGCCAGGGACGGGGGCGCATGGTGCCGGGAGCGGCCCGCGGGGGCGGGTCGATGGGGCAGCCGGTAAGCCGGTAAGACGACACATGGGGGGATAGGT
This sequence comes from Alphaproteobacteria bacterium, assembly GCA_009694135.1. Classification (GTDB taxonomy): domain Bacteria; phylum Pseudomonadota; class Alphaproteobacteria; order UBA6615; family UBA6615; genus SHVS01. Next base: position 59,068 of record SHVS01000003.1, read on the forward strand.
CTTTGGTCAGGACCGCAAACGCACTTCGGCAACAGACGTTAGGCGCGGCCATTGCGTGTCGCGGCGTGGGTTTGCACTCGGGCCGCCCGGTAACGCTGACATTGCGCCCGGCCGCAGCCCGATCCGGCATCCGCTTTCGCCGGGTCGATCGCGCCGCCGATGGCTTCGAAGTTGCAGCGGACATCGATCATGTCGTCGATAGCCGGATGGCGACGGCGATCGGCGCCGCCTCCGGTCCGCGCATCGGCACGGTCGAGCATCTGCTGGCCGCCCTGTCGGGTTGCGGCATCGATAACGCTTTGCTGGATCTTGATGGCCCGGAAGTGCCGATCATGGATGGCAGCGCCGCGCCCTTCGTGTTTCTGATCGAATGCGCCGGCATCGTGGCCCAAGATGCGCCGCGCCGGGCGATCGAAGTACTCCGCCCCGTGACCGTCACGGATGGCGACAAGCGCGCCGAGCTGCTGCCCGGTTCCGGCTGCGCGCTTTCCTTCCAAATCGATTTTCCCAGCGCCGCGATCGGCCGCCAGAACGCCGCGATACGTCTTGTGAACGGCACGTTCAAGCACGATATCGCACCGGCGCGCACCTTCGGCTTCGAGCATGAGGTGGCGGCGCTGCGCGCGGCCGGGCTCGCCGCCGGCGGCAACCTGACCAACGCCATCGTCGTGCGCGGCAATGAGGTGATAAACGACGAAGGCCTGCGCTTCCGGGATGAATTCGTCCGCCACAAGCTTTTGGACAGCATCGGCGATTTGTACCTCGCCGGCGCCCCGATCGTCGGCCAGTTCCGGGGCCTGCGTTCCGGTCATGCGCTGAATCACGCGCTGGTGCGCGCCCTGCGCGCCAGCCCGCAGTCCTGGCGCTGGACCGAGGCCGTAGCGGACTCGGAACCAGCCTATCGCGCCCGTTCCTACGCTTAGGGCCCGGTTGCTACCCAGCACAACCGCTGGAGTCACACGCGAAACCCGCTATAGTCCTCCGCTCGAAGCTTGGCATGCTGGGAGGGCGGCGCTATGCGGCCATGGAATGTCGGTATGACGCGGGCAGCGCTGGCCGTTACGGTCGTTGCCCTGGCTGGGCTGTTGTCCGGCTGCGCCGCCGATAAGTCGCAGGACTACGTCGAGCGCCCGGTCGAACAGCTCTATAACGAAGCCGTCGACCTCCTGGCCAAAAACGACCTCAAGGGCGCAGCCAAGGCGTTCGACGAGGTCGAGCGTCAGCACCCCTATTCCTCCTGGGCGAACAAGGCTCAGGTCATGTCGGCCTTCTCGCATTATCAGGCGGGCGAGTACGACGAGGCGATTCTGGCCGCGGAGCGGTTCATCGAGCTGCATCCGGGCAGCCCCGACGCGCCCTACGCCTATTATCTAAAGGGGCTTTCCTACTACGAGCAGATCTCCCAGGTTTCGCGCGACCAGAAGATGACGGTCCGGGCGCAGTCTTCACTGCAAGAGCTGATGCGCCGCTACCCGGAGAGCGAGTACGCGCGCGACGCGCGGATCAAGCTCGACTTGGTCAATGACCACCTGGCCGGCAAGGAGATGGAGGTCGGCCGCTACTATCTGAAGCGGGGCAATTATATGGCGGCGATCAACCGCTTCCGCGCCGTGCTCGACACCTATCAGACAACCTCGCATGCGCCCGAAGCGCTGCACCGCCTGGCCGAGTCCTACACCGCGCTCGGGCTGATCGAAGAAGCGCGACAGGTGGCGACCGTGTTGGGGCATAATTTCCCCAATAGCCCCTGGTATCTCGACAGCTATCAGACGGTTCAAGGCGTGCGCCTGGACACTGGCGAGCCGCCGGCGACCGGGTTTTTTGGCCGGCTGTGGCCGTTCTGACCGTCTAGCCGCGCGATGCTGCGGCGGCTGTCGATCCGCGACGTCGTTCTGATCGATCGCCTGGACCTCGATTTCGCGCCCGGACTGACTGTCCTTTCGGGCGAAACCGGCGCCGGCAAATCCATCCTGCTCGACTGCCTGACGCTTGCGCTCGGCGCGCGCGGCGAGGCCGGGCTGGTCCGGCGCGGGGCCGCCTCCGCCAGCGTCGCCGCCGAATTCGAACTCGCACCCACGCATCCGATTGGCGATTTGCTCGGCGAACATGGGCTTGCCGAAGCCCCTTGGCAGCCGCTCCGGCTACGGCGCGTGCAGGGCGCCGACGGCAAAAGCCGCGCCTTCGTCAATGATCAGCCGGTCGGCGTCGCGCTGCTGCGCCAGATCGGCAGCGAGTTATTACAAATCGAAGGCCAGTTCGAGCGCGAGCGGCTGCGCGACGGCGAGCGCCACCGCGCCGCGCTCGACGGCTTCGGCCGGCAGGGCGAAGCCCAGGCGCGCGTCGCGGCGCTCGACCAGGCGCGTAAACAGGCCGCAGCCGCGCTGGCCCAGGCGGCCGCGCAGCGCTCGACGGCGGCGGTCCAAGCCGAGGAAATCGCTGCCGCGCTGGCCGCGCTCGACGCGCTCGCGCCGCAGACGGACGAGGAGCCGGCGCTGGCCGAAGAGCGTAAGCTGCTGCAGAACGCCGAACGGCTGGTCGAGGCGCTCAGCGCCTCTAACGCCGAGCTCGATGCGGCCGAGCCGGCGCTGCGCCGGGCCGGGCGTTCGTTGCAGCGGATCGCGGATAAATCCGGCGGACGGCTCGACGGCGCCCTCGCGGCGCTCGATCGGGCGACCGCCGAACTGGCCGAGGCGCTATCCGGCGTGCGCGCCTTGGGCCATGCGATCGATCGCCCGGAAGGCCGCCTCGATGCCGTCGAATCCCGGCTCTTCGCGTTGCGCGCCGCCGCCCGCCGCCACGCGGTCACGGTCGCCGATCTGCCCGCGTTGCGCGCCACGCTGCGTGCGACGCAGGCCACGCTCACGGAAGATGGCGCCGCCCCCCTGGCCCGTCTGGCCGGCGCGGCCGAGGACGCACGCCGCGCCTATGCCGAGGCGGCCGAGGCGCTGTCGCGCAGCCGCACCCTCGCCGCCAAGCGCCTGGAGCGCGCGGTGATGGCCGAGTTGCCGCCGCTCAAGCTCGAACGGGCGCGGTTCCAGATCCTGCTCGAACGCCTGCCGGAGGCGTCTTGGGGCGCACAGGGTCTCGACCGCGTCGGCTTCCGCATCGCCACGTTGCCGGGGGCCGAGCCGGGAGCGATCGATGCCGTTGCCTCCGGCGGCGAGCTTTCGCGCCTGCTGCTCGCGCTGCGCGTCGCGCTGGCGGCGACAGGCGAAGCCGCGACCCTGGTGTTCGACGAGGCCGATGCCGGAGTCGGCGGTGCGACCGCTGCCGCGGTCGGCGAACGCCTGTCCCAACTGGCGCGCACGCGGCAAGTGCTGGCGGTGACGCATAGCCCGCAAGTCGCCGCGCGCGCCAACCAGCACCTGCGCGTGGTCAAACGGCTGGCCGGCGAAATCGCTATCACCGAGGTCGAAGCCCTCGATACCCCCGGCCGGCGCGAGGAAATCGCGCGCATGCTGTCCGGCGCCCGCGTCACCGAAGAGGCGCGCGCGGCCGCCGACCGTCTGCTGGATGGCGCGGCGGCGTGAGCAAAGCGAAAAAACCCGCCGCCACCGGACTTGCTGACGCGCGGGCCGAACATGCGCGCCTCAGCGCAGAGATCGCTGGCCATGATCGTGCTTATTACCAGGAAGACGCGCCCGTCATTTCCGATGCGGCTTATGACGCGCTGAAGGCTCGGCTATTGGCGCTCGAGCTACGGTGCCCGGAACTGGCAACAGCCGACTCGCCATCGCAGCTCGTGGGCGCCGCCCCAGCTTCCGGCTTCGCCAAGCTGCGCCACGCGGTGCCGATGCTGTCGCTCGACAACGCCTTCGCCGACGATGAGGTGCGCGACTTCGAGGCACGCATCCGCAAGTTTCTTAAGCTCGACACAGCGGAATCGGTCGCCTATGTCGCCGAGCCGAAGATCGACGGGCTGTCGATGTCGCTGACCTATGAGCATGGGCGGCTGGTGCGCGCGGCAACGCGCGGCGACGGCAGCGAAGGCGAGGACGTAACCGAAAATCTCCGCACGCTGAAAGATGTGCCGGTGACGCTGCGGAAAGACGCGCCCGACGCGATCGAAGTGCGCGGCGAGGTCTATATGACCAAGCACGATTTCCTCGCCCTCAACGCCCGCCAGGCCGAGGCGGGAGAGAAGAGTTTCGCCAACCCGCGCAATGCCGCCGCCGGCGGAGTGCGGCAGATCGACCCCAACGTGACCGCATCGCGCCCGCTGCGCTTTTTCGCCTATGCCGCCGGGCTCATGAGTGCCAAACTCGCCGACACGCATTGGCAGTTCCTGGAACGCCTAAACGATTGGGGTTTTCCGACCAATCCGCGCGCCACGCGTTGCATCGGGGCGGAGGCGCTGCTCGCCTTCTATGCCCGGATCGGCGACTTGCGGGCGTCGCTCGATTACGACATCGACGGCGTGGTGTATAAAATCGACCGGCTCGACTGGCAGGAGCGGCTCGGCTTCGTCGCGCGCGCTCCGCGCTGGGCCATTGCGCATAAATTCCCGGCCGAGCGCGCCACCACGCGCCTGAACGCGATCACCATCCAGGTCGGCCGCACCGGCACGCTAACGCCCGTCGCCGAGCTTGCGCCGGTCAATGTCGGCGGCGTGGTGGTCAGCCGCGCCACGCTGCATAACGCGGACGAGATCGCGCGCAAGGACGTCCGCGTCGGCGACACGGTGGTCATCCAGCGCGCCGGCGATGTCATCCCGCAGATCGTCTCGGTCGTGCTGGAAAAGCGTCCGCAAGACTCGCGGCCTTATGTGTTTCCCGGCATTTGTCCAGCCTGCGGCGCGGATGCCGTGCGCGAAGCGGGCGAAGTCGCGCGGCGCTGCGTTGGCGGCTTGATCTGCCCGGCGCAGGCGGTCGAGCGCCTGAAACACTTCGTCGCGCGCGACGCCTTCGACATCGATGGGCTGGGGAAAAAGCATATCGAGGAGTTCTGGCGCGACAAGCTGATTCAGGCGCCGGCCGATATCTTTCGCCTGCATGCGCGCAAGGATGCGATCGTCGCGCGCAAGGGCTGGGACGAAATCTCGGCCAGCAAGCTTCTGGCCGCCATCGAGGCGCGGCGAAGCATCGCCCTCGACCGGTTCATCCTGGCGCTGGGCATCCGTCAGGTCGGACAGGCGACCGCGCGGCTCCTTGCCCGAGACTATGGTTCCTATGCCAGCTGGCGCGACGCGATGTTCGCCGCCGCCGACCGTGAAACCGGTGCCTATCAGAGGCTGGATGCGATCGAAGGGATCGGCGAGGCGGTCGCCGACGACATCGTCGCCTTCATGCACGACCGCCATAATCGGGACGTCCTGGCCGCCCTGGAGCGGGAACTGACCATCGCGGATATGGCGCCGGTCGCGAGCACTTCGGCGATCGCCGGCAAGACCATCGTCTTTACCGGCACGCTGACCGGCATGGGGCGGAGCGAAGCCAAGGCGCGGGCCGAAGCGCTCGGCGCCAAAGTCGCGTCGTCGGTGTCCAAAGCGACCGATCTGGTGGTGGCCGGCCCGGGCGCGGGATCAAAGCGCAAAGCGGCCGAGGCGCTGGGCGTCGCGGTGATCGACGAAGACGAATGGCGCAAGCTGGCGGAGGGTTGAACGGGCAGCCCCTGCCCTAGCGCTGCTTGAGCATCTGCCCCATCGCCCAAGCCGCGACGATGGTCGCGATCGGCGGCAGACCAAAGGTTACCAGCAAATCGGCCTCCCACGGCAGCTGCGAGAAGTCGAGCAACACGCGCCGCAGCAGGTCGAGCTGATAGCTGACCGGGTTCGAGTAGACCAAGACCTTGATCCACCACGGCAGCTCGACCACCCAGCCGCCGCCGATGGCGAAGATGCCGATGCGGGTCAGCTCGGCGCGGATCGCGTCCGTGATCTCCATGAAGCCGACGCCGCCGATGATCCCGCGCAACGGGAAAATCGAGCCGGATAGAAAGTAGAGCGGCTGAATAATGCCGTTCGAGATGGCGCCGAAGCCTTCATAGGATTTCAGCCGCGAGGCAACCACGACGCCGATCGCCGTGATCAATATTCCCATGAAGAACATGACGATCCACGCCTCGATAATCCGGATCGGCCAGTTCTGGAGAAAACCGACGATATCGAAGCCGGTATGAAACTCCGCCTGGATCTTCGTGATGAACAGAATCGGCAGGAACAGCAGTGGGATCGACCCCTGCACGACCGCGATCGAGGCGCCGCCGAGAAGCTTGCCGAGCGTCACCGACAGCATCGGCGACGGCGACACCACGACTTCGCGCAGCAGCCCCACTTCGCGGTCCTAGACGAGCGCAATCGCGCATTGCAGCGATGCGAACAGCACGTTGAGCGTGATCACGCCGGGAAGAATGTATTGGCTATAGGTATAGCCCTCGATCTCGCGCAAACTCGCGCCCAAGCCGAAGCCGAGGACGACCAGCCACAGGATCGTGCGCGACAGCGCGCCCATGATTTGCGACCGGTCGCGCAGGTAACGGCGCATCTCGCGCTGCCACATGATGTACACGACCGACGGAGCAATGCCCGCCCAGGCCGGGATTTCCGCCGACTTGATTGCGGCGAACCTGCCGGCGGCTGCCTGACTCATCGCGTGTGCTCCCCGCCGCGCTTGCCGAAATTGACCACCATGTCATGCGCGGTCGCCGCCTCGTCGCGGAGCCGGTGGCCGGTCAGGCGAATGAATACGTCTTCAAGCGTCGCATCGTCGCCAGAGCCATGCTGCCGGATCAATGCTCCGGGCGCGCCGATCGCCACCAGTTTGCCGCGATCAATGATGCCGACGCGATCGCACGCCTCGGCTTCGGGCAGGTAATGCGTGGTCATCAGCACGGTCATGCCGCCTTCGCGCAGCGCGGCGATCCCACAGATGCCGGCGGCCCTGCGGATCGAGGCCAAGCGTCGGCTCATCGAGGAACATCACGCGGGGAGAATGCATGATCGCCCGCGCCAGCTCGAGCCGGCGCTTCATGCCGCCCGAAAACGCGCGCACGCGCCGCGCCCCAACGTCCGTCAGCGAGGCCCAGGTCAGCGCCTGTTCAATGGCGCGTTCACGATCTCCGCGCGGAATGCCGTACAGAACCGCGTGAATTTCGAGGTTCGCGCGCGCGGTCAAGCGCTCGTCCAACGCCGGATCCTTGAAGACAACACCGAGCGAGCGGCGCACCGCGCTCTCCTCGCGCACCACGTCATGCCCCATCACCGACGTATGGCCCGACGTCGGGGTGACAAGCGTGATTAGCATATGCATGAGCGTGGTCTTGCCGGCGCCGTTGGGCCCGAGCAGGGCAAAAACTCTCCTGGGACGACGGTCAGCGACACGCTTTCGACCGCCACCACATCGCCGTAGCGGCGACCGAGATCGACCGTCTCGATCGCGGGGGACACAGGAGCAGGGTCAGCGGCCAAGGGCATTCCGGGCATTTACGTCCGTCGCCTTCACTCTTCTGCCGCGACACATCGGCGGCCGGCGTTCTGCTACCACCTTCGGACGGGAATTCCCACCCCTTCCCGCCCAACCGACGATCGCGCTGTTACTTGACCGTGATCGTCCCGGTCATGGTCGCTTCTTGGCCGGGAACCCAGAATTTGAAAACGCCGACGCGGTTGGGAACGAGCGTGATCGCGATCGTGCCCGGATCGTCGAACTCAAGGAAGTCGATGTGCCGAGTCTTGATCTCTTTGCCGCTGATCGCGATCTGATAGATATAGGAATTGTTGAACAAATCCGGCGCCATAAACCGCCACTCGTCGCCCGCTACCTTGGTGATCTCGAGGAGATAGGCCTTGCCGGTCTCCATCTGGATCGACGTGGTCGAAAATTTCTTGTCGACCGTCATGTCGATCTTGATCGGGGTGGCGCCGCCGGTCAAGTTTCCAGCCGCCATCGCCGATCCGATCGCGGTCGCTGTGGCGATCGTCGCTGCGGCGATCCAACGCATGATGTTCATTTTATACTCCCTCGTTTGACATTAAACGCGACGTTCGTTGTCCGCTCGTCGCTTGCTTGCGGCCCTTAGCCCCCCAAAGCCTTGCGCGCCTCGGTGAACACGGTAACCAGTTCCCCGCACAGTTGCGCATTCGACAACGGCCGGGTGTCGGGGGGGGACACCCTCGAAACCTTCGTAGAAATCATACTCTACCTCGACCAGGCGCGGAAATACTAGCGTCGCCTGCTTGCGCACTTCGGGCGCGATCAGGTCGAGCGCGCCGGCAATTTCGTTGCGATCAGGGTCCAAGACCGCATGAATGCCTTCGGCGCCGACCAGATCCTTGCCGCTGGAATAGGCCTGACACGCCTGCTTCGTCACCTCGGAGAGATAGGCCGCCAGTTTCTGGAGGTCGCGGCCCATATAAAGGGTCGAGTCGGTGACCGTCTCGATGATGCTGACAAACTGTTGCGACAGCGCCTCCACATTATCCGCATCCTCTTTCGGGAACGGGATCTTGGGTTCCGGGCGCGGGTAGTAGGACGTCTTCAAAACATCAATGATGCCAGCGGCCGGGCGATGTACTCGCGATGCGCTGGGATCAGTTCGCCGAGCAGGAAGTGGAAGTCGGGGGAAAGCGCCGGCGGGTCTGGGCGCTGAGCATCGCGCAGGCCAAGACGGGCGCGCGCGTCGCCGTGCCGGTGCACGAGCGGCTGCTCGAGGCGCTGCTCGCCGCCAAGGCCGCAGCGGAGGGCATGACGATCGTCGCGCGCGCCAATGGGCGACCTGCCGGGGCGGGCGGGATTGTGAAGGCGTGGGGATTGGCCAAGGCGGCGGCCGGCATGCAAGCCTCGAGCCTGCAACGGCGGGACTTGCGCCGGACCGCTGTCGTGCGCCTGGCCGAGGCGGGCGCGACCGTGCCGCAAATCGCGGCCGTGTCCGGCCACTCGATCCAACAGACCACGGCGATCCTGGAAACCTATCTGCCACGCAGCGCGACCATGGCCACCGGCGGCATCACCCGCCTGGAGGCACATATGCGCGAACGGGAAAAGACCAAGGAATGAAGGGGACCGGAACATCGTTGGAACGACGCGCCGGCGCGAATGTGCAAACGTTTTCTCTTTGTGCGCCAAAAATTGTGCAAACGATTCGGCTAAGTGCTGGCTGGGACGGCAGGATTCGAACCTGCGGTGACGGAGTCAAAGTCCGTTGCCTTACCACTTGGCTACGCCCCAAAGCTCGCGGACGATATCGGCGACGTCGCCTAGAAACAACGGTTCACACGCGCGCGTCGCTGACCAGCTCCGTCGGGGCCTGCCACCACTCCGGGTGATTCGCCCCCAGCGCGCGCGCCGCTTGGCGGAGTCCGACCGCATCGGCGAAGATACCGAAACACGTCGCGCCGCTGCCGCTCATGCGCGCCAAGAGACAGCCCGGTAGGCGCTCCAGCGCCGCCAGGATGGCTCCGATCGCCGGCACGATTTCGACCGCCGCCAGGGTCAAGTCATTGCCGCTCCCCGCCAATTGCGCGGCCAGGGCGCGCGCGTCGCGCGGTGGCGGGGTCAGCGCCGGCAGATGCCGCGCCTCGCCCAGGCGCGCGCCGGCCGCGTAGCGGCGGAACACCTCCGCCGTGGGCGCCGGACGGCGCGGATTGACCAGTAGCAGCGGCGCTGACGGCAGTGCAACCGGGCTCAGCGCTTCGCCTACGCCGCGCATCACCGCCGCCCGCCGCATCAGGCACATTGGCACATCGGCGCCCAGCCTCTCCGCCAACTTGGCCAAATCGACGCGCATCAGATCGACCCGCCATAGGCGCGCGAGTCCGATCAGCGTGGTCGCCGCATCGCTTGAGCCGCCGCCCAGCCCGCCGCCGATCGGCAGCCGTTTGATATGCTTGATCCGCGCCAAGGCTTCGATGCCGGCCGCCTCGGCCAGGGCGCGCGCCGCACGCAATATCAGGTCATCGTCAGGGGCGGGCAGCCCGCCCACTTCCGGCCCGCTGCGCTCCAGCGTCAGCGCCTCCGCCGGGGCGAAGGCGAGCGTATCGCCAAGCGCGGTGAAGCCGGCCAGGCTTTCGAGCAAGTGATAGCCGTCGTGGCGGCGGCCGACGACATGCAGGCAGAGATTGATCTTGCCCGGTGCGGACAGCGTCAACACCGGCGCATGCGTGCGCGCGCCCATCACCCGCGAGCGGAACGCAGAATACGCCTAGCCGCCGCGGCCGGGTGGCGGAAGCGGAACCGGCAGCCCACGACCATTGACCTTCTGGTCGAGTACCTCTTTGACCGAGGTCTCGGGCTTGAAGTTGAGCGCGCGCAGCCATTGGAACCGCGCCTCGTTCTTGCGACCGGCCAGGAAATACGCGTCGCCCAGATGATCGTTGATCACCGGATCGCCCGGCTGCAACTGCACGGCGCGTTCAAGATAGCGCACGGCGCCTTCGTAGTCGCCCAGCCGGAACAAGACCCAGCCGAGTGAATCGACGATATAGCCGTCGCGCGGGCGAAGCTGCACGGCGCGCTGGATCATGTCGCGCGCGCGGTCGAGGTTGAGCCCGAGTTCGACCCAGGAATAGCCGAGATAGTTCAGAACCGCCGGCTGTTCCGGCTGCAACTCGAGCGCCTTGAGGAAATCGGACTCGGCCTGGGGCCATTGTTTGGTGCGCTCAAAGCCGATGCCGCGCCCGAAAAAGAGCCGCCAATCATTGGCGTCAACCGCGATCAAGCGATCAATCGCCGTGGAATAGGCGGTGATCGCCTCGGCATAGCGCTCGCCCTGCCGATACAGATCGGCCAGAGCCTCGGCCGCGTCGGTGCGGTCGCGCCGCTCATCGACCATCAGCTTGAGCGCGGCGATCGCATCGTCCTTGCGGTCGAGACGCGACAGATCGGAGGCAATCGCCATGCGCGCCGTCCAGCCAAAGGCCGCGTCTGTTCTGACGCGCTCAAGAGTCGCGATCGCGCCCTCGAAATTGTCGTCGCGCTCCTGAATTTGCGCCAAGAGCACCGTGGCATAGGGATCGCCCGGCCGCAGATAGAGTGCGAGTTGGACATAGAGTTGCGCCGCCGGGCCCAAATTGCCGCTCGACTGGCCATTGACGTCGGAGGCGATCAGACTCGCCACGGTGTAAAGGACCTCGGCCGCCCCTTCCGCCGGCGAACTCACTGGCGCGGGGATCGCCTGGCCGGAATTGAGACGCGCGAGCAACGGCTGCACGCCCGGGCTGTCCGGATTGGCCTCGACATAATCGGCCAGTATTTGCAACGCGTCCGCGCGCCGATTGTTGCGCGCCAGGAACGAGGCATAGGCGGTTGCGGATTTGAGCGACATGCGCTCGCGGTTGGCGACCACTTGTTGGAACGCCTGATCCGCTTCGCGCAAATTTCCGCCGACATCGGCCATCATCGCCACTTGCAGATCGCGCAGGATACCCATCTGCGACAGGTCGAGATTGGTGCGCGTCAACTCCAGCGCGCCATTGACATCGCCCTGGGCGACCATCGTCCAACCGGTCAGCAGCGGCGCCAATATCACGTTCGGCCCGCCGGCCGGCAGCGCCGCGATGTGGCGCGCCGCCTTGCTGCGATCGCCGCGCTTGAGCGCATCGACGCCCAGCACGAGCTGAGCGACATTGGCGCCAGGATTGGCCGCGATCAGCCGCTCGCCGAGCGGCAGCGCATCGGCGACGCGCCCGTCGGCGATCAGCATGCCGAAGGCGGTGCTCATCAAATTGACGTTATCGGGATCGGCTTTCAGCACCTCGAGCAGGTAGTTGGCCGCTTCCTTGGTCGCGCGCACGCCGGAGGCATGCCGGCCGGCGAGGAACTTTCCGGACAGTGTTCCGCCTGGCGCCAGTGGCGCGCCCGGCTTGGTGTGCTGCAGATTGAGTTCGTCCGAACCGTCTGGCGCCGCCTGCTGCGCCTGGGTGGGCGCGGCCGCCAGCATGGCAACCGCCAGCAACGCGGCGCGCAGCGATACCTGGAAAGCGCGCCCTAAATCGCGTTCAGCCACACATGCCTCCATCCAGAAACGACCGCCCGGCAGAAACGCCTAAGCTCGAATGGTTAATATTCTAGCCCCAACGACACTCAGACGCCACTGCGAGCCACTACATATCGGCATAGGACGGGCCGCTGCCGCCTTCGGGCGTTACCCAGCGGATATTGCCGCCCGGATCCTTAATGTCGCATGCCTTGCAGTGCAGACAATTGGCGTAATTGATCTGGAGGCGCGGCGCGTCCCCATCCGCCAGGAATTCATACACCCCGGCCGGGCAATAGCGCGCCTCCGGCCCGCCATAGCGGGCAAGGTTGACGGCGACCGCCGCGCCGGGATCGCGCAGCACGAGATGGACCGGCTGGTCCTCGGCATGCTGCGTATGCGCCAGGGCGAGCGACGACATCAGGTCGAAGGTCAGCCGTCCATCGGGTGACGTTTGTTCGGTCGGCTGCGCCGCATGCGGCCGGAGCCGGGCCCGATCCTCGCCGCCATGCCATAGCGTCCAGGGCGCATACCCGCGCAGCAGAAGTTGATCGAGCGCGGCATGGGCTAGTCCGGCCCACACTCCGAGGCGGAAGCCGGGACGGATATTGCGCGCGCGCGCCAGTTCCTGCCCCGCCCAGGAGGCGCGAAACGCCGCGTCAAAGGACTTAAGCCCGTCCGGCGCCCCGCCTGCGGCGAGCGCGGCATAGGCTGCCTCGGCCGCGAGCATCCCCGATTTCATGGCCGTATGCGTGCCCTGGATGCGCGCGACGTTGAGCGTGCCGGCATCACAACCGATCAGCGCTCCGCCGGGAAAATCGAGCCGCGGCAGCGATTGCAGCCCGCCTTCGACCAACACCCGCGCGCCATAGCCCATGCGCTCGCCGCCGGCGAAGGTGTCTCGCAGCGCCGGGTGCGTCTTGAACCGCTGCAACTCGGCAAACGGATTGAGTGACGGGTCGGCGTAGCCCAGGCCAACGACCAGCCCGACAGCAACCCGGCGCTCAGCACCGTGATACAGAAATCCCCCCCATAAGTGCCCGCCGAGAGCGGCCAACCGACCGAATGGATCACATGCCCCGGCCGGTGGCGTTCGGGCGTTACCCGCCAAAGCTCCTTCAGCCCCAACGCATAGGTCTGCGCGGCCCGCCCGCGGCCTAGGGCAAAGCGTTCGATCGCCGTGCGGCCAAGATGCCCGCGCGCGCCCTCGGCCAGCAAGGTGTAGCGGGCCAGGATATCGACCCCGGGGGCAAAATTCGCCCGCGCCTGCCCGTCCCGCCCGATGCCCTTGTCGCCGATGCCGATGCCGATGACCTGTCCTTGATCGCCAAACAGCAGCGTGTCGGCGGCAAAGCCTGGATAAAGTTCGACCCCGGCCGCTTCCGCCTGCTCGCCGAGCCAGCGCCAGAGAGCGCCAAGAGAAATAATGTGGTCGCCGCCATGGTCGAGCGCACGCGGGCGCAGCCCCGCCGGCACGGACCAGATGCCGCCGCGCGTGAGAACCAGAAATTCTTCGCTGACGACGTCTTGGCAAACCGGTGCGCCGCGCCCGCGCCAATCGGGCAGCAATTCATCGAGCGCGCGCGCATCGAATACGGCTCCCGACAAGATCTGCGCGCCGACGCTGGCGCCCTTCTCGAACACGGCGATGCGCAGCGCGCGCTTGCCCTCGTGGGCGCATTGCGCCAGGCGCAAGGCGGCAGCCAGCCCCGCGGGGCCAGCGCCGACGATCGCCACGTCAACGTCCAGCGTCTCCCGCTCGATGCCTGCGATGCGCGCCATGATTCGAGGACGAGCTTGCGGTGGCCGGCGGCTCGCTGTCCAGCTACACTCCGCGTCAGCCATGACAAGCACCCCGAACCCGATGCGCGCCGCACTCGCCTTTCAGCTCGAGGCCGGGGCGGATGAGGCGGTCGCTGGCGTCGCACGACGCTGGTATCGTGACCCCGCGACCGCATTGGCCCCGCAGCCCACGCGCGCTCTGCCGCCGGCGCCCGCCGTGTCGGCGCGGGCGCTTCCCCCAATCGCGACATCAGACGATCCGGCCACCGCCACCGCCCGCGCCCTGGCCGCCGCCGCGACCTCGGTTGATGAGCTGAAACGGGCTTTGCAGGCGTTCGACGGCTGCGCGCTCAAAGACACGGCGACCAATCTGGTATTCGCCGATGGCGCGTTTGGCGCGCCACTTATGCTGATCGGCGAGGCCCCCGGCCGCGAGGAAGACCGCGACGGCTTGCCCTTCGTCGGCGCCGCCGGCAAGCTGCTCGATCGCCTGCTGACGGCGATCGGGCGCGACCGCAGCAACGCCTATATCAGCAACATCCTGTTCTGGCGTCCGCCTGGCAATCGCCAGCCTACGCCGGGTGAAATCGCCGCCTGCCTGCCCTTCGTCGAGCGCCATATCGAGCTGGCCCGGCCGCGGGTCATTGTTCTGCTCGGCGGCACGGCGGCCAAGAGTCTGCTTGGGCGCAGCGACGGCATCACGCGGCTGCGCGGGCAATGGCTTGCGGTGCAAACCGCCGGGATGGAACACCCGGTGCCGGCGATGGCGACTTTCCACCCCGCCTTCCTGTTGCGCCAACCGGCGCAGAAACGCGCCGCGTGGCGCGATTTCCTCGCTATCCGCGCGCGGCTCGACGCCGAAAGCTAAAGCAGGCGGGTCGACGCTAGCGGGGCGATGCAACCCGCATCGTCGTTGCGCACGCTATTGACCCGGGTCGAGACCGGATAATAGGTCATCTCCTTCGCCGGATAGGGACGCAGCAGTCCCTGCAAGTCCTCCGGTTGTGACTTGGGGTCGAGCCAAGCCCCAACGGCTTCGGGCGGCAGGATCACCGGCATGCGATCGTGCAGCGAAACCAGCACCTCATTCGCCGCGCAGGTGACGATCGTGCAGGAAACAACGGTCTCGCCGTTCGATGGCGTCCACATCTCCCACAATCCGGCGAAGGCTAAGGGCGCGCCGCTGGCGAGCGTAATGCGATAGGGCTGCTTGTTCTTGCCCTCGACGCGCCACTCATAGAACCCATCCGCGAGGATCAGGCAGCGGCGGCGACGAAACGCGGTGCGAAACGAGGGTTTTTCCGCCACCGTTTCGGCGCGCGCGTTGATCATGCTGGCGGCGAGGCGCGTGTCCTTCGCAAAGGACGGAATCAGCCCCCAGCGCAAGAGCGCCAGCCGGCGCACACCCTCCTCCAGCCGGACGGCCGCCACCTCCTGCGTCGGCGCGATGTTGGCGCGCGCCGGAAGATTCGGAAGATTGGCCAAGTCAAACGCGGCAGCGAGCTGCGCTATCGTCGTCGTAAGTGTATAGCGTCCGCACATGGGCAAAAGTCCTACGTCGCCAGAGAGAACTAGCGGATGGAAACAGAGTTAACCAAATAACTCTGGGGTTGATTTTGGCGCAGGACTGGATATATGCGGCCCATTGCCGCGTTATTCGCAGGTAAGCTTTTCTGCTTGAACTATCGCGGCGCACGTCTATTGAAGGCGCCCTGTCTCACTTACCCTAAGATTAAGGACCACTGTAGATGTCGATGAACAATGATCAACAGCGCAGCTTGAAGCACATGGCGGTCGATATCGTCTCGGCCTATGTGAGCCACAATCGCGTCGGAACCGAAGAATTGCCCGCGCTGATTCGTTCGGTGTTCGAATCGCTTTCCCGGCAATCGCCAGAGGCGGCTGCATCCGAGAATCTGGTCCCGGCGGTTGCCGTGCGCAGCTCGGTCACGCGCGATCGTATTATTTGTCTTGAGGATGGCCGCAGCTTCAAGTCGCTCAAGCGGCATCTGCGCACCGCGCATGGCTTTACCCCGGCGCAGTATCGCGCCCGCTGGTCGCTGCGCAGCGACTATCCGCTGGTGGCGCCGGCCTATGCGGCGCAGCGCTCGGATCTGGCCAAGCAGATTGGGCTGGGCCGCAAGCCGGGCGAGACCCGTGGCGGCCGGCGCAAGGGCTCCAAGCGCGGCGATTAATCGGGAGAAAGACGACCAACCGGGCGGGCAACGCAAACCACGCAGTGCCCGCCCGTTTTTACTGATGGGCCGCCCTTATTGAATGGCGCGCGCCGTTTCCGGCCGGTCCCGCGTCGATAGCTTCGACAGCGCCAGATAAACCTTGCCGACATCGGTGGTGAGCAGGATCACCGGCAGCATGTCGTCCGCGCTGCCATCGCCCGCATCGCGCAGCAGCCGCTCGAAGCGGGTCATGAACTTATCCGCCAGCAATCGCGCCTGCGGCAACTTGTAGAGCTTCACGCCGGCGCTATCCGGCCCGCTCGTCTGCGTCGATTGCTCGGTCAGCCGGCGCAAGGCGGCCGAACGATCGGCCACGCTTGCGTGGCCGAGCCCGGCCTCGACCTTGTCGCCGAGTATTCCCACCAGAAGCGACGCCAGCTCGGAGAGTGACCCGATCGAGCCGCGCAGCTGCGCCATCGGGTCCATTTTTTCCGTGCCGGATGGCGCCGGACGCGCCTCGCCGGCGGCCGGCGCCGTTATGAGCGCGCGCGGTGATTCCGTCGCCGCAGGGGCGGCATCGGACGGGCCCACGACGGCGGCGACAAGCGGCACCCGGTCGGCCGACTGCGCCGCCCGTTCAAGCAACTGCACCTGCTGTGTCAGCACCCCCTCAAGCTGCTTGAGCTTGGTCATGACCGAGTCCGCGGTCACTGTCGCGACGCGGCCCTGACCCTTGATCGAGGCACCGACGCGCGCCAGCATCTCGCTCGCGCCGGCCACGCTTTCCTCCAGCGCCTTGCGTTCGCTCTCGATCGCGGCGATCGTCGCGCCGAGCGCTTCATTGGCGCCGCCGCCGCTGCGTTCCAGAATATCGGCCAACTCCGCCAGGCGCGACAGCCGTTCCTCGCCCTGGCTGAAGGCGGATTCGATCCGGCCGGACAGGCTGGACAGGATCGATTCAATGCGCTGCTCAAGTATGAGCGTGCGTTCGTCGGCTTCCGCCAAGCGTTCCGGCAGCCCGCCGAGCACGCGGTTGACCGCGCCCTCGGCCTCGAGCGCGAGCCCTTGCAGCTCGCTTTTTAGCGTGTCGGCGCGCGTCAGGGCTATATTGGTGGCGGCGGTCAGCGCCTTGTGCTGTGCGTCACCGACTGCTTTTCCGTCGTGGAAGACCTGCTTCAGCGTCTCGGTGGCGCGCGCATTCGATGCGGTGGCGGCATCGACGCAGCGGGCGACGGCGGCTTCCAGTCCCTTCTTGCAGGTCTCGAGCGTGGATTCGGCCGCCTCGATCGCACCCGCGACGCGCGCGGACACCTTTTGGCCCTGCTTGTCGAGCTTCTCCATGCTCTTGAACGTCCGCTCGACCTGGGCGGCCAGATCGGCCGCTCGGCCACGCAGCGCCTCGCCATCGATCACCATGCGGCCGAGCGTGGCCTCGACCGACTGGCGCGTTTCCTCGGCCTGGGCCGAGATCGCGCGACCGACCGACTCAAGCTCGGCGCGCGTGGTGCTGCTGACGCGTTCGATCGCCTCCTACCGCAGGCGCAACAATTCGACCACATTGAGAAACTCACGCCCCAGCTCGGGACGCGGTTGCGTCAGGGCTTGAAAGCGTCGCTCCAAGCGCAAAAGGGCGTCTTCGCTCCGCCCGGCCACCAGGATCATCGCCGCCAAGGCCCAGAACAGAGCCGGCGGGGCGGCCGCGGCGGTCAATAGCGCCACCGCGCGATCCGCCGACAGCCGGAGTAGGCCTTCCACACCAACGGCTTCGAAAACCCACCAGCCGAAGCCCGCCAGCCATGCGACGGTAAGCAGTGCTGCGCAGAAATAGGCCCAGCTCCCGCCGTTCAGCCACTGCCTGAGTCGCCCGATGGCCCCCTCCTGCTCACCGATCCCGCCTAAAGCGCAGGAGCCGCAGAATCAGCCTGCGCCTGATCCGCACCTGCCAATCTAACGCCCATTCCCAGGATGGTCTATGCGTCCCCTGGCCTGTGTGAATCAAGCCTGTTGCATAGGCCCCTGACCGAAGGTTCGAAACCGGCCAAATCCGCCCCCAGCTACCGCCGGCGCCCATCCCAGCAAACCTTGACGCGGCCGCAGGGTTTCCCTACAACCCGCCAGCGCGCGCCCGTCTTGGCGCGCTACTTTCTTGTGCCGCGCGGTATTTAAGGGGTTAGGGCCATGGCTCGTCGTTGCTGCGTTACCGGTCGGGGTGTGCAGTCCGGAAACAATGTGAGCCACGCGAACAACAAGACGCGGACGCGCTGGCTGCCCAATCTGCAGCAGTCCTCGTTTTGGAGCGACAGCCTGAAGCGCGCCATTCAGATGCGCGTCTCGGTCAAGGGCATGCACACCATCGAGCACAATGGCGGTCTCGACGCCTGGCTGCTCAAGTCCGTGCCTTCGCGCCTGAACACTGAATTGCGCCAGCTGCGCAAGCGCGTCACCGAGGCGCAGGCGCGCGCCACCGTCTAGCGATCCGCCGACGCAACTCACCGCCGGTCTTGGCTGCGGCGTGAGCGCGCCGTTCCACTTCCACATCGAACACCGCACGACCGGCCTGCCCGACTGGCCGGGGCGCGCACGGCTGGGGCTTCTCACCACCCCGCATGGCGCCATCGACACCCCGGCCTTCATTTTTTGCGCCACGAAGGGCGCCATCAAGGGGCTGACGCCGGAGCAGGTCCGCGCGGCCGGCACGCAGATCATCCTCGGCAATACTTATCACCTGATGTTGCAGCCGGGCGCCGAGCGGGTCGCCACTCATGGCGGGCTGCATCGGATGACCGGCTGGAACGGGCCAATGCTGACCGATTCCGGCGGCTTCCAGATCTTCTCCCTTGGGCATGGATCTGTGGCGGAAGAGGTCAAGGGAAGGCGCAACTCGGCGCGGCCGCCGACGCTGATCTCGCTCGATGACGACGGGGCCGTGTTCCGCTCCTATCTCGACGGCAGTCTGCACCGCTTGACGCCCGAGGAGTCGATCCGCATTCAGCGGGCGCTGGGCGCGGACATCGTTCTCGTGCTCGACGAATGCACGCCTTATCACGCCGACCGCGACTACACGGCGAAGTCCATGGGCATGTCGCATCGTTGGGCGCAGCGTTCGCTGGCCGAGTTCACCCGCGGCGGCGGCATGGGCAGCGGCGGAGCGCAAGCGCTCTATGGCATCGTGCAGGGCGGCATCTACGAAGACCTGCGCCGGGAGAGCGCCGAATTCACGCGCGCCCAGCCCTATTTCGGCCATGCGGTCGGCGGCTGCCTGGGCGGCGACAAGGCGGAAATGCACGCCGTCGTGGCGATGGTGATGCGTCCGCTCGATGACGCGCGGCCGGTGCATCTGCTCGGCATCGGCAGCATCGAGGATGTCTGGCACGGCGCGGCCAAGGGCATCGACAGCTTCGACTGCGTCAACCCGACACGGCTCGCCCGCCACGGCCATGGCTACATCCGCCCCGGAATCGAAGAGATCGAAAACGGCCGCGACTCGCTCAACCTGCGCAACGCGCGCTTCCGCGACGATCGTGCGCCACTCGACCCAGAATGCGCCTGCTACACCTGCACGACATTCAGCCGCGCCTATCTGCATCATTTGCTCAAGGCGGATGAGATGCTCGGGCCGCAGCTCTTGTCGCTGCACAACATCGCCTTCATGAACCGCATGCTGGGCGAAGTGCGCGACGCGATACGCACTGATCGCTACGCGGACGCGATGCGTCGCTGGGTCAGTTGAGCTCGAACATCACCAGCGCGGTGCGCAGTAACGGCGAGAAGTTATTGTCGCTGACCAGATAGAGCAGCGTGCGCCCGTCGGCGGCGCGGCGCGCGGCCAGGCCTTCGAAATTATCGCCCACAAAGGGCAGTGACAGCCGCGCGACCTCGCGGCCAGTGACGGCGCGGCCAGGCCCGAGTTCACCCGGCGCCAAGCGTACCAGCCGGATCGCGAAACCGACGAGCGAAAGCCGCGCGCGCTCAAGGACAAGTATGTCTCCGTCGGGCAACACAGTGGCATCGGACGGAGCGAACCCAGCTTCGAGCGCATAGGCGAAGCTCGCCCAGCTTTGGCCATCCCCAATCCAGCCGCGCCCCCAACTTCCCGTGCGGTCGCCAACAAACGCCGCCGGAGCTGGCAGTGCTTCCGCCAAAGCGATGAAACGCCCATCCGCCAGCGCCGCCAGCGCCTCGATCCCGCCATTGGCCGGTGCGCGCGATAGGCCTTCGGGGGTCGCAAACGCAACCGGCGGGCGCGACAAGGGCGGGTCGGAAGGCGGAAAGCGCATGATGTGGTGCTGCTGCTCATAGGCGACCGCGAAGCCGCCATCGAGCAATGCCGCGAGCGCCTCGGTGTCGGCGGCGCGTTTGCTGGCCGGCGGTTTGCCGGCGGCATCCACAACCGGCCCGTGGCGCAGCAGCTTGGCGTCCGCGAGATTGCCGGCCGTGTCATAGTTGAGCGCCAGTTCAAACCAGTGACCGGCGTCGCTCAACGCCAGCGCTCGGTGGCCGCCATCGAGCACAGCCAGCGCCGACAGCCCGCCAAACTCGATGCCCAAGAAATGCAGCGACGCCCCGCCGCGATACGTAATGCCGGGTGCGGCGAAGCGCCCGGCCTCTTCCGGCGGCAGCGGATCGGCGTTTGCGCCGCCGCCCGCGAGCAGCAGCGCGGCGCCGGCGATCCGACTGAACCGTCTCATCCGGCGCCCGCTGCGTGCAGTTACGGCGTCTTGATGCGCCCTTCGACCTTGGACGTGACCTTGCCGAGCTTGGCGACGTAATCCATCACCACCGTCGCCATCAGCGTGCCGCCGCTTTTGTTGACCAGGACCTTGCCCTTGCCGAGCGCGGCATAGCCATCGCCACCTTCCAACATAAAGTCATTGGTCGCGATCTTATAGGACTTGGCGTTGTCGAGCGGCGCGCCGCCGACCTTGATCTCCAGCACACGCGCGCCAGCCGGCTTGGCGGGGTCATAGACAAAGCTCATGCCCGAGATTTGCGGGAAACGCCCGGCTTTATCGGCCACCTGGCTCACGCCGTTTTCGACCGCGGCCCGAAGTTCAGCGCCGCTGATTTCGGTCACCACCACCACATTGCCGAAAGGCAATTCGGTGAGGATGTCCTTGCGCGTCAACACCGTACCGGCGGGATAAACCTTGTCGCCGCGGATGCCACCGCCCTGGGTGAAACCGACATCGGCGCCGACGAAGGCACGCATGGCGTCGGCGATCAGATCGCCCATGTTGGTCTCCTGGCCGCGCACGGCGGACCGCTGGCTGTCGAGCGCGACTTCCGTCGGACCGACCGGCACATTGAGCGCGTCGTCGAGCTGCTTGTTATAGGCCGCGACCTTGGGCGCGAGTTCGGCATCGGCCGGCACGCCGCGCGTGGAACGCAAGCGCCATTCCGTCGGCACAACGGTCACGACCTTGTTCTGGCCCTGCGTGAGGGTGTCGATCGATAGATCGGCGACGCCAAGGAACTTCGCGTCGGACCCGGTCTTGAAGATCAGCACGTTGTTTTCGAGGATCTGCATCGGGTCGTGATCGTGCCCGCCCAGGATGACGTTGATGCCGGCCACTTTCGCGGCCAATTGGCGATCCTGCGACAGATCGAGGTGGGTGACGGCGATGATCACCTGCGCCCCTTGATCCTTGAGCGCCTTGACAGCGGCAGTCGCCGTTTCGACGATCGGCTTGAAGACCACGTCGCGGCCAGTGTTGGACAGCGTTTCCGTCTCGGGCGTCAACAGCCCGAAGAACCCGACCTTGTATTCGCCGACCTGTGTCGTCCAGACATCGGCCGCACCGCCGACAATCTTGCCCGCCGAGTCAGTGACATTGGTCGCGAGCCATGGGAACTTCGAGGCCTTGACGCGTTCGGCCAAGATCGCGCCGCCAAAATCGAATTCATGATTGCCGAGCACGGCGACATTGGTCCCGATCGCGTTCAGCATCTCGACCATCTGCGCGCCCTTGGTCAGGCCCGACAGAACCGAGGGCGACAAAAGATCGCCGCCGAAGGTGACCAGGGTCGCCTGGCCGCCGGCGCGTTCCTGCTTGATCAGGGTCAGGACCTCGGCGATCCCGCCTTGGCCATCGCGCGGCGAAATTTCATAAACGTCGTTCAAATGCAAAAGCCGCAGCTTGACCGGCGCCGCTTCGGCGACGATCGCGAACAGCGCGGTAGCCAGGACCGCGACGAACGCGGCCGGTATTCGGATCCAGGTGCTGAGCATCTCGTGTTCCTCCATCGAACGCGGAGCCGGGAAAAAATTGTCCCGCGCCCGCCCCAGGTTTGCCACTGGTTAATGGCAATGCGATAATAACATTGCATGACGGGAGCCAGACTGACCATGGCGCTCATATCTGCAGTCAAGGCGCCGGCAAGGTGCCGGCCATGATCCTGGTCGTAAGACGGGCGCGGCCGGGCGATGCGGGAGCCATTGCCCGCGTGCATGTCGAGACCTGGCAAACCACCTATGCCGGTCTGATCCCGGACAATTACCTCGTGCGCATGGGCCGGGAAGAGCGCACCGGCTTCTGGACCCAGGCGCTAGCCCGGATGCATCACGGCTCGCATGTGCTGGTGGCCGAAGCGAAGGGCGTCGGCGTCGTCGGCTTCAGCAGCTTTGGCCCGGCGCGCGCCAATGGCGTGCCGCTCGGCAGCCGCTTCACCGGCGAGATTTATACCCTTTACGTGCTGCCCGATTACCAGGGCCGCGGACTGGGGCGTGCATTGTTGCGGCAGGCCTTCACCAGCCTGTCGGCGCGCGGCCTCGATAGCGCGCTGATCTGGGTTCTTGCCGGCAATCCGGCGCGGTTTTTTTATGAGCGCATGGGTGGCAAGCGTGCCGCCGAGCGGATCGGAAGCTTCGCCGGGGCCGACTTGGTCGAACTCGGCTATGGCTGGCGCGATCTGCCGCGGTAGGCTAACCGAGCGCAAAGCGCCTAGCGCTCCCTTGTGATTCGCAGCTGCAGGACCGATGCGATGACGGCCAGCCCAGCCGCCGAAAAGGCGTTGATCGTCGATTTCGGCGCCCAGTACACCCAACTCATCGCCCGCCGCTTGCGCGAAAGCGGCGTCTATTGCGAGGTGCATCCCTGCACCAAGGTGGATGACCGCTTCCTCGCCCATTACCGGCCGCAAGCCGTGATCCTCTCCGGCGGGCCGGCGAGCGTGACCTGGAAGGAGGCGCCGCGCGCCCATCCCGCCATTTTCACCGCCGGCGTGCCGGTGCTCGGCATTTGCTACGGCCAGCAGACGATGTGCGAACAGCTCGGCGGCAAGGTGGAAAGCGGCCCGCATCACGAATTCGGCCGCGCCTTCGTCGAGGTGACCGGCGATTGCGCCTTGTTCGCCGGCGTGTGGAAAAAGCCGGCGCGCGAACAGGTGTGGATGAGCCACGGCGACCGCGTGATCCGCCTGCCCGAGGGCTTCCGCACCGTGGCGGTGAGCGATGGCGCGCCCTTCGCCGCCGTGGCCGATGAGGCGCGGCGTTTCTATGGCGTGCAGTTCCATCCCGAAGTCGTGCACACGCCGCATGGCGCGGCGCTGCTGCGCAACTTCACCCATGCGGTCGCCGGGTTTGCCGGCGATTGGAGCATGGCGCGCTTCCGCACCCAGGCGGTGGCGGCGATTCGCGCGCAGGTGGGCCAGGGCCGCGTCGTCTGCGGGCTGTCCGGCGGCGTCGATAGCGCCGTGGCGGCGCTGCTGCTGCATGAGGCGATCGGCGACCATCTTTCCTGCATCTTCGTCGATACCGGGCTGTTGCGCCTGGGCGAGACGGAAGAAGTGCCGCGCCTGTTCCGCGAACAGTTCAAGATCCCGCTCACCGTGGTCGAGGCCGAGGAGCGGTTCCTCAAGGCCCTCGACGGCGTGGTGGACCCGGAGGCCAAGCGCAAGGCGATCGGCGCCACCTTCATCGACGTGTTCGACGAAGCTTCGCGGAGTCTGGGCGGAGTCGATTTCCTCGCCCAAGGCACGCTTTATCCCGATGTGATCGAGAGCGTGTCCTTCAGCGGCGGGCCGAGCGTCACGATCAAGTCGCACCACAATGTCGGCGGGCTGCCGGACCGCATGCGCCTCAAGCTGGTCGAGCCTTTGCGCGAGCTGTTCAAGGACGAAGTGCGCCTGCTCGGATTGGAGCTTGGCCTGCCGGCGTCGATGGTCGGGCGTCACCCCTTCCCCGGGCCGGGCCTCGCGATCCGTATTCCGGGCGCGATCACGCGCGCGGCGCTCGACGTGCTGCGCAAGGCCGACGCGATCTTCCTCGAGGAAATCCGCTCGGCCGGCCTGTATGACGCGATCTGGCAGGCCTTCGCCGTGCTGCTGCCGGTGCGCACGGTCGGGGTCAAGGGCGACGCCCGTTCCTATGAGAATGTGTGCGCCTTGCGCGCCGTCACCTCGACCGACGGCATGACGGCGGAAAGCTATCCCTTCGACCACGCCTTCCTCGCCGCCGTCGCCACGCGCATCGTCAACGAAGTGCGCGGCATCAACCGCGTGGTCTATGACGTGACCTCGAAACCCCCCGGCACCATCGAGTGGGAGTAAGCTAGAGACTCACGTCCAGTGGTTACGGCCGGGTAAGAGTGATAGGCAAGTTCCATGCCCTCCAATGATCGGTCGAAACGTCTTCAACTCTTGAAAAAGATGCCCGCATTCGCGGCGCTAGATCACCGGTTCTTTTTGGACGAGCATGGCAAGGACACCCGCCTAGCTGGTCTTTCGCGAAACGACCGGCGAAGACTCAAGAAAGAGGCCCAGCGCATAGGCAATGAATACTCGCGCGCGCTTAAGGATATTGGAAATTCCGGTGTGGGCTATCCAGGTGATCAACTACTGCGTCAGTTAGCCACTGAATACACGCATAGATATGCCGTATCCGGGATTCATACCCAGCCTCAAAATTTTAATTATTTCGAGCCGTTCTGTGAAATCGGATTCATCGAACGGAGCATCGCACCTATTGCGGGCTTAACTCCCGAAGTCGATCATATTTTTGGCATCGTCGACTATTTCGACTACGTAACCACACCCGAGGGTACGAATTTTGATCTCTCTCAACTGTCGGCGCTACCGGAGGGGAAGACCTATCATTTTACGCCGAATGGCAATATTTCTGATTTCACATTTTTGAGCGATGAAGGCCGAGAGTTTGTTGTAGGCGGATTTTCAATGATCCGGCGTGGAAACTCCCTACATTGGTACATTGTGGGGGGGCGAAATTTTTAAGGAGCAAGAGTGGCAAGAACTTAAAGCCACGCCACACGAGATACTGCCCGGCCATGTACCTCCGCAAAAAAGGCCTTTCGTCTCAGCAATGATGAAGGAGCACGAGAATAGTCACGGATCACCTCTGGCCTTTGAGGGAACAGTAACAGCACTGAGAACCGTAATCGCGGGAGAGACAGATCTGACTTCGCGTAAACATCTGGCGCGCTGTCATATGAGGGAATATGAGCACATCTTCGATTTGATCTGTGACGATCCAAACATTTTTGCGCACGTTCACGACCCGATCAAACGAGAAGAGTTGACTAAGCTAATTCACGACCGCGTGGAGAGTGCTGCTGCGATGTGGGGGGTGGGCGAAGCATTTTTTCAACTTCCTCTTTATTTTAACTTCAAGGTGAGTGTCAGCCAATCCGTGCCGGTTTCGAGCGGTAAGCGACTGGCAGCAGTTCCGAAGGGAGGCCGCGGTGTAGGCGCGCGATTTCGATACGTGGCCGCAATTGAATTTGCCGAGACAAACCTGCCCGTAGTGCGCCCCTACAACGGACCCCGCTATGAGATTGAGACGGAGGGTTATTGGAGTAGGTTGCCGATAGACGAGTTTGGCATTGACGCACACGGCAACGCTGTTCGCGGCAAAACGTGGGTCAAGGCGACCAATACGTGGAGAGAACGTTCTTCGAAGCCTAGGACTATCTATGTGAAATCGTCAGTCGCAGCCGCGAAGCTCGAAATGGAAGACTACTTAAAGCAGGTTGACGCAGCGCAGCAGACGTCTCGGGTAGATCGAGCCGATCATGGAGTCATCTACGTGCTTCGCTGCATGGTGATGAAAGATGAGGTTTACAAAGTAGGGTGGACGTCGGGATCAGCCGAACAGCGGGCCGCAGAATTATCTTCGGCCACGGGTGTGCCGAGTTCGTTTGTGGTTGTTGCGTATTGGGTCCACAAGGATCCAGAAGCTCTGGAGAAAGGAATTCACGCAATGTTGGCTCCATATCGGGTGAGTGAGAAACGGGAGTTTTTTCAAGTCAACGTTGAAACCATCAGGAACGTCATCGAGGCTGAAATACGGAGAGCGAGCCTGTTTTTGGCTTAGAAGGAGTGTCCCGGTAAAAGTGAAGGTACGAGGCAAGAAACAACGCTTCAAACTGTTGTCGACCGAACGGTTTTCTGGCGTCGTTAACGAAAGGATGGGAGTAGCGGTGACGCCAGAATCAGAGCAACAGGGGCGTTAACCGCACAGAACTCTCGACAAGCCAGGCCCTTTGCGGCCATCTTCCCGGCATGACCCACCCCGCCCACCGCCTCTCCGTCGCGCCGATGATGGCCTGGACCGACCGGCATTGCCGCGTGTTCCTGCGCGGCATCACGCGCCACGCGCTGCTCTATACCGAGATGATCCCGGTGAACGCGGTGCTGCGCGGCGACCGGGCGCGCTGGCTCGGCTTCGATGCGCTCGAACACCCGCTGGCGCTGCAGCTCGGGGGCTCCGATCCCGCCGCCCTGGCCGAATGCGCGCGCATCGCCGCCGACCTGGGCTACGCCGAGATCAACCTCAATGTCGGCTGCCCCTCGCCCAAGGTGCAGTCGGGCAGTTTCGGCGCCTGTTTGATGGCCGAGCCGGAGCTGGTCGCGCGCTCGGTCGCGGCGATGAAAGCAGCGGTGAGCGTCCCGGTCACGGTCAAGCACCGCATCGGTTTGGACGATGCCGAGGAATGGCCGGCGCTGACCGGCTTCGTGCGCATCGTGGCCGAGGCCGGCTGCGACCGCTTTATCGTGCATGCGCGCAAGGCTTGGCTGAAAGGCCTGTCGGCGCAGCAGAACCGCAGCGTGCCGCCGCTGCGCCATGAGCTGGTGCATCGCCTGAAAGCCGAATACCCGGCGCTGGAAATCGTTATCAATGGCGGGCTGCGGACGCTGGATGCGGCGCTGCCGCATTTGGGCGGGCTCGATGGCGTGATGCTCGGCCGCGCCGCCTATGAAACGCCCTATGTGCTGGCCGAAGTGGACCGGCGCGTCTTCGGCGATGTGCGCCCCTGTCCTTCGCGGGCCGAGATCGTGGCCGCTTTCGTGCCTTATGTGGCGCGCAGCTTGGCCGAGGGCGGACGCCGCATCGCGGTGACCCGCCATATGCAAGGCCTGTTCACCGGGCGGCCAGGGGCGGCGAAGGCCTGGCGGCAGACGCTCAATGCCTTCGCGCAAACACCCGGCATGAAGCCGGACGCGCTGACCGACGCGGCCATGCGGCTCGACGCGCCGGCCGCTCTCGCCGCTTAGCGCGCCAAGGCCCCCAGCGCGCGGCCGAGATCGTCGTGATGCTCGGCGAGCAGTTCGCGCGCGACTTCCGGCTCAAGCCCACGCGCGACCAGCACCGCGAGCTTGATATGCCCGCCGGATTGGGCGAGCGCGCGCCGCGCCGGACCGACCCCAACGCCGGCCAGATCGCGCACCATCTCTAAAGCCCGCGCGCGCAGCTTCGCGTTGCCGGCGACGACATCGACCATGCGCCCTTCATGCACCCGGCCGAGGCGGATCATGGTCAGGGTCGAAAACAGCGTCAGCGCCGCTTTCTGCGCCGTGCCGGCCTTCATCCGCGTCGAGCCGGCGATCGGCTCGGCGCCAGTCAGAAGCAGCACCGGATGCGACGCCACTTTGAGCAGCGGCGAGGGCGTATTATTGGCGATGCCGACCACCAAAGCGCCCGCCTTGCGCGCCGCCTGCGCCGCCGCGAGCGTATACGGCGTGCGCCCGCTGGCGCTGACCGCGACCAGCACATCGGCGCGCGTGAGGCGTTCGGCTTTGACAGCGGCGCGCGCGGCGGCGACATCGTCCTCGGCGCCTTCAACGGCACGCATCAAAGCCGCCGTGCCGCCGGCGATCAGAAACGCCATGCGCTCCAGCGACCAGCCGAAGGTCGGGTGCAGCTCGGCCCCATCCTGCGCCGCCAGCCGGGCCGAGGTCCCCGCCCCGGCATAAGCGAGCCGCCCGCCGCGTTTGAGCCGCGCCGCCGCAGCCTCCGCCGCTTTCGTCAGCGACGGCAAGGCCGGTTGCAGCGAAGCCACGGCGGCAAGCTGCGCTTCGAACAGCGTCGCCATGACGCCCTCGCCGTTCCAGCTCTCCAGCCCGCGATAGCGCGGCGCGGCGGTTTCCGTTCCCATGCCTCTTCCCCTCTCAAGCCCGTGCGATGGCTTCGCCCACGGCGCGGCGCAAAGCCTCGATCGACGGCGTGCGCGTGCGGTCAGGATGCACGCGGCTGGTGAGCAGCGTCCAGGCGCGGCCGCGCGCGAAATCGATCCACAGCCCGGTGCCGGTAAAACCTGTGTGACCGAGGCTCTGCGGACTCGCCAGCGCGCCGCCGCTCCAGCCCGCGTGCTGGCGCACCCAGCCAAGCGCGCGTTGCTCCGTGCGCGGGCGGCGCAGCTCGGCCATAGCCTCCGCACCCAGCGCGCGACCTGTGAACAACCTGTGGGCAAACTCGAGCACGCCAGCGGCGGTGCCGAACAGCCCGGCATGGCCGGCCGCCCCGCCAAGCGCGGCCGCGCGCTCGTCATGCACCTCGCCGATCAACAAACGCCCGCGCCACGGATCGATCTCGGTCGGAACGCAAAGATCGCGCGGCGGGCGGAAGCTCAATTCCGCGCCCAGCGGCGTTTCGGCGAAGTCGCGGCTGGTGAGTCGCTCCAGCGCCAGCGCGACCAGGATATAGCCGATGTCGGAATAGACCGGCGCGGCGCGCTTCCAGTCATAGGCTATGACCCGCCGGCGGATCTCCTGCGGATCGCTGCTCCAGCGCTCGAAACCCAAGAATGGTTCGAAACCGGCTTGATGCGTAAGCGCTTGCTCGAAGGTCACCGCCGCCACGGCGGGCGTCGCCTCCGGCAGGAAGCGGCCGAGCGGGTCGGCGAGCGCAAGCGCGCCTTGCTCGACCAGGCGCATCACCTGCGTCACGGTGGCGATGACCTTGGTCAGGCTGGCGAGGTCGAACCACATGTCGGCGGCGAGCGCTCGTTCCTCCGGCACCCATTGCGCCTTACCGGCGACAGCGATGGCTTGCGCGCCGGTCGCATCGACCACGCCGACAACCGCACCCGGCACAAGGCGGGACGCGGTGGCTTCTTCAATCAGTCGAACGGCTTCGCCGAGCATGGGATTGGCTCCCGCTTAGCACGGCCCCATGGCGCCCGCCACAGCGCGTTGACGGAACACGCGCCGCAATTCCACATGCGCGCAATCCGGGCTAGACTCGCGCCGGCAGCGGAGTGGTCATGAGCGACGAATTATTCATCGCGGTCGATGGCGGCGCATCGACGACGCGCGTGCGCGTCGTCGATCGGTCGGGAAAGATTGCCGAGCGACAGGCGGGAGCCAGCAGCTTGACGTTGCTCGGGGCGGGAGCCTGGGGCGTGATCCGCGGCGCGCTCAAGGACGCCGGAATTGGCGAGGAGCAGCTTGGCCGCGCCCGCATCGGGCTTGGGCTGGCCGGCGCGAACGACCGGCGCCAGCGCGAAACATTCCTGGCCGCCGCGCCGAAAGTTGCAGGCCTCGCATTGGCGACCGATGCCTATACGGCGCTGATCGGCGCGCATGCCGGCGCGCCCAGCGCGATCGTTATCGCCGGCACCGGCAGCGTCGGCTGCCGGTTGTTGCCCGACGGACGGCTGCGGCTGGTCGGCGGCTGGGGATTTCCGGTGGGCGACGAGGGCAGCGGCGCCTGGATCGGCTGGCGCGCGCTCGGCAGCGCGCTGATGGCGCTCGACGGCCGCGTGCCCGACAGTCCGCTGGCCAAGGCCGTGCGCGAGCATTGCGGGCAGTGGCGCGACGACCTGCTCCACTGGCTGCGCGGTGCTCCCTCGACGCGTTATGCCGAACTGGCGCCCATCGTGCTCGCGCATGCCGCCAAGGGCGATGCCGGAGCGGTCGCGCTGCTGACCGCGGCCGGGCATCAGCTCGACCGACTGGCGAGCGCGCTGGATTCGAGCCGCGCGGTGCCGCTGGCGTTGCTCGGCGGGCTGGCCGCGCCGCTCGCGCCATATCTGCCGCCGGCGCTAACATCCTGGGCGCGCGCGCCGCGCGGCGATGCACTCGACGGCGCGTTGGCGCTCGCACGCGGAGAGGCTCCGCCGGAAAGGTTGCAGCCATGACCGAGATTCTGGGCCGCATCTTGACGCCGACCGGATTCGTCGACGGGCGGCTGCATTTCGATGCGCGGATTGTCGAAATTTCTCCGGCCAAGCTGCCGGTCGGGGCGCCGGTAATCCTGCCCGGTTTCATCGACCTGCACACGCCCGGCGGCGGCGGCGCGGACGCGCTCGGCGGCGAGGCCTCGGTGCGCACCATCGCCCGCACCCATGCGCGCTTCGGCACGACCGCGTTGCTCCCCTCGCCGGTGACCGCGCCGGAGGCAGAGTTGGAAAGCGCGATGGCCGGCATCGCGCGCGTTGCCGCCAAGCGCGCAAGCGGCGAGGCGCGCGTGCTCGGCGCGCATGTCGAAGGACCGTTTCTCAACCCCGACCGGCTGGGCGCGCAGCCGCCCTTCACCAAAGCGCCCGACGGTGCCCTCATGGACCGGCTGCTGGCCGCCGGCCCGGTGCGCATGATCACGCTCGCGCCCGAGCTGCCGGGGGCGACCGAGCTGATCCGCTCGCTGACCGCGCGCGGGGTCAAGGTTTTGCTCGGGCATAGCGCCGCCAGTTACGAGGCGACGATCGCGGCGCTGGACGCCGGCGCGGCCGGGTTCACGCATCTGTTCAATGCCATGAGCCCGCTGCACCAGCGCGCGCCAGGCATGGTCGGCGCGGCGTTGGCGCGCGCCGAATTCGCGGCCGTGATCCCCGATCTGGTGCATGTCCACCCAGGGGCTTTGCGCGCGGCCTTGCGCGCCATCCCGCGCCTCTATGGCACGACCGATGCGGTTGCTGCGGCGGGAATGCCGGACGGCGATTACCGGCTCGGCAATCAGCGCGTGATCAAACGCGGCGGCACCGTCTCACTCGCCGACGGCACGCTTGCCGGCAGCGCGCTCACCATGGACCAGGCGTTGCGCAATTTCGTCGCCATCGGCTGCGCGCTCGACGACGCCGCGCGCAGACTGTCGGCGTTTCCGGCCGAGATGCTCGGCCTCGATGACCGCGGGCGGATCGCACCGGGAGCGCACGCCGATTTGGTCGTGCTCGACGCCGCGCTGCGCGTTACCGCGGTCTATGTCGAGGGCGAGGCGGTCGCGCTCAAGACTTAGTGGCGCGGCGAACGTAAAAGCAGGATGCCGGCGATGAGCAGCAGCGCGCCGGGCAGCGAGAACACGACGAAGGCCGGCTGCAACAGAATGGGGACAATCCCATTCTCCCACAGCGGCGCATAAATATAGCGCTGCGTGATCGCCTGGAGAAAATTGAGGCTTCCGTTATCGAGCCGGAACCAAAGCTGCCCGAGCACGATCAGCGGGTCGTTGAGCGCCACGGCGCCATAGGCGAGCGCGCCGGATCCGATCAGATCGAGGACGATCCCGCTCGCGACCAGGATGATCCCCAGCCGGCTCTTGCGCTTCTTCCGCATCGCACTCCCCCGGTGTTGTTATATGTGACGTCAGCTGGCCCAGCGCGCGACCAGCGTCTCGGGCGCGACTCCCGCATCCAGGTCGCGACGCAAGCCGGAGTCGCCGATCAGATAGTCGAGCATAAAGCCTTCGACCGGCGTGAAATGCTCGCCGTCCGCCGTCGCCATCACCCGCCCCCTGCGCCAGGCAAAAGGCGCGTGGTTGCGCTTGAGCCAATCCAGCAACCTTATGCCGAATTGCAGCGCTCGAACTTCATTGATCGTGGAACGGATAGAGCCTTTGAGCTCAATGGACAAAACAACACCGTCACAGATAACATTCGCAAATTTATTATGCGTGGGAGTAAGCTGGCGCGGCTTGGCAAAAATCTCACACCCCCAGCTGTTGATTGCCTCCGCTAATCGAACGCCATCTAGTTCTGGCGCAAGTACGGCGCGGAAAGCATTTTGCGCCGTGCCGCGGCCCTCCGACACATTTGTGCCTTCGAGAAGCACCAAGCCAGGATAAAGCCGAACGGCATCCCAGTCACGCAGCGAAGGCGACGGCGGCACCCACAGGGCCGGCGGCGCCAGCTTGGCCGGCGCCGCGACGACCGTCACCGCAAGACCGGGCACAGCCTCGGCGGCCCAGTCACGCAACATCGCCCCCAGCGCGCGCCCATGCACGAAGGGCAGATCGAAATAGCCGATGAAGGAACGCAAGGCCGGATCGAGGCGCGGACCGGCTTGACCGGCGCCGAGCGGATTGGATCGGTCGAGCACCCACACCTCTTTGCCCACCAGCCGCGCGAATGATCGCAGCAGCAAGGCAGCGGTGGAGCCATAAGTGTAGCAGCGTACGCCAACATCTTGCAGATCAACGAGAATGACGTCCAAATCGGCGAGCGCGGCCGGGTCTGGCGCGCGCCGCTGCCCATACAAGCTATGCACCGGCAAGCCAGTCGCCGGCTCGGTCGCGTCCACGTCGCCTTCGGCCTCGATACCGCTCCAGCCATGCTCGGGAGCGAACAGGCGCACAAGGCCGCGCTGGCCGCTGCCCAGCGCCCGCGCCAGCGCGGCGGCCGCGTCAATGCCCTCCGCCGTCTGGCTGGTGCGATTGGCCAGAAGCCCGACGCGCACCCCCGCCAAGCGGGCGACCAGCGTCCGGTCGGCCAACAGGCGATCGAGGCCAGCATCGGGGCGCATGGCGATCGAAGCACTTTTTGCGCCCGAATGTTGCTCGGACATCCGCCGATCCTCTATAGTTACGGCAGGAATCTGCGGCCCGCCGGTTGCCGGGAGCTTGCTTGCCGGGCACAAGAACATTTGGCTTGGCCGCGTCGGTCAACCGACCGTTTCGTTGCGAGGGATCATTTGTCTAGCATGCGTTCGACCTGCCTGCATCGCCAAGCTGCATCCATCCTCGGCGCGCAATGCGGAGGTTTGCTTCTTGTCGCGCTGCTGTCGGGCTGCGCCGACGGCCAGACGCCATCATGGGCCAACCCTGGCACTTGGTTCGGGGGCACGCCTCCGCCGGCGGAAACGGCCGAGGCCGCTGCCGTGCGCGCGCGCGGCGAAGCGGCGATCCCCCCCACGGCCACGACCCCCAACCTCGCTAATGTCCCGGCCCGACCGGCGCCGACCCGGCCGGACGCCAATCAGAAACTGGCCGAAGGCTTGGTGGCCGATCGCGAGAATGCGCGCTACACGGCCGACGCTATCCGCCGGCTCAATCTCGACGGGCCGCCGGCCACGGTGACCCCGGCCGCCGCTCCCTCTCCTGTGGCCCGGCCAGCGGCGCCAGTGACCCAGGCGGCTCCGGCGCCAGCGGCCGCCCCGGCTCAGCCGGCGCCAGCACAGCAAGCCGCCGCCCCGGTTCCCGTCGCCCCAGCGCCAGCGGCCGCCGCCGCCAAGCCCGCTCCGGCCGCCGCCCCGGCGGCTCCTCCGGCTCAAGTCGCGGCGCTGCCGCCGCCTCAGGCGGAGGCTGCCGCGCTTGAAGTTGCCACCATACAGTTCGACGCCAATGGCGATGATTTGCGGGCGCAGGATATCGATATTTTGCGGCAAGTGGTCGCACTGCATAAGAGCATTGGCGGGACGATCCGCATCGTCGGCCACGCCTCGCGCGGGCGTGCGCCGGATACGGCGGCGCAAGCGGCGACCAATCTGCGCACCTCGATCGATCGCGGGACGGCCATCGCGCGCGCGCTGGTGCGCCTTGGGATCGACGCCGCCAAGATCGATGTCGAGGGCAAGGGCGCCAGCGGGTTGCTGTATGCCGAGACGACGCGGGCCGGCGAATTGGCCAATCGCCGCGCGGTCGTCTACCTGATTCGTTAATAGCACGACGTAAAACGATGGGCCGCCCGCCTGCGGCCCCGAACACGAGCCGGTCGAGAGAGCCCATGCCGCTTCCGACAGACGATTTTTATCGCATCAAGCGCCTGCCGCCCTATGTCTTCGCCGAAGTCAACGCGATGAAGGCGAAGGCGCGCGCCCGCGGCGAGGACATCATCGACCTTGGCATGGGCAATCCGGATTTGCCGACACCGCCGCATATTGTCGAGAAGCTGATCGAATGCGTGCGCGACCCGCGCACCCACCGCTATTCGGCCTCGCGCGGCATCCCCGGGCTGCGCAAGGCGCTGGCGGGCTATTACGCGCGCCGCTTCGGCGTCGATCTCGACCCGGAACGCGAGGTGATCGCGACGCTGGGTTCGAAGGAAGGCTTGGCCAATCTGGCGCAAGCGATCTCCAGCCCGGGCGATGTGGTGCTGGTGCCCAATCCGTCATACCCGATTCACGCCTTCGGCTTCATTATCGCCGGCGGATCGGTGCGCGACATCCCGGTCACCCCGGACGAAACCATGCTCAAGGCGATCGAGCGCGCCGCCGATCATTCGGTGCCGCGTCCGACGGCGCTGGTGCTCAACTACCCGGCCAATCCGACGGCGCTGACCGCCGATCTCGACTTCTACGGACGGGTGGTCGAATTCTGCCGCAAGCGCGGCATCTACATCCTGTCCGATTTGGCCTATGGCGAGATCTATTTCGACGGCGTGCCGCCGCCATCGATCCTGCAGATCAAGGGCGCGAAAGAAATCGCGGTCGAATTCACCTCGCTGTCCAAGACCTATTCGATGCCCGGATGGCGCATGGGCTTCGCCGCCGGCAATGCGCGGCTGATCGGCGCGCTGGCGCGGGTCAAGAGCTACCTCGATTACGGCGCCTTCACGCCGATCCAGGTGGCGGCGACGGCGGCCTTGAACGGGCCGCAGGACTGCGTCGAGGAGGCGCGCACGATCTATCGCGAGCGGCGCGACGTGCTGATCGACGGGCTCAACCGTGCCGGCTGGAAAGTCCCCTCGCCGCCGGCGACCATGTTCGCCTGGGCGCAAGTGCCGGAAAAATTCCGCGATGTCGGCAGCTTGGTGTTTTCCAAGCTATTGCTCGAACACGCGCAGGTCGCGGTCTCGCCCGGTGAGGGCTTCGGCGAGCACGGCGCCGGTTTCGTACGCATCGCGCTGGTCGAGAACAAGCAGCGCATCCGCCAAGCCGTGCGCAATATCCGCGATTTCCTTGCTCGCGCCGACTCGAGCATGGGCCAGCCTAGCGCCGGGGAGTCCAGCCCGGTCCGGCCCGCGCCAAGACCGAAACGTAAATCAGCCGCCAAGGTCGTGGTCCCTTGAGCGCGCTCAAAATCGCTCTCGCCGGGCTCGGCACCGTCGGCGGCGGCTGCGCCAAGCTGCTGATCGAAAATGCCTCGGTGATCGCCACTCGCGCCGGTCGAGCGCTGGAGGTAGTCGCCGTTTCGGCGCTGGAGAGACAACGCGCGCAGGAATTGGGGCTCGGGCAGGCGCGCTGGTTCGACAATGCGGTCGATATGGCGCGCGCGGCTGAGGCCGATGTCGTCGTCGAGCTGATCGGCGGCGCCGAGGGCATCGCGCGCGCGGTGTGCGAAGCGGCGCTCGGCGGCAAGCGGCATCTGGTGACCGCCAACAAGGCGTTATTGGCGCGGCACGCCAACGCGCTGGCGGCGCTGGCGGAGAAAAACGGCTGCGCCCTGTCCTATGAAGCGGCGGTCGCGGGCGGGATACCGATCATCAAGGCGCTGCGCGAAGGCTTGGCCGCGAATAAGATCACGCGCGTCTATGGCATCCTCAACGGGACGTGCAATTACATCCTCACGACGATGCGCAAGACCGGGCGCAGCTTCGATGAGATCCTGAAAGACGCGCAAAAGCTCGGCTATGCCGAGGCCGATCCGAGCATGGATGTCGACGGGATCGATGCCGCGCATAAACTGTCGCTGCTGGCCGCGCTGGCCTTCGCGACGCCGATCGATTTCGAGCGCGTCTATATCGAAGGCGTGCGCGCGATCACCCCGATGGACATCGCCTATGCCGAGGAGCTCGGCTACCGGATCAAGCTGGTCGGTTCGGCGCAGCTGACCGAAGACGGGCTGGAGCAGCGCGTCCACCCCTGCATGGTCGAGATCGGCACCCCGATCGCCCATGTCGAGGGCGTCACCAACGCCGTTGTGGCGAGCGGTAACTTCGCCGGCGATACGGTTTATCAAGGCGCCGGCGCCGGTGGCGGGCCGACCGCTTCGGCCGTGGTCGCCGATCTGATCGACATCGCGCGCGGGCGTTTCGCGCCGCCCTTCGGCGTGCGGGAATCCGACCGGCGGGCGCTACCGGCGGCGGCGATGGAGCTGCATCGCGGCGCCTATTATATCCGGCTCATGGTCCATGACCGGCCGGGCGTAATGGCCGATGTCACCGCCTGTTTCCGCGACGAGCGGGTGTCGATCGAATCCATGCTCCAGCGCGCGCGCGCGCGCACCGGATCGGTGCCGGTGGTGATGACCACGCATGAATGCCAGGAAGCCGCCATGCGCCGGGCTCTCGCCGCCATCGGCCGTCTCGACGCGATTGCCGAGCCGCCGCATATGATTCGCATCGAGTCGCTTTAGGCCCGCTCGTGGACGCGCCCATCAGCACGCCCCCAACAATTCGCCACGACGATTCACGCCCGGTGTTGGGTGTCGCGCGCTCGCTCGCCGGCAAACTCTGGCTGATGCGCGCGACGCCCGACAACGCCGAGTCCGTCGCCATGGCGCGCGAGCTTGGGCTGCCGCAGGCGCTAGCGCGCGTGCTCCTGGCGCGCGGCATCGAAACCGCCCAAGTGCCGGCGTTTCTCGACCCAACGCTCAAGGCGTTTCTGCCAGATCCGAGCCTGCTGGCGGACATGGACCGCGCCGCCGACCGCTTGGCGCGCGCCATACGCGACCAGGAGAAGATCGCGATCTTCGCCGACTACGACGTGGATGGCGCGACCGCCACCGCCGTGCTGGCACGGTTCCTGGCCGCGCTTGATTCTCCGGCGCGCATCTATGTCCCCGACCGGCTGAGCGAAGGCTATGGGCCGAACGCGGCGGCTCTGTTGCGCCTGCACGCCGAAGGCATCAGGCTGGTGGTTACGGTCGATTGCGGCATCGCCGCGCATGACGCGCTGGCCGCCGCGGCCGAGGCCGGGCTCGACGTGGTCGTCGTCGATCATCACCTGCCGGAAGACGCGCTCCCGCGCGCGCATGCGATCGTCAATCCCAACCGGCGCGACGAGACCAGCGGCCAGGGCCAGCTCGCCGCCGTCGGCGTCGCCTTCCTGCTGGCGATCGCCACCAACCGCACGCTGCGTCGGGCGGGCTGGTTCGGCGCGCGCAGCGAACCGGATTTACGCGCCCTGCTCGATGTCGTGGCGCTGGGGACCGTGTGCGACATGGTGCCCTTGACTGGAGTGAACCGCGCGCTGGTCGTGCAGGGGCTGAAGATAATCGCCGCCAAACCCTCGCTCGGGCTATCGGCGCTGATCGAGGTCGCCGGCATCACCGGCGAGATCGAGCCGCATCATCTGGGCTTTCAGCTTGGGCCGCGGGTCAATGCCGGCGGGCGCGTGGGCGAGTCCAATCTCGGCGCGCGGCTGCTTTTGACCACCGATCCGGGCGAAGCGCGGGCGCTGGCGCTGCGCCTGGACGAACTCAACGGCGAGCGCCGCCGGCTCGAACAGGACGCGCTGGCCGAAGCCGCAGTCGCCGCCACGCGGTCGCCGGGGCCGATCGTGCTTGTCGCCGGTGAGACTTGGCACGCCGGGGTCGTGGGCATCGTCGCCAGCCGCTTGGTCGAGCGCTTCCAGCGCCCGGCCTTCGTGATCGCCTTCGAGGGCGATTGGGGACGCGGTTCGGCGCGCTCGGTCGAGGGCATCGATGTCGGCGGGGCGCTGCAGGCGGCGCGCGCGGCGGGGCTGTTGCGCTCGGGCGGCGGGCATCGCATGGCCGGCGGTTTCACGCTGGAGAGGGCGCGGCTCGACGCCTTGCGCGCGTTTCTGGCCGGGCGCATCTCAGCCGAGGCCGAGCGCAATGCGGTTGGGCCCACGCTGCGACTCGATGGCGCCCTATCAGGGCGCGGCGCCGATGCGGCGCTGGCGGCCTCGCTCAAGCGGCTCGAACCTTTCGGCATCGGCAACCCGGAGCCGCGCTTTGCCTTCGCGGCCCAGCGCGTGGTCAAGGCGGATACGGTGGGGAGCGGGCATGTGCGCTGCGTGCTGGCGGACGACGACGCCGGGCGTTTGACCGCCATCGCCTTCCGCGCCGCCGACCAGCCGCTCGGTCAGGCGCTGCTCGCGGGCGGCGGCCGGCCGCTGCATGTCGCCGGGCGGCTGCGGAGCGAAGTCTGGCAAGGGCGCGAGCGTTTGCAGCTGTTTATCGACGACGCCGCCTGGCCGTAAGGCCGCATGAGCGGCCCTAGACGGCCTTGCCCTGACGGAATGC
Source organism: Alphaproteobacteria bacterium (assembly GCA_009694135.1). Classification (GTDB taxonomy): domain Bacteria; phylum Pseudomonadota; class Alphaproteobacteria; order UBA6615; family UBA6615; genus SHVS01. Next base: position 97,528 of record SHVS01000003.1, read on the forward strand.
CGAAGCCTCGATGTTCGGCGCCGCCAGGACGAAGCCGAGAACCCGCCCGATCGCCGCCAAAAGCTCATTGGTCGAAATCGGCTTGGTCAGCACTTGCGAGACGCCGATCTGGCGCCCCACCTCATGCACCATCTCGGTATGCTCGGCGGTTAAGATCATGATCGGCACGGTGCGGATGGAGTCTCGATCGGAACGGCGGGCCTTGTTGCAGAAATAGAGCCCGTCCATGCCCTTCATGTACAGATCGCACAGGATGACATCCGGGACACGCTGCGCCCCTTCGAGCTGCGGCAAGGCTTGCTCGCCGCCGGCGACGGTCTCCACATCCTGGATGCCGCCTTGGTGCAACATGCGTCGCAAAATGCCGCGCATCACCGAGTCATCGTCGATGACCATGATGCGTAGGCCGCCCAGTCCCGCAACGATATCCGGAGTCATGGGGGTCTTCCGTCCCTAGGCAGCCGACAGAAGCCGCGGTATTGTTATGCTGTGTGAGAATATTGTTACACTGTGCGAGATATTATCACATAGGATAGGAATAAAATGTAAGCTCTTATGAATATAATGTCAGTGTAAATTGAATTGTATTTCAGTTTATTATTATCGGTAATTCGAGATATCGTGTCCCCAGGCCTCGCCGATGCTTCATTGGCGACGATTGCCGGCTGCTCCGCAGCCCGGCGGCCCCGCCCGCGGGGCACAGGCTGGCCGTGCGTCACCTGTCGTTAGGGTTGATTTCGCCGCGCATCCTCGGCTATGTGGCGCCGAGCGACATGCCTTTGCGTCCCTATCGTCTAGAGGCCTAGGACACCACCCTTTCAAGGTGGTAACACGGGTTCGAATCCCGTTGGGGACGCCAGCACTTAGCCGAAATGGCACCCAGATTTAGGTAGCATCCTAGGGAGAATAGGCTTCCTCGGAAGCTCAATCCTTGCCGAGCCAGCCGCTACGGGCTGCGAGCGCGAGAAAATGCTCCGAAGCGGCTGCATCCTCCATCCTCGACACGTCGCGGATCGCGGCCACCAGCGCCGAATAAGTCGTGATCCGCATGTGCCTCGGCCGTGGCGGGATCGGCGCGCCGGGGAAGTCATAGCGTGCCCCAAGCCGTCGATAGAGACGCCGCAAGCGACCGTCCAAGCGCCCGATGACGTCCGCGCTTTGGCTGGCATAGGCGAGCCGATAGGTGCGGCGCGACGCGAACAGGTGGGCGCCATTCGGCAAGTACAGTTTGCTCGATCGGAAGCCGCGCAAGGGG